>JANXWC010000055.1 GCA_025351355.1 Hyphomicrobiaceae bacterium
TGCCGAATGGGCGATGATCTGCTTAGCCCACAACCTCACCAAGCTCGCAAAAGCCGTCTGAAGCGGCTACGGTCCCCCAAAATGCAATGCGCCGAGCCTATCTGGACAGGCTCCTAGGGTCGTTCCCCGATTCCACTAAAATCGGAATGATCCTGGAACGCCCTGCTCATTTATTGAGCGGTTGCTGTTGCTGCGCACAAAAGATGCATTGCGACGCAGCATCGCCTGCGGGATGAGCAGTCGCAAATTGGAAAGTTCTGCGGACGCCAATTCAACATATTGAAATATATCATATAAATATTGAAATCAGGTTTGGCACGCAATTTGCTCTCTCTTAACCATTCGGTGGCTAACGCCGCGCGGGACCATGAGAGGGCACGATGACTGACAGCAATTCAACACGCGCGCTGCGCGCGGTGTCGCGCCGCGCAGTTCTGCGGGCATCTTCTGCTGCCATGACTGTCGCCGCGGCAAAGTTAGCTTTCCCAGGCGGAGCCTTTGCGCAAGGCGCCGGGGCGGAGGTCAAGGGCACACGGCTCGGCTATATCGCGCTGACCGACGCCGCTCCCCTGATCATCGCTAAAGAGAAGGGGATGTTCGCCAAATTCGGCCTGCCCGACATGGACATCGCCAAGCAGGCGTCGTGGGGCGCCACGCGCGACAACATGGCACTCGGTACGAAAGCCAACGGCATCGACGGCGGCCATATCCTGTCGCCGAAGGTACATCTCTATTCCACCGGCAAGGTGATGCAGAACAGCCAGCCGCTGCCGATGTACGGGTTGATGCGGCTGAACGAGGACTGTCAGGGCCTGTCGGTTTCCAACGAGTACAAGGATCTCAAAGTCGGCACCGACAGCTCCGCCTTGAAGGAGGCTTTCGCGCAAAAGCGAGCCGCCGGCAAGGATGTCAAAGTCGCCATGACTTTCCCCGGTGGCACCCACGATCTGTGGATCCGCTATTGGCTTGCCGCCGGCGGCATCGACCCGGACAAGGACGTGCAGACGATCGTCGTGCCGCCGCCGCAGATGGTGGCGAACATGAAAGTCGGCACCATGGATGCATTCTGCGTGGGCGAGCCATGGAACGAGCAATTGGTCAATCAGGACATCGGGTTTACCGCGGCTACGACCGGCGAGATCTGGTTCAAGCATCCTGAAAAAGTGCTTGGCATGCGCGCCGACTGGGTCGACGCCAATCCGCAGGCGACGCTCGCCATCATGATGGCCACCATGCAAGCCCAGCAGTGGTGCGACAAGGCCGAGAACAAGGCTGAAATGGCCGAGATCGTCGGGCGCCGCCAATGGTTCAACGTGCCCGTCGCCGATATCATCGGCCGCATCCAGGGCGAGATCAACTACGGCCGCGGGCGAAAAGTTTCGGATCCGAAACTGGCGATGAAATTCTGGGGCGACAAAGGCGAAGTTTCCTATCCGTGGAAGAGCCTCGACACTTGGTTCGTCACCGAAAACATACGCTGGGGAAAATTCGACCCCACGCTCGACGTCAAGGCGTTGGTCGACAAAACCAATCGTTCCGACCTCTGGATCGAGGCGGCCAAAGGCCTTGGCTTGTCCGGCACACCGAGCGGCGACAGCCGTGGCGTCGAGAAGTTCTTCGACGGCAAAACCTTCGATGCGGCCGATCCCGCAGCCTACTTGAAGTCGCTTACCATCTCGCGTGCGCAGGTCTGATCGCGCTCAGTTCGCCCGCGCCAGTCTATCGGAAGGAAATCAATATGGCAGCAACCGCTTCGTCAGCGCCCTTTGTCGATGCATCCGTCACAACTGCTTCGGCGTCGGCACAGGCACCTGCTGCGAAGGTGGTGCACGCGCTACCGGTTGCAAAGCGGCGATCACGGTTGTCATGGGAGACGGTGGGCAACTTCTTCGCGACCGTTGTGCCGCCGCTGATCGTGGTGGCCATTCTGCTGCTTGTCTGGGAGCTTGCTTCGTCGGGGCCGAAAGCAACCCTGCCGGCACCGTCGCGGATCTGGCTTGAGGCGCGCGATCTGATCGTCGACCCATTCTTCGTCAACGGCCCGCAGGACATCGGTTTGGGATGGCGCATCCTCACCTCGCTGCAACGGGTGGCGATCGGCTTCGCGCTCGCCGCCGCGTGCGGGATCATGCTTGGCTGTCTGGTTGGGCAGAGCGACTGGGCGATGCGCGGTCTCGATCCGATTTTCCAGATGCTGCGTACGGTGCCGCCGCTCGCGTGGTTGCCGATCTCGCTGGCGGCCTTTCGAGATAGCGCGCCGTCGGCGATCTTCGTCATCTTCATTACGGCGATATGGCCGATCATCATCAATACGGCCGTTGGTATCCGCAATATTCCCCAGGACTACCGCAACGTGGCGGCCGTGCTGCAACTCAACCCGTTCGAATTTTTCCGCCGCATCATGGTTCCGGCGGCCGCACCCTACATCTTCACGGGGCTCAGGATCGGGGTGGGTTTGTCGTGGCTGGCGATCGTGGCCGCGGAAATGCTGACTGGCGGCGTCGGCGTCGGTTTCTTCATCTGGGACGCTTGGAACTCTTCGAAGCTGTCCGACATCGTCGTCGCGCTGGCCTACATCGGCGTCGTCGGTTTCATCCTCGATCGTGCCATCGCGGCGCTCGGGAATTTTGCCACCCGTGGCACAGCTGCAGCGTGAGAAGCACCCCATGATTGCCCCCGTCTCGCCACGTCCGCACACGTTCGCGCAAGCGACGCTGCCGAACCGTCCGCTGCTCAAGATCGATCACGTCGACAAAAGCTTCCGCCGCGGCAATAGCACGTCGGAAGTTCTCAAGGACGTCAGTCTGACGATCGAAAAAGGTGAATACGTTTCGATCATCGGCCATTCCGGCTGCGGCAAGTCGACATTGCTCAATCTGGTCGCCGGGCTGACGCAGGTCACCGCAGGCGCGATCCTGCTCGAAGATCGCGAGGTCAACCGGCCCGGACCTGATCGCGCGGTCGTGTTCCAAAACCATTCCCTGCTGCCGTGGCTGACGGTCTACGACAATGTTCGACTGGCGGTAGACAAGGTTTTTTCAACCATCAAATCAAAGACCGATCGGCACGCCTGGACGATGCACAATCTGGATCTCGTCCAGATGGGCCATGCCAAAGATAAACGTCCGGCCGAGATTTCGGGCGGCATGAAGCAGCGCGTCGGCATCGCTCGAGCGCTTTCCATGGAACCGAAAGTTCTCTTGATGGACGAACCATTCGGCGCGCTGGACGCGCTAACGCGCGCGCATCTGCAGGACACGGTCATGCAGATTCATACGCGGCTCGGCAATACCGCCATCATGATCACGCACGATGTCGATGAGGCCGTGCTGCTGTCCGACCGGATCGTCATGATGACGAATGGTCCCGCCGCCGGGATTGGCGAGGTGCTGGAGGTTAAACTTGAGCGACCGCGCGATAGGCTTGAACTGGCGACGGTTCCAGCCTATCTGGCGGCGCGAGAAAGTGTGCTCAAATTTCTTTACGAGCGGCATCGATTCGTGGAGGCAGTGGCATGAACGTGACGGTCGAGGGGAAGCCCACTGCAAATCGCAAGGGCGCAGTGGATCAACCTAAGCCGCGACAACGGCTGGTGGTCATCGGCAACGGCATGGCACCTGGCCGCGCGCTGGAGAGGCTGTTCGAGCAGGCGCCCGACGCATACGAGGTGACGATCTTCAATGCGGAGCCGCGCGTTAATTACGATCGCATCATGCTGTCGCCGTTGTTGTCCGGCGAAAAGTCGTTCGAGCAAATCGTGATTCATGGCGATGGCTGGTATGTCAAGCATGGCGTGACGCTCTACAAGGGCGCCACGGTTACCCAGATCGACCGTGCGGCCAAGACAGTGACGACGGCACGCGGCATCACCGTGCCGTACGATAAATTGCTGATCGCCACAGGCTCGCTACCGATCATCATTCCCGTGCCGGGCCACAAGCTGGCGGGCGTGTTGAGCTATCGCGATCTCGACGACGTTCAGGCCATGTTGCTGGCGGCGAAGTCGCGCGGCCACGCCGTCGTCATCGGCGGCGGGTTGCTCGGGCTGGAAGCCGCCGTCGGCCTCAAGGAACAGGGCATGGACGTCACCGTCGTGCATCTGGCGCCGACTTTGATGGAGCGGCAACTCGATACGCCCGCCGGACATTTGCTGCAGCGCGCGATCGAAGCGCGCGGAATAAGAATCCTGACCGGCGCCAATACCAAAGCCATTCTCGGTGAGAAGAAGGTCGAGGCGGTACTGTTGGAGGATGGTACGCGCCTTGTGGCCGATCTTGTGATCATGGCGGTCGGCATTCGTCCTAACGCGCAGATCGCCAAGGATGCAGGTCTCACCGTGAATCGCGGCATCGTCGTGGATACGTCGATGCGGTCGAGCGATCCGGAGATTTATGCCGTCGGCGAATGTGCCGAGGCGCACGGGCAGGTATTCGGACTGGTGGCGCCGCTCTATGAAATGGCGAGCGTCATCGCGCAACAGTTGGCGGGCGATGCAACGGCGGCATTCCAGCCGAGCGCCTTGGCGACCAAGCTCAAGGTGACAGGCATCAACCTATTCTCGGCGGGCGATTTCGCCGAGGGACGCGACCGCGAGGAAATCGTGCTCAGGGATGCGGCACGCGGCGTTTACAAACGTTTGATCCTCAAAGATGACAAACTGATCGGTGCGGTGCTCTATGGCGATACAGCCGATGGCGCCTGGCTATTTGATATGATCAAGAAGGCAAAGCCCGTCGACGCCATGCGCGACACCTTGATATTCGGACCGAGCTATGCCGGAGGATCCCCCCTGGACCCTACGGCGGCCGTTGCAGCGTTGCCGGATGAGGCAGAAATTTGCGGCTGTAACGGCGTCTGCAAGGGCAAAATTACAGCAGCGATTAACACGCTCGGATTGAAGTCGCTCGACGATGTACGGGCGCACACCAAGGCATCGGCGTCGTGCGGGTCGTGCACAGGGCTCGTCGAGCAGTTACTGACGATCTCGCTCGGCGACACGTATAACCCAACCGCCGTGCAACCAATGTGCGGCTGCACAACACTGGGTCATGACGACGTGCGCCGACTGATCGTTGCACGCACCCTGCAGACCATTCCGGATCTCATGCAGGCATTGGAATGGAAGACGTCATGCGGCTGCGCTAAATGCCGTCCGGCGCTCAACTACTACATGATCGCGACCTGGCCCGACACCTACAAGGATGATGGCCAGTCGCGCTTCATCAATGAACGCGTGCATGCCAACATCCAAAAGGATGGCACCTATTCGGTAGTGCCGCGGATGTGGGGCGGTGTGACCAGCGCCAAGGAATTGCGCGCTATCGCCGACATCGTCGAAAAGTTCGAGATCCCGACAGTGAAGTGCACCGGCGGCCAGCGCATCGATATGCTCGGTGTCAAGAAAGAGGACCTGCTGGCGGTTTGGGCCGATCTCAACAAGGCGGGTATGGTGTCGGGCGCTGCTTATGCAAAAGGGCTGCGCACGGTGAAAACGTGCGTCGGTACGGATTGGTGCAGGTTCGGCACGCAGGATTCGACCGGGCTCGGCGTCAAACTGGAAAAGTTCCTGTGGGGCTCGTGGACCCCGGCGAAACTCAAACTTGCTGTGTCCGGCTGCCCGCGCAATTGCGCCGAAGCGACCTGCAAGGACATCGGCGTCATCTGCGTCGATAGCGGCTACGACGTGCATTTCGCAGGTGCTGCGGGTCTCGATATCAAGGGCACGGAATTGCTCGGTCACGTCACGACGGAAGCGGAGACGATCGAAGTAATCGCCGCGTTGACGCAGCTTTATCGCGAGCAAGGCCGTTATCTCGAACGCATCTACAAGTGGGCCAAGCGCGTCGGGTTGGAAACGATCCGGCAACAGATCATGGCGGATGTGGAGCGGCGTAAGGCGTTGTACGACCGCTTCGTGCTCTCGCAGTCGTTCTCACAGAAGGACCCATGGGCTGAGCGCGTGGGTGGCCACGACGCGCACGAGTTCGCGCCAATGGCGGATCTGACGCGGTTGGAGGCGGCGGAATGAGTGCGATGAAGGGCTGGATCGATATTGGAGCAGTCGTCGATATTCCGATGTTGGGAGCGCGCGTCGTCAAATCCGCGGTCGGCTGCATTGCGATTTTTCGAACGGAAGCCGACGAGGTTTTTGCCATCGACGATAAGTGTCCGCACAAGGCCGGCCCGCTCAGTCAGGGTATCGTGCATGGGCGTGCCGTCACCTGCCCGCTGCATAACTGGGTGATCTCACTTGAGAGTGGGGCGGCACAAGGCGCCGATAGTGGTCAGGTGCGCACTTATCGGCTGAAGGTCGAGAAGGGCCGCATTTTACTGGATGGTGCGACACTCGCGGCCAGCCACGCCGCGTGATTGCTGAATGAGCACGATCCGAACGACCTGTCCTTATTGCGGCGTCGGCTGTGGCGTTCTGGCGACTCCGGGCACCGATGGCAGTATGACGATCAAGGGCGATCCCGATCATCCCGCCAATTTCGGCCGGCTGTGCTCGAAAGGCAGCGCTCTCGGCGAGACGCTGGCGCTTGATGATCGTCTGCGGCATCCCGAAATCGGCGGCACGCGCGCCACGTGGGACACGGCGCTTGATCTGGTGGCCAAACGTTTCCGCGAAACGATCATCGCGCATGGGCCCGACAGCGTTGCGTTCTATGTATCGGGCCAAATCCTAACCGAGGACTACTACGCGGCTAACAAGTTGATGAAGGGCTTCATCGGCTCGGCCAACATCGACACCAATTCCCGCCTGTGCATGGCGTCATCGGTGGCCGGCCATGTGCGCGCTTTCGGCGCCGATACCGTGCCCGTTTGCTACGACGACATCGAGCAGGCCGATCTTGTGGTGCTCGTGGGGTCGAACCTGGCGTGGTGTCATCCGGTGCTATTCCAGCGGCTGGAGGCGGCACGCGAGACGCGGGGCACAAAGATCGTCGTCATCGATCCCCGCGAGACAGCGACGTGCAGCATTGCCGACCTGCATCTGGCGATCGCGCCGGGTACGGATGTGCCGCTGTTTAATGGTCTGCTCGCCGCCATTGCCGGTGCCAAGACCAAAACCAAAGCGCGCAAATTTATAGATACGCACACGACCGGCTCGGCCGATGCCTTCCAGACTGCGCGCGGGATGCCGATCGAAACGATCGCTGAAACTACGGGTTTGTCGTTAGTCGAGTTGCGCGCCTTTTATGAGCTGTTCGTTGCGACCGAGCGCACCGTCACCATCTATAGCCAGGGCGTCAACCAATCGTCGGCGGGCACCGACAAAGTCAACGCCATCATCAATTGCCATCTCGCCACTGGCCGCATCGGCACGCCCGGCGCCGGGCCGTTTTCCGTCACCGGCCAGCCCAATGCGATGGGCGGACGTGAGGTCGGCGGTCTCGCCAACATGCTCGCGGCGCACATGAGCCTGACCGACGCCGAGCACCGGCGCATCGTGCAATCTTATTGGCGCTCGCCGGTGATCGCCGACAAACCCGGCCTCAAGGCTGTTGACCTGTTTCGCGCGGTCGGCGACGGACGCATCAAGGCGCTGTGGATCATGGCGACTAATCCGGTCGACAGCATGCCGGAAGCGGACACGGTGGCAGCGGCGCTGACTGCCTGCCCGTTCGTCGTGGTCTCCGATGTCGCCCGTCACACCGACACGACGAAGTACGCGCACGTGCTGCTGCCGGCGCTGGGTTGGGGCGAAAAGGACGGCACCGTCACCAATTCGGAACGGCGCATTTCGCGCCAGCGCGCTTTCACTCCGGCACCGGCAGAGGCGCGCGCCGATTGGTGGCAGATGGCAGAAGTAGCCGGCCGAATGGGCTTCGGCAAAGAGTTCGGCTGGACGTCGGCGCACGAAGTGTTTGTCGAATACGCTGGTTTGACGGCGCACGAAAACAACGGGCGGCGCGATCTCGATCTCGGCGATCTCGCCACGATCGATTCCGCAGCTTACGACGCTTTGCAGCCAGTGCAGTGGCCGCGTGGTCAACAGCGGTTCTTTGCCGTTGGCGACTTTTTTACACCCGATCGCAAGGCACGCTTCGTCGCCACGCCCTACAGGCCGCCGGCGCTCGCAACGGATGATACCTATCCGTTCGTGCTCAACACCGGGCGCGTGCGCGACCAGTGGCACACCATGACGCGGACCGGGAAAACGGCGCGGCTATCGGCCCATATCGCCGAACCCTTTTTGGAAGTGCAGCGCGATGACGCGGCGCGCCTGGGTCTGGTTGCCGCCGGCATCGCCCAGGTGACGAGCCGTCATGGACAGGTGCTGCTGCGCGTCGTCGTTTCGGAACGGCAACGCCGCGGCTCCGTTTTCGCACCGCTGCATTGGACGGATCAGTTTAGCAGCCAAGGCCGTGTCGATACGCTGATTGCCGGCAATGTCGACCCTGTCTCGGGCCAGCCGGAGCTGAAGGCGATGCCTGTAGCCGTCGCGCCGTTTGCTGCACAATGGTACGGCTTAGCCGTCAGCCTGGGGATGCCAGAAACCGGCGGCGCCGCCTATTGGGCGCGTTCGCGGGCCGGCGTGGGCTGGAAGGTGGAAATGGCCGGTGTCGAGGCGCCGGTTGATTGGCAGGCGCATGCGCGCGCGTTGGCAGGCGTCGGCGATGAGGTATCGTGGATCAGCTATCACGATGCGCCTACGGGCCAATTTCGCAGCTGTGCCTACGATGGCGACAGGCTCGTGGCCGCTTTCTTCGCAGCGCGCCAACCGGTCGCCGTCGACCGGTCTTGGCTGACGGCATTGCTTGGCTCAAACATCAGTGAGGCCGTCGAACGTGGCGTCGTGTTGGCCGGCCGCGCAAAAGTTAGCGCCCAGAACAAAGGACCCATCGTCTGCGTGTGCTTCGATGTCGGGCGCGACCAGATTGTGGAAAGCTTGCGCGGGGGATGCCGCACGGTGGTTGACGTCGGCACCTCCACGACGGCTGGAACCAACTGTGGCTCCTGCCGCTCGGAGATCAAGCGGCTGATCGACAGTACGCTGGTCGCCACGCCGGCTTGATCTGGCCATCGCGACGGTTTACGCCGCGCCGTGTTGTTTGTTGATTATGGTGCCCCCGGCCCGACTCGAACGGGCACATCTTGCGATAACAGATTTTGAGTCTGCCGCGTCTACCGATTCCGCCACGGGGGCATAGAGGTCCAGAGCGACCCGCGCGGATGTTCTGGACGCGCTTCTCATATCATGATCACTTCCAAGTGCAAGACGCGTCGGTACGCGAGGATTAATTACCGGTGCGTTTGTTCGAGCGGCGCTTGCAGCGTCGAACCGGCGTCCATGGCAGGATCGCGGGGACCATTACCGCTTCGATCAAGCGAAAATGAGTAGCGATTATCGCTCGGAACGACACAATTGCTGTTGAATGGCGCGAGAGCGGCGCCATGTTGCCTGCACAGTTGCCGGTCATGGTGTATGGATCGGGCTTCATGTGTGGTGGGTTCTAGTTGCCGGTGTCGTGTCCATGGGCCTAATCGTGCACTCCTTTGCCTCGGGGATAGACTTGCAGCGGACAGACTCAGAAATGCGGCGAATGCCGACAGCCAATCATCTGCACCGACCACTAACGCGGTGTCGGCGCCGCGGGTACAAGGTCGTGTCAATGCTGACGCTAGGCTGTTTCGCGATCGGCCAATTGCCGCTGGCGATGCTGACCTCAAAGGGGGCGACTGCGCAGCCGGCGGCTGCCTCGGTCATGAGCCGCGTGGAATATGAGGCGTGCCAGGCCAATGACGAAGCCTCGTTCCGTCGTGCCATTGAGAAACTGACGCTGAAGGGTCTGCAGACCGGCCTCGTCAACGTTGATTACCGAGCGCTGGTCGGGCAGGAATGGCGCAAGACCAATATGAGCGAGGTGATCGACAAACAGGTTGACGCTTCAGTTGCCGAGGTGGCCGACGAAAATGGCTACTGGGCCAAGGCGACATCTCTGTTCAACAGCGATAAATCAAAAGAACTCGCCAACTCTGTCGCAGAGCGGGTGTTCAAGGCGGAGAGTATCAAACGGTCGCTCGAGGCGCTCGCGGGTGGCGTGGGGACCTCGCTCGGCAAACGTATCGAGTTGGCCTCGTCCGACACGGCCGAGCCGGCGATGCAGTGCCTGCAGGCCTTTCTGGGGCCGCGCTATGGCACGACGATTGCCCGCGTAGTTGCAAAAGATGCCGGGCGGGAATTCCTGATCGATCCGGCCAAGGCGCAGGGCAGCGTGTCCGCCGGGCAGGTGCTGACGGAGCATGCCGGCGGTGTGGCCGGCGCCATCATTCTGATTGTGCGACGGCAGCTCGTAAATATGGCCGAACGCGTCGGCGCGCGTATTGTTGGATCGGTGCTGGCAAAGCTGGTGGGGACGATCGCCGGCGGTATCGGCGCTGTGCTGATTGCCAAGGATATCTGGGATTTCCGCAACGGCGTCTTGCCTATCATTGCCTCGGAGATGAAGTCGCAGGACACCAAGGATAAAATACAGGACGAACTCGCCTCGTCAATGAAAGAGCAGATCGGCGACAACCTGAAGGATATCGCCTCCAAGACTGCAGAACGGGTGATCGACGTCTGGCAGGAATTCAGGCGCGCGCACGCCAAGGTGCTTGAACTCGCCGACAAAAATAGCGTCTTCAAGCAATTTCTCGAGAATTTGAAACCGGAAGCGCTGCCGCGGCTCGACGAGATCGTGGCACTCCTGCTGCAGACTGAAGGCGAAGATGGCATAGTCAAGCGGCTCGCGAACGGTTCGCTGAATACCGCCGTCAACGTGATGTCGCCGCAAGCTTTCGAAATCGCGCGCGAGCTTCGGTCGATCGAAACCGCGCTTGCCTGGAGCGGGCTGGCTGGTGAACGTCTGCCGCTGGTCGTCGAAAATGAAATATACAAAAAATCGAAACCGCAAAGTTACACGACCGCAAGCCTCGGTCAGTTGCTCGATATCGGTGACAAAGTGGCGATCCAGCGGCTTGCGGGACTCGATCCGCAGGTGCGCGCTGCTTTGTTCGAGGCCGCCGCCGCCGATCTCAAGGGGCTCGGTCGCTCGCTGACCGAGCCTGAACTGGTGGCTTTGGCGCGCTATCTGACGGGGCTTGAGAAAAGCGCGTCGGGGCGCATTCTTCGTGCTGTGGCACAGACGCCGTCGCGCATGCAACTGCTGGCACGCGATGGCGTTCGTGACGGCATCCTCGCCAGCCGCGACCAAGGCGCCGCGGTGGGCATGATGCTGACCGTCGACGGCGCCGTGCCCGACCCATGGACCATTGCGCAACATGCGCAACTCGCCTGGGACGGTAAGGTGGCGCCCCGGTTGATGTGGGAAAAGCATCCGGCGGTGAGCGTGACGCTGGGGCTCTTGGTGGTGATCGTTGTTTCGATGTTGAAGCGGCTTATTTTCGGGCGCCGACAGAAAGTCATCGTCAAACAAGTCGCGGTTCCAGTAGCGGCAAGTGCGCCACCGATCAAAAGTCGGCGCACTTAAGTCAATGGGAAATGTGCGCATCTGTCGCGCGGCTTTTGGTGCCCTATTCCCGAGCGCGAATCTGAGTTTTGTCGCAGCATGATTTCCGACTTGCGAGCAGGCTACGAACTATTGAGGCGGCGCGCGCGGCTGGTCCGGCGCCAGATTGCCTTGGCCGTTGCGCTGACTGTTCTGGCGGTGGCATTCATGGCCTCGGCCCTGTACGAGGCGCCGTCGAAAAATATTGATGGTTCGCTTGGCGCCTTTATGGTCGTCAAGTAAGGCACCACGCTGCACGTCGCGTGAGTTTTGGCCGGCTAGTGTTATGCACAGCGGTTGCCGCATTTTGCATGGGCGCGTGCAAGGGCTGTTGAATCGGGTTACGAAGTGCACATGGCCGCACCGATCAGTTCCTCCGCCCCGAAAACAGTGCATGAAGTTGCGAACGCGCACCGGGCACCCAGGTTTGTCCATCTGAAGCTTCATTCCGCCTATTCCCTGCTGGAGGGCGCACTGCCTATCGGCATGTTGGCGAAGCTTGCAGACAAAACCGCCATGCCGGCACTGGCCCTGACCGATACCGACAACCTGTTCGGCGCCCTGGAATTTTCCAACAAGCTGGCGGAGTCGGGCATTCAACCGATTGTGGGCGTCTCGTTGGCCATAGATTTCGAGGATGTGCAGAAGCCGGCGGGGTTGCATCTTGTTACTCCAGCGGCCAAGCCAGCCGGCTGTGACGGGCGGCTCGCATTGCTGGCCATGAACGCCGACGGTTATGCCAACCTGATGAAGCTGGTAAGCGCCGCGCATCTCGAAACGAAGGACGGCGATTGTCCGCACGTGACCATTACCAAGCTGGCGCGGCATGCCGCCGGGCTGATCGTGCTCACCGGCGGTCCCGATGGTCCGATCGACCGACCTCTGTCAGAGGGGCAGGATAGTCTCGCCAAGCCTCGGCTTCTGGAGCTCAAAAAACTTTTCGGCAATCGGCTGTACGTCGAGCTGCAGCGGCACGGGCTTGCGACCGAAATGCAGGTCGAGCCATCGCTGCTTGATCTCGCTTACGCGCACGACATCGCCGTCGTTGCGACCAACGAATGCTATTTCGCCAAGTCGGATGATTTCGAGGCGCACGATGCCCTGTTGTGCATTGCCGGCGGCCGCTATGTCTCCGAGGAGAACCGCCGCCGCGCGACCAAGGAACACTATTTCAAGTCGGCCGACGAAATGGCGAAGCTGTTCGCCGACCTGCCAGAGGCGCTGGCTGCCAGCGTCGGGATCGCCAAGCGCTGCGCGTTCAGGCCGCAAGGTCGCAAACCAATCCTGCCGAGCTTTGTTACGACGACCGATGGCGCCAGCGAGGATGAAAAACTGGCGGCGGAAGCTGCTGAGCTCAAAAAGCAGGCGCAAGTCGGGCTCGACGCGCGCTTGGCGATTAATCCACTCGCGCCCGGTTTCACGCGCGAAGACTACGACAAACGCCTCGCCTACGAAATTGACGTGATTTCGAAAATGAAATTCCCCGGCTACTTCCTGATCGTCGCCGACTTCATCCAATGGTCGAAAGCGCAGGGCATTCCGGTCGGGCCGGGCCGCGGCTCCGGTGCCGGTTCGTTGGTGGCGTGGTCGCTGACGATCACGGATCTCGATCCGCTGAAGTTCGGGCTGCTGTTCGAGCGCTTCCTCAATCCCGAACGCGTGTCGATGCCGGACTTCGATATCGACTTTTGCCAGGATCGGCGGGAGGAGACGATCATCTACGTGCAGAAGAAATACGGCATCGATCGCGTGGCGCAGATCATCACGCACGGCAAGTTGCAGGCACGCGCTGTTTTGCGCGACGTGGGCCGCGTGCTGCAGATGCCCTACGGGCAGGTCGACAAGCTGTGCAAGATGGTGCCGAACAATCCTGCCAATCCCGTCACTCTGCGGCAGGCGATCGACGGCGAACCGAAGTTGCAGGCCGAGCGCGACAACGAGCCCGTCGTCAAGCACCTGCTGGAGATAGCCGAGAAGCTGGAAGGCCTCTATCGGCATGCGTCGACGCACGCCGCCGGCATCGTTATCGGCGACCGTCCGCTCGACGAACTCGTGCCGATGTATCGCGATCCGAAATCGAGTTTTCCAGTCACGCAGTTTAATTGGAAGCTGGTCGAGGCGGCCGGGCTGGTAAAGTTCGACTTCCTCGGTCTGAAGACGTTGACGGTCCTGAAGAAGGCCGTCGAACTCATTCGGCGCGGGCGTGGCATCGACATTGATCTGCCGACACTGCCGATCGCGGGCGACGATCCAAAGGTGGTGGCGGCATACGAATTGCTGGCGCGCGCCGATACGGTCGGTGTGTTCCAGCTTGAAAGCACGGGTATGCGCGACAGCTTGAAACGGCTGAAGCCCGATCGCTTTGAGGACATCATCGCCATGGTGGCGCTGTATCGCCCGGGACCCATGGACAACATCCCCACGTATATCAACCGGAAGCACGGCGAAGAGCCGGTCGACTGCCTGCATCCGATGCTTGAAGGCATTCTGAAAGAAACCTACGGCGTCATCATCTATCAGGAGCAGGTCATTCAGATCGCCCAGGTGATGGGCGGTTATACGCTGGGGCAGGCCGATCTTTTGCGGCGCGCCATGGGTAAAAAAGACAAGAATGAAATGGCGGCGCAACAGAAAAAATTCGTCGAGGGCGCAAGGGCGAATGGCGTCAAGGAGAAGGATGCGGCGGAAATCTTCCTTCTCGTCGACAAGTTCGCCGGCTACGGCTTCAATAAATCACACGCTGCCGCTTATGCCTTGGTCAGCTATCACACCGCCTACCTCAAGGCCAATTACCGTGAAGAATTCCTGGCTGCGTCGATGACGCTCGAAATGGCGAACACCGATAAACTCGCGCTCTTTGCGTCCGAGGCGCGACGCAGCGGCATTGTTGTCAAGGCGCCATGCGTCAATGCATCGGACGTCGACTTCCAGGTGGAACCGCCGACGGCAGCGGATCAGCCGGGCGCCATCCGCTATTCGCTGGCGGCTTTGAAAAATATCGGCGCGGGCGCGGTAGAGACGATTGTCGCCGAGCGCAAGGAGAGCGGTCCCTACAAGTCACTCGCCGATTTCGCGCAACGCTTTACACCGAAGGCATTGAACAAACGCGGGCTCGAGACGATGGCGGCGGGCGGCGCGTTCGATATTTTCGAACCCAACCGCGCGCTGATCCACGGCAACGTCGATCAGTTGTTGGCCACCGCCAGCCGGACGGCCGAGAACGCGGCACGAGGAACAACAGACTTGTTTGCCGGGTCTGGCAACACGCCGGCAAAGATCGATCTGCGACCCACCAAGGCGTGGACGCCGATGGAAAAGCTCAACGAGGAATTCAAGGCGATCGGCTTTTTCCTCTCGGGACATCCGCTGGACAGTTACGCTTCGGTTTTACCCAAGTTGGGCGTTTCCCGCTTCGCCGATTTCGAAGGCCGTGCCGGCCTCACCGCGACTGCGGGACGGCTAGCGGCCATTGTGGTATCGGCACGCGAACGGCGCTCGCAGAAAGGCAACAAGTTTGCCTTCGCCATGTTCTCCGATGCGACGGGCCAGTTCGAGGCCGTCATCTTTTCCGATACGCTGAACGCCTGCGGGCATCTGCTGGAGCCTGGTACGCCGGTGTTGGTGTCGGTGGAGGCCGAGCGCGACGGCGATACGGTAAAGCTCCGCGTGCAGGGCATGCAGGCGCTGGATGAGGCGGCCGCCGGCGTGCAGCGCGGGCTGAAACTAGTGCTCAACCGACGCATGTTGCAGTCACGGAAGATTTCGCTGGACACTTTGAAAGCCGAGTTGCGACCGCCGTCCGGTGGCCCTAAGAGTGGCGGCGAAATTCGCGTCGTGCTGGAATTGGACGATCGCGAGCGGACGCTGGAGATCGATTTGCCCGGCCGTTATGACGTCGGACCGATGATGCAGGGCCACCTCACCACTATTCCGGGTGTACTGGACGTACTGGACCTCTGACAGAGGGTTCCGCCGCAACCGTTTGTTGACCACTTCCGCCTATCGTGCGCGGTGATCGAATTGAACGATGGATGCCTCAATGGACCGGCCCGAACGCGCCGCAGCTCAGCCGGCACGGCAGGGGTTGCAACTCCGGCATGCGTGCATCGTCGCCTGTATCGCGGCGCTCGGCCCGATGCTGCTCTACTATTATCACGAGTTCCGCATCGTCGACTGGCCACTGGAAGTCAGCGGCTACCCGGTGGGTCGCGATTTCGTCAATCTGTGGTCGGGTGGTCGGGCGGCATGGAGCGGCGATTTCGCGACCCTGTTCGACGCCCAGAAATATGCGATCGATCTGCAGCGCCACGTGCATCCGTCGATCGTCGAAAACGGGCTGGTGTGGTCGTATCCGCCGACAGCGTTCTGGATCGGTTTGCCGTTCGCAGGGCTGCCGTTCTATCCCGCGTTGGCGTTGTGGCTGCTGCTCGGGTTTGCCGGCGTCTTATGGGCATTTCGCTTGGGTAAAATGCAGCCGCTGCCGTGGTGGCCGCTACCGTGGCTGGTGCTGGCGCCCGGCGTGTTGATGGTGCTGTTCTTTGCGCAGACTGCTTTGGTGACGAGCAGCTTGTTCATTGGTGGATTGGTGCTGGCACGTCGACGTCCGTGGCTCGCGGGTGCGTTGTTGGCTGGCTTCGTAGTCAAGCCGCATATGGGGTTGGCAATTCCCGTCGTGCTGCTGGCGCTCAGACATTGGCGGGCGTTCCTGGCGACGGCTGTTTTCACCGTGGTCTACGTCGTTGTCACCGTGTTGGCATTCGGACTTGAGCCGTGGGAACTGTATCTGGGCATCACGTTGCCGAAGCATTTGGCGATGTTGACGCCGTGGGGCTTCCGCCTGCCGTGGATGTTTACCGCGCAGTACTTCCCGCTGTTGACATCGGGACTGAGCGCCGGAGTGGCCCTCCACATGCACTGGCTGATAGCGGCTGCCGCACTCGGCATGATGGCCTGGGCGCTGCCGCGTCTGCGCGACCGTGATCTGCAACTCGCCGCAGCTGCCGCCGCCACACTGTTGATCAGTCCATATATGCAGGCCTATGAACTGGCACTCCCTGCACTCATCGCGTTGCGGATCGCTGCCTACGCGCCAGCGCCGGGAAGCGATCAATACTTAACCGCGCGGTACTCGGTCGCGATCATCTCGTTGCTGGCGCCGGTAATCGGGTTGCTCACGGTGCTGCTGTTGAAAATCAATCCAGTCTCGGCGCTGATGCTCGCCAACATCGCACTATTGGTGGCAACAACGCAGCCGTCGCGCGCTGAGTTTGACCGGTGGCGGCACGCCGTCTCAAGGTGGCCGCTGCAGGTCCGGCGGAGGCTTAATCCGTCATAGGCGAAGCAGGTAGACATGCTCGCCGTCCAGGATAGGCTGGGCATGCTGATTGGTGACACGCGCGGCCATCGTTACGAGGCCGGTCGTACGCTGACGCTTCAGTGCGGTGATCTCGAGCGAGGGAAACAACGTGTCGCCGGGATAGGCACTTTTCAGGATCTTGGCTCGCACCTCGATCATACCCAGCAGCGCATCTCCGATTTCGTGGGGGAACAGCCCCGCGCCAGCGGCTGTAAAGCATAACACCTGCAGCCCATGAGCCAGGGGGCCGGGATGGCCGAGCGCGCGGCAATATTCGACATCGTAGTGGATGGGATGATTGTCGAGGCTGACGGTCTGGAAAGCCGTAAAATTGCCATCGCCGAGCGTCCGGGACGGCAACGGATAGCGATCACCGACGACGAGATCGTCAAATGTCTTGGCCTTGACGGGTCGGTGAGCGGCATAAATTTCCGGCAAAGGCATCGGGCAGGCCTCGCAGTCGTTCGCCGCGGATGATGGCCAAGCCTAAACGGTCGGACCATCAGTGGGCAAGATCTGAATAATGCGGTGGTGGGTGTCGTGCGGCCATGACAAATTAAACTGGGGCGCCCCCGTCAGGGCGTAGGCGATAAACATAAAGTGAACGGCTGCTCTTGCGGCGAGCCTCTCTTCTGGGCATCCATGGATAGTTCAGACGCTGTGAAGGGCGGTCGGGATATGCTATACGAACGGCTGTTTGTGAGAAACAAAGTCACTGACCTCATTCACACTATGATGGGCTGACCATGGCACAACGATCGGCAACAGCGCCTCTGCAACACGATACAGCGGTCGGCAAATCGAACGTGTCGAGCCATGATCCGATCTGGGCCGCGGTGCGCGCTGAGGCGGAACTGGCATCAGCCAGTGAACCGGCTCTTGGCGGGTTCTTCTACGCAACTATCCTCAGCCATTCGCGGCTCGAGGATGCCGTCTGTCACCGGCTGGCGCAGCGGCTTAATCACTCCGATGTCGACGCCGGGCTGATCGGGCAGATGTTCGCACAGGTGCTCGCTCAAAGTTCCGACATGAGCGACGTGTTCCGCGCAGATTTGAAAGCCGTGTATGATCGCGATCCAGCTTGCGCGCGTTTCATCGAACCGCTTCTCTATTTCAAAGGTTTTCACGCCCTCGTCACGCATCGCTTTGCCCACGAGCTTTTGAAACAGGGCCGACGCGACTTCGCGCTCTATTTGCAAAGCCAGTCGTCACGCATTTTAGGCGTCGACATTAATCCGGCGACGCGGATGGGGCGGGGCATCATGCTCGATCATGGCACCGGCATCGTGATTGGTGAGACAGCTGTTGTCGGCGACAACTGCTCGATCCTGCAAAACGTGACGCTGGGCGGCAACGGCAAGGAAACCGGTGATCGGCATCCGAAAATCGGAAAAAATGTGTTGCTGTCGGTCGGCGCCAAGGTGCTCGGCAACATCAAGGTGGGCGACTGCTCGAAGATTGCGGCGGGCTCAGTCGTACTCAACGATGTCCCGGCGAACAAGACGGTCGCCGGGGTTCCCGCGCGGATCGTCGGGGATTCGGGGTGCCCTGAACCGGCACGCAGCATGGATCACAGGGTCGAGCCCGACGATTGCGGTTGCGGGATGTAGCGGGCTGCCTTAAGGGGCGTGAGCTTTCCGGCTAAGGGCCGGTTCTAAAACGATGGGTTGATGCATGTCCGATCAATTTACGCCTGATATAGTCAGGAAACTTCAGACGTATCTGCGCAAGGCCTTTGGGTCGCAAATTCTGGCGGTGCGCACCCGCCCCAAGAAGAGCGATATCGCTGACGTATTCGCGGGCGACAAGCCGTTCGGCGTTCTGACGCTGGATGACGAGGACGGAGAACTGACGTACCAGCTTTCCTGGTCATTGCAGGAGAAACCGAAGCCGCTCATCCCCGCAGAAATGCAGCGCATCCAGATGCAGCTTCGCGAAATGCTGGGAGCCAAGACATTGACGGTCCGTGCGCGCGGCAAATTGAAGGACAGCGCCGAGGTCTTTGTCGCGGAGGAGTCGTTAGCCATCATGTCGTTAGACGATGATGCCTATCAGTTCCAGATGGCTATTTTGGAAATGGACCTCGACGACGTCAAATGATGGTCGAGATCGGCGCAGAGTGCCGGACCAATCTCTGCTAAAGGTGATTGCTGGTAGCGTCTCGACGCGCGTGACTTAACTCCCAATAGCGAGCTACTCATGGCGCTCTATTCTTTGGACACCCAAAAGGTCGTGACGCCGGCCATTAATCGCTTCTGGGTCGCTGAAAATGCGATCGTGCTCGGCAACGTCATTCTAGGGGAAGACGCGAGCGTCTGGTTTAACGTCGTAATCCGCGGTGACAATGAGCCGATCCGGGTCGGCGCACGAACTAATCTGCAGGATGGCTGCGTACTGCACTCTGATCCAGGGTTTCCTTTGACAATCGGCGAAGATTGTACGATCGGGCACATGGTCATGTTGCACGGCTGCTCGATTGGGGCGGGATCGCTTATCGGTATCGGCGCCATTGTGTTGAACGGTGCGAAAATCGGTGAAGGATGTTTGATCGGCGCGGGAGCCCTCATCCCTGAAGGCAAGGAAATTCCCTCGGGATCTGTGGTGTTCGGTTCACCGGGAAAAATAGTGCGGCAATTGACGAGCGAAGACAAAGATCGCATGCGGCGCGGAGCAGCCCACTATGTGGACAACGCTCGCCGTTTTGCTGCAGGCCTCGTCAGGCAGGGCTGAGCGAAGCGTTGGTCGCAAGCTTATTGTGTCGTATGGCGCATGCCCGCAACTGGCATCGGCACAGAGGGCACAGCCGTCTTCGGATCCAATGACATCCACACCAACGGGTTCAGGTAAGACTGGCGCATGACGAAGCGGTAGGGCGTCTTGCTCCACAGCTTGATGGTGTCCGTCTTGTTGTCGAGAATGAAATCGCCATCGCTGGTGCGGGCCGTCAAAACAGCATGCCCTTCGTGGCGCTCATCGTAGACGACTGTCATCAATAGCGCACTGGGCGGCCAGCCAGCTGCAATCAATCGGTGACGTTTCAGCAGGGCGTAGTCTTCACAATCGCCCTTGCCGCTGCGGGGTAACGTCCAGTAATCCTCGACTCCGTATTGATCCATATCTGTCATCGGCGCGATTTCGGCATTGACCTGACGGTTGACCTTGTCCAGCTCGGCTATCGCCCTGGCATCGCCGGCCCGCCGGGTCTCTTCTGTGACGCCCTGACTGCATTCGCGTGGGTCGCGCATGCAGAAATCAACGTGTCCGTAAGGTGGTGGCGTGACACCGAATACGCGCATGTAAGGCGAATTTGCTTCCTGTACGCTGTTGAGCGTGGCTTGAACCTGCCCTTGCAGCGCCCCAACCTTTTCAGCCGCATTTGCCGGTCCGACGATCAGCGCAACAGCTATTGCCGCCAGTACATGGCGCGCAGTTACTCGCATTACTCGACTCCCACTCAACGAAATTGCAACTACACGACAAGGCTTATAACGTTTGCATGCGAACTAAGTTTCGACGGAGCATCGCGGACATCAACCAAAGTAGCGGCGCAACGCATTTGGATTTTGGACATCGACGAATTCAAGCGCAATGCCGCGTTCGTGGTGGCGGACGACCCGGGCATTGAGATTGCCAAGCTTGACGATGGTGCCGATTTCCGGCCTTGCAGGCGTGACGACGGAGGCCCCTGAAATCGACATGTCTGAGACTTCGGAGCTGATCGCAATGCCCTCAGCAAGTGTCAGCGTCTGTGAATTTGATTTGAGTGCGATGCGCTCATGGCGCCTGGCTTCCAGACCGGGCTGTTCATGCTTGTTCAATATGAACATGAGAATAGAAGCGAGTTTTTCGCGCTTGTGAGCGGTCATCGTGAACTGCACGGCAAAGCCGCCGGCAAAGCCGCGCACGACGTTGCCTTCAAGACCGCCGAGTTGATCGAAATAAGCGATGATTTTCTCGCCTAACTCCAACTCCACGGGCGCCATCAGCGCGCAGCCGCCAACGGAGATGTCGATCAATTTGCAGGGGTATTCGTGTTTGCTTGTGCGCATGAAACGGCCAAACAGAACGACGGGCACTCGGTTGTGCCGCCGCCGATCGGTGACGGCGCGCGACGCGGGTTCGGCGGCTGTTGGCGCGGATCTGACGACGGGCGTACGCATGGCATGTCCTTACTCGACGGGCGGGACCTTCTCCCGCAATGACAGCTGCGCGCGCTGCACACCGCGACGCCGGATGACTATGCGGTCGACGGTTTTAAAGAACCTCTAACTCAGCGGGTGATTTTGGCACATTTCGGTGGTGGGGCGGTTTTTACTGGCCATTGGCTTGCGTCAAGGAAGGGGATCGCGCACCATCGTCGCGCCCCTGGAAATCATGATGGAGCTGGCGTTATGGCGATCAAGAGCGTTGTCGGCCTGGATCACGTCGTTGTGGTGGTCAGAGATTTGGATGCGGCGGCCGCCATCTGGGCTCGGCTCGGGTTCACCGTTTCGCCACGTGGATTGCACAGCGCGCACATGGGCACCGCCAATCACACGCTGATGCTCGGCGAGGACTATCTGGAACTGATGGGTGTGGTTGCTGCAACCGAACGCAACGCAACGACGCGGGCGCTGCTTGAAAAACGCGAAGGTGTCGAGCGCGCGGCTTTTACAACTCTAAATGCTGCGGAGGGCGTTGAGGCGTTGCGCGCGCGCGGGCTGAAGAATGCCCTCGGTCCGACGGATTTCAGCCGACCGGTCGTGTTGGCCGACGGGCGAAAGACCGAGGCCGTCTTCAGCACGTTCCAATGGCCGCTGGATGAACGACCGGGCGGCTTGCGTATTTTTGCCTGCCAACACTTCACGCGCGAGACTGTCTGGTTGCCGGAACTGACGTCACACGCCAACGACGCCAGCCGCATCGATCACCTGGAAATTTTGAGCACCGATCCAGCTGCTGCGGCCCAGCACATGGCTCGCCTCATCGACATGCCGGTGGTTGTGGACAACGATGGCGCGCCACGCGTCGAAAGCGGTAATGGACGTGGCGCCTTTGTTTTTGTCGATCGCGCGCGACTGCTAGCACGACATCCGGGCGTGCCGCTCGCTCAATTGCCGGACGAAGGTGCTGTCGTGCTGTCGCTGCGCGTCAGGGATGTGTCGAAAACGCGTGCCGCGCTGACGGGTGTCGGTATTTCGACCGCGGCGGACGTGATCAAGGTGCCGCCTGCCTTCGCCAACGGCGTCCTCATCGAATTTGCGGCGGAATAGTGGAATTGCGGTCGGGAGATCAGATCTTGGTCTTGGGGCCGGTCTCGACCGAGCCGCCCGCGGCCTTCCAGGCGGCAAACCCACCGATCATGTGAGAGACCGGTTTTAAACCCATGTCCTGCGCCGTTTTGGCCGCTAACACCGAGCGTAAACCGCCGGCGCAGAAGAAGACGAATTCCTTGTCCTCGCCGAACACCGGCTTGAAATAGGGGCTGGCCGGGTCGATCCAGAACTCAAGCATGCCACGGGTGGCATGAAACGCACCGGGGACGCGGCCATCGCGCTCGAGTTCCCGGGGGTCGCGAATGTCCACCAGCACCACATTGGGATCTTTGGCCTTGGCAATCACGTCGGCGGCTGGTCGTTCGATAATTGTGGCGCGCGCCTCGTCGACCATGGACTTGACGCTCTGCGTTATCTTTTGGGGCATGGCTCATTCCTGGCTGATTGACTGGCCGCCATTATAGCGACTGGCATGCGCACGGTCACCCCTTGGCAATGGATTTCCTGACGCTCAGCATGGCATGTCCGCTCAGCACGGCATTGCAACGCTGCGACCAGGGCTTTACTGTCCGGTCTGTCGAACCGGTCACTCAGCGCCGCTATCGTCTATCGTCACATCGCTAGGAGCGGTCCGTAATGCCTTACAACATCCTCATTCTCGGCGCGGCATATGGGTCGTTGTTGGCCTCCAAGATGCTGTTCGGCGGTCATAAGATCCACCACGTGTGCCTGCCGGCAGAGGCTGATCTTATTAATGCCGAAGGGTTCCGCGTGCGGCTTCCCGTCAAGGGCCGCACTGAACCGGTGCTGCTCGATTCGCGCAAACTGCCGGGGAAGGTGACGGCCAGCGGCGCTGCCGGCGTCAATCCCGCCGACTTCGATCTGATCGGGCTCGCAATGCAGGAACCGCAGTACGGCTCGCCCGGTGTGCGCGAGTTGCTCGATGCCGTGGCTCGTTCGCGCGTGCCCTGCATGTCGATCATGAACATGCCACCGCTACCATACGTGAAGCGCATTCCCGGCCTCGACTACGCGGCACTGACGTCGGCCTTTACCGACGCGAGCGTCTGGGACAACTTCGATCCGGAATGCCTGACTTTGTGCAGTCCCGATCCGCAGGCGGTGCGTCCACCGGACGAGCAGGTAAATGTGCTGATGGTGACGTTGCCGACGAACTTCAAGGTTGCGAAGTTCGGCAACGAGAAGGGCAACGCGATCCTGCGCCAGTTGGAACAGGACATCGACGGCGTGCGGTTTGATCCGGGCGATGGCACCAAAATCGAGCTGCCGGTGAAGCTGCGCGTGCACGATTCTATTTTTGTGCCGCTTGCGAAGTGGTCGATGCTGCTGGCTGGCAACTATCGCTGCGTGACGCCGGACGGAATGCGCACCGCGCAGGAAGCCGTGCATTCCGATATCGAAACGTCGCGTTCTGTCTACAATTTTGTGCGCGACCTGTGCATCAAACTCGGCGCGGCATCGAGCGACCTCGTGCCGTTCGAGAAGTATGCAGCCGCCGCCCAATCGCTGAGCCGGCCGGCGTCGGCGGCGCGGGCGCTGCAGAACGGCGCACTGAATATCGAACGTGTCGACAGGCTGGTTCAGTTGATCGCCAAGCAGAAGGGCATGAGCTTGGCTGCCATCGATGCCGGCGTGGCGATGGTCGATGCGCGCCTAGCGGCCAATCGGTTGAAGGCCAAGCAGTCCTAAGTACGCTTTATTACAGACACGTAAACAGCGATGGCGGATGCCCGGAGGCACCCGCCATTTTTTATCTGAAGCGGTTCAGCGTCCGAGGATGGCGACGCGGACTTTGGCAACGCCGGAACCGGTCATCCCGATGTTCTGCGCGGCACGCTTGGAAAGATCGATGATGCGGCCGGCAACGTAGGGACCGCGATCATTGATAACGACGTCGACCGAGTTGCCGGTGCCGAGATGGGTGACACGGACGCGTGTACCGAACGGCAACGTTTTGTGTGCGGCCGTCATGGCGTTTGGATTGAAACGGCCACCTGAGGCAAGCGCTTGCGGCTCCCAGTAGTAGGAGGCCACGCCGGTCTCACCGCTGCCGCCCGATAAGCTTTCACGCGAAGGACGCGCCTTGACCGCTGCCTTGCGCTGCGGGCGGGTGCCGTCGTCGTTGTCTTCTGAGCTAACGCTGACGCGCCTTTGAGATCTTGATTCCGCCCGTGCGGCGCGCCGGATTGCTGCATTCTCCGAAGATTCCATGCGAGCGCCAAACTGCCGCTCGGCCCATTCATTTTCGCTGCCCTCGGCGGCGGCTGGAAGGGATGACAAAAGGATGCCGGCGCTCAAAAGACAAAAAGTCCAAATCTTTGACATGTGGAATTCAACTCCTCGATTGGATCGAAGCGCATCGTGCATTTGCAGCGGCCCATCGTTGCCTGAACGGGGGTTGTCAGGCAGGCCTCGACGCGCTGATGCCGTCAGGAACAGGTGATCAAGCCGATCGGCCTCATTGGGCTCGATCTCGCACGGCTCGGGCTCCGGAGGAACCTGGATCACGGAAGGTTCCGTGTGGTTCCCCTCAAACGGCGACTTTTGCGTGAATGCGGCCATTTGCTGCGCCGCAACACACGCGTATTAAGCACCAATCAGCAGGTGGGGCAACCGTCAACCCGGCCTTGCACATTGGCCGCAGGGATGGTTAACGGCATCGCGTTAACGCATTGAAAAATAGTCAACTCGCCGAATGCCTGTGCTGCAGTGCCGCATGTGCCATGCACGAAGCTCCAAGCAGGTATGTGTGATCAGGGATGCTGCCCTGTCCGCGCCGCCTGATATTTCGTGAAACCGTTCGCGCGTAATTCGCAAGCCGGGCAAGTGCCGCAGCCGAAGCCCCAGGCATGCTTTTGGCTGCGGTCGCCGAGATAGCAACTGTGCGTCTCGTCGATTATCAACTGTTCGAACCTTGCGCCGCCGAGATCTTGGCCAAGTTGCCAAGTGGCCGCCTTGTCGATCCACATCAGCGGCGTTTGAATGGCCAGCCGACTGTTGAGACCGAGATTGATGGCGACTTGCAGTGCTTTCAACGTGTCGTCGCGGCAGTCCGGATAGCCGGAATAGTCCGTCTCGCACATGCCGCCGACAAGATGCTTGAGATCGCGCCGGTAGGCGATCGCGGCGGCAAATTGGAAGAATAATAGATTGCGGCCGGGGACGAACGTGTTGGGCAGGCCGTTCGCACTAAAGGCGATGGCTGCGTCTTGCGTCAGGGCGGTATCGCTGATGGCACCAAGGACGGTTAGGTCAATCAAATGGTCATCGCCGAGTTTGGCTGACCAAGCTGGAAAGCCGCTGACTATGCGATCGCGTAAGGTCGGTCGGCAGGCCAACTCCACGCGATGCCGCTGTCCATAGTCGAAGCCGACCGTTTCCACGTGATCGAAACGCTGCAGCGCCCAGGCCAGGCAGACAGTCGAGTCCTGCCCACCAGAAAACAGTACCAGCGCGCGATCCGTCATTGTTTCAGTCCAGAGTTTTGATCCAGCGCCGCGTCCGTGCGGCTCAGGCTCAGTGCCAGCACTTCGGCCACATGCAGCGCGTGACGTCCGCTGCCGTCCGCGATTTGATGGCGGCAAGACGTGCCATCGGCGACGATGATCGTGTCGGTTGTCGCGGCGCGGACGGCCGGAAGTAGCGACAATTCACCCATTGCCTTCGAGACGGCAAGCGTCTCCGCCTGATAGCCGAATGCACCTGCCATGCCGCAACAACTCGACTCGACTGTTTCCACAATCAGGCCGGGAACCAGACGAAGCGTCACTTCGACGGCGCCCATCAATCCAAAAGCTTTTTGGTGACAATGGCCGTGCAAGAGCGCCTTTGTCGCCAGCGCTCCCAACGGCAGCTTGAGCGTGCCGCCCGCGTGCCGGCTTGCCAGGAACTCTTCGAACAGTACGGCTTGGGCGGCAGTGCGGACCGCGGTTTCGCCAAGCCCCAATGACAGGAACTCATCGCGTAGCGACAGCAGGCAGCTGGGCTCCAGGCCGATGATGGGAATGCCGGCGTCGACGTAGGGCGCGAGCGCTGCGAGGGTGCGGCGGGCCTCGGCGCGCGCCTGATCGACCAATCCCGTCGACAAGAATGTGCGCCCGCAGCACAGCGGGCGGGACGTGCCGTCAATTGGCGCGGCGACGTGGACGCGATGGCCGGCGGCTTCGAGTACAGTGCGGGCGGCGTCGAGGCGCTCGCGCTCGAAGACGCGGTTGAACGTATCGGCCCACAGCACGACGCTGTTGGAGGCGATCGGTAACTGTTGTGGATCGGAAAATACATCCGTACGCCAGCGCGGCAGCGAGCGTTCGGCGGCAAGGCCGAGCAGTCGCTCGCTGAGACGCGCGGCACCGGGAAGGCGATCGCGCAGATTGAGCAGCCAGGACAGGTGTGCCGCATAGGGCGCGTAGTGCGGGAGATACCCGACGAGACGATCGCGCAATGACTGACCATGTACGGCATTGCGCGCGGATTGCACCTCGATCTTCATGCGCGCCATGTCGACCCCGGTCGGGCATTCGCGCTTGCAGGCCTTGCAGGAGACGCACAACTGCATGGCGGCGGCCATGTCATCGGAGTGCAAAGCGGACGGCCCGAGTTGGCCGGATAGCGCGAGGCGCAGGCTGTTGGCGCGCCCGCGCGTCAAATCACTCTCATTGCGCGTGACGCGGTAAGAGGGGCACATGGCGCCGCCCGAAAGTTTGCGGCATGCACCGTTGTTGTTGCACATCTCGACGGCGCCCGCCAAACCGCCGGCGGGGCCGGGATAAGCAGACCAGTCGAGCGCGGGCGTGATATCAGCAACGCGATAATCGCCATTGAAGCGGAAATTGGTGCGATCATCGAAGTTCGGTGCGCGCACAATTTTCCCGGGATTCATCAATCCCCGTGGGTCGAACGCATCCTTCACCTGCTCGAAGGCGCGCACGAGGCGGGTACCGAACATCGCCTCGTGGAATTCCGAGCGCACGAGACCGTCGCCGTGCTCACCGGAGTGGGAGCCCTTGTAGGCGCGGACGAGCGCAAAGGCTTCCTCCGCGATAGCGCGCATGGCGGCGACATCCTTGTCGAGGCGCAGGTTCAGCACCGGGCGCACGTGGAGGCAGCCTTCCGAGGCATGCGCGTACCAGGTACCTTTGGTGCCATGGCGTTCGAACACCTCGGTGAGGCGCTGGGTGTATTCGGCGAGATGCGGCAACGGCACCGCGCAATCCTCGACGAACGACACCGGTTTGCGGGCGTCCTTCATCGACATCATGATGTTAAGGCCGGAGGTGCGCACGTCGGCGATGGTCGCTTGCAAGCCCGCATCGAGCACAGGCACGACGCCACCCCATTGTGCCTCGGCGTGGTCCCAGCCGAAGCCATGATCGCCCATCAGTTGCGTCAACTGTCGTAGGCGACGCGCGTTCTCCGCATCGTCTTCGGCGAATTCGACGAGCAGCAAAGCTTGCGGGTTGCCTTTGACGAACTGCTGCATCGTGCGCTGGAACATCGGGATGTCGCGCGCCAGCCCGATCATGGTGGCATCGACCAATTCGACGGCGATGGGACCGAGTGGCACGATGTGTTGAGCCATATCCATGGCGCGGTAAAAGCTGCCGAAATGACAGACGCCGAGCGCGCGGCGGCCCAGCAGCGGCCAGAGTTTAAGTTCGATCGCCGTGGTGAAAGCGAGTGTGCCTTCCGAGCCGGTCAACAGATGCGCGGCATTGATCGTGCCATCGTTGTGGCCGGGAATGAGCGCATCGATATTGTAGCCGCCGACACGGCGTTGCACCTGTGGGAAACGGGCTTTGACCTCGTCAGCCTCACGACGGCCAAGCGCGAGCATGTCGACAAACAAGGAGCGAAGCGGATGGTCGGTCGCAACGTCACTGAGGTCTGACTTCATGCGGCCGAAGTGGGCGCGCCGGCCATCGGCGAGCACGGCATCCATGGCGATCACGTTGTCGCGCATGGTGCCGTAGCGGAGCGAACGGCCGCCGCAGGAATTGTTGCCGGCCATGCCACCGATGGTGGCGCGCGAGGCGGTGGAGACGTCGACGGGAAACCACAGTCCGTGCGGCTTCAGCTGGCGATTGAGTTCGTCGAGCACGATACCGGGTTGGACCGTGCAGCGGCGACCGGCGACGTCGAGGTCGAGAATGCGCGTGAGGTGCTTTGAGCAATCGACGACGAGGCTGTGATTGACCGTCTGGCCACATTGCGACGTCCCGGCGCCGCGCGGCAGCACGCTGACACCTTCGGCAATGGCGATGGCAGCGGCATTGACGGCCTCATCCACTGTGCGCGGCACGGCGACCGCCACGGGCAACATCTGATAGTGCGAGGCGTCGGTGGCGTAGCGGCCGCGCGAGAATACGTCGGTGAGGATGTCGCCGGCATGGCCGGACTTGAGACGGCGCTCGAGTGCTGGAAGTGCGACGGCTGCCATCTGGGTCTCCGGTGATCCGACACATCGCGCTACGACGCATCGGCGATGTCGTTTCGAGCTTGACTTGATTTTGTATTCATAATTCATAATACGCGAAATCGTCAACGCGCCGCGGACTTGGGCTGCGCACTCGGAGACTATGCTATGCAAAACCGGACTTCGCGCATCGCGGGCCGCCATTTCCTGCAGATTCCTGGCCCCAGCCCCGTGCCGGAGCGGATCATGCGCGCCATGGATATGCCGGTGATCGACCATCGCGGCCCCGATTTCCAGGTGCTCGGCAAGCGTGTGCTGTCTGGCATCAAGACGATCTTCAAGACGACGCAACCGGTGATCATTTATCCCGCGTCAGGTACGGGTGCGTGGGAAGCCGCACTCGTCAATACGATGTCGCCCGGCGATTGCGTACTGATGTATGAGACGGGCCACTTCGCCACGTTGTGGAAGAACATCGCTCTCAGCCTGGGCTTGGTGCCGGAGTTCATCGGCTCGGACTGGCGTTCGGGTGCCGATGCGAATGCGATCGAGGCGCGATTAAAAGCGGATACCGCGCACAAGATCAAGGCGGTGTGCGTGGTGCACAACGAGACGTCGACGGGGGCCACCTCGCGCATCGACGAGGTGCGCGCCGCCATTGATGCCGCTCGGCATCCGGCATTGCTGATGGTGGACACGATCTCGTCGCTGGCATCGGTGGATTATCGGCATGACGAGTGGGGCGTCGACGTGACGGTGGCGGGTTCGCAGAAGGGCCTGATGCTGCCGCCGGGCCTGTCCTTCAATGCCATCAGCGAAAAGGCGGTGGCAGCGTCTAAGAACGCCAAGCTGCCCAAATCCTATCTGTCGTGGCATGAAATGCTCGGGCCGAACAAGGACGGGTATTTTCCTTATACGCCAGCGACCACGCTGCTGTACGGGCTGGATGCCGCCATCGACATGCTGCACGAGGAAGGGCTGGACGCGGTATTCGCTCGGCATCAGCGGCATGCAGAAGCGACACGCAAAGCTGTGGCGGGTTGGGGTCTGGAAATCGTCTGCCGCGATCCCAAATATTATTCTCCCGTGCTGACCGGAGTGATGATGCCGGATGGCCATAACGCCGACGCCTTCCGCAAGACCGCGCTGGCAGCGTTCGATATCTCGCTGGGAACCGGGCTCAATAAGCTAGCCGGGCGAGCGTTTCGCATCGGCCATCTCGGCGATATCAACGATCTCACGCTGGTCGGCGCGCTCGCCGGCGTCGAGATGGCGTTGACGCTGGCGCGCGTGCCGCACAAACCGGGCGGCGTCACCGCGGCCATGAACAATCTCGTGCAGACCAGCACACAAACCGAGCGCGGCGCGGTGCGTTGAGGTAGTGGCGCGGTTCGGGAGGCGGTCAGACAGAAAGGTTTGCCGATGGACGCCGCTGAATTAAGCGATCGACATCTCATCGTGCGACGCAGTTTGCATGATGAAATCACGTCTCGGTTGCGCAACTTGATTACCGATGGGGATCTCCAACCCGGCGAGAAGGTCCAGGAAGCGGAACTGTGCCTCCGCTTCGGCGTGTCGCGGACGCCGCTGCGTGAGGCGTTAAAAGCGTTGGCCGCCGAGGGGTTGGTGGTGCTGCAACCCAATCGCGGCGCGACTGTCGCGCGCATCACTGCTGCTGATATCGACGAGTTGTTCCCCATCATCGGCGCGCTTGAGGCGTTGGCCGGAGAATTGGCTTGTGCGCGAATCGGGAGCGGCGAAATAGCTGCACTGCGCCGTGATCACTATCGCATGGTCAAGCACTACAAGCGCGGCGAATGGGCGGGATATATCAAACTAAACCGCGCCATCCATGATGCCATATTCGCGGCAGCGGGCAATGCCGCGCTGACGCAGCTTTACCAGCAGATGCTGGTCCGCACGCATTCCGTCAGGTTCGTCGCCAAGAAATCGGCGCCGCGTTGGCAAGAGGCGGTCGAGGACCACGAGAAAATGATGGCCGCATTGGAAAAGCGGGACGGCAAGGCATTGGCGAAAATCTTGACGGTCCATCTGCAGCACAAGGCGGACATGGTGCGCGAAGCCATGGATGCGCTGGACAAATGATGGTGAGGCGACGGCGGATGCGCTGAAATGTGCTTTGACATCGGCGGTTGGCGGGCCTACGGCGAACACCGCAAGTGTGGGGCCGTCGCGCTCGGCGGATTGAGCGGAGACGCACCATTCCCAAGGACATCGTGATATTCGAGGGCGTGCGATTTGCTTGGCCGGGGAGTGCGCGATTCCGCCTTACGGTTAACAATTTCGTGCTCGCGCGCGGTGAGCGTCTGCTGCTGATCGGACCATCCGGCAGCGGCAAATCGACGTTTCTGAGCCTGCTCGCCGGCATTGTCGCGCCCGATCAGGGGACCGTGACGGTTCTCGACACCGATCTCGGGCACCTCAAAAGCAGTGCGCGCGATCGTTTTCGATCCGAGCATTTCGGCATCATTTTCCAGCAGTTCAACTTGCTGCCCTATGCCTCGGTGGTCGACAATGTCGCGCTGCCGTTGAGTTTCTCGCCAAAACGACGGGCGCGCGCGCTGGCTCACGGCGGCGTTGAACTCGAGGCGCGGCGGCTGCTTGATCGGCTCGGCCTCGATGCCGCAGCGATCGACGGCGCACGAGCTTCCAATCTCAGTGTCGGCCAGCAGCAGCGGGTAGCGGCGGCGCGCGCGCTGATCGGATCGCCGGAGTTGATCGTAGCAGATGAGCCGACGTCGTCGTTGGACCGCAATCATCAACAAGCATTTCTGGACCTGCTGTTTGCGGATCTGGATCGGGCAGGTACGACACTGATCATGGTCAGTCACGACGAGTCGCTGGCATCGCGCTTCAGCCGCGTGGTGCGGCTCGACGAATTCGCCCGTGTCGAACGGGGAACTGCTGCATGATCGTACTGCGGCTGGCGCTTCAATCACTGCGGAATCGATGGGGCACAGCGCTATTGACCGCGCTCGCCATCGCACTCAGCGTTATGCTGCTGTTGGGGGTGGAGAAGGTGCGCACCGGTGCGCGGCAGAGTTTCACCGATACCATCGCCGGCACGGATTTGATCGTCGGCGCACGCAGCGGCAGCCTCAATTTGCTACTCTATTCGGTGTTCCGGATCGGCAACGCGACTAACAACATTACCTGGGAGAGCCTGCAGGACATTTCGAAGGCCCCTGAGATAGCCTGGGTCGTGCCGCTGTCGCTGGGCGACAATCATCGCGGCTTCCGCGTGCTCGGCACGACGCCAGACTATTTCAAATATTACAAATTCCGGCGCAACCAGCCGCTGCAATTTGCCTCCGGCCAGCCGTTTGCCGATCTGTTTGATGCCGTGCTTGGCGCCGATGTGGCGGCCAAGCTGGGTTACAAAGTGGGCGACAAAATCATCGTGGCGCACGGCCTAGGCAATGTCGCGTTCGTCGAACATGACGACAAGCCGTTCCGCGTTTCCGGCATCCTCGCTAAAACCGGCACGCCAGCCGATCGTACCGTGCATGTCAGTCTTGGCGCGATCGAGGCCATCCACGCCGACTGGCAGAGCGGCGCACGGGTCGCCGGGCAAGCTGTTTCGGCCGACGATGTCCGCCGCATGGATCTGACGCCGAAAGCGGTCACGGCGGCGCTGATCGGACTGAAATCGCGCATTTCGACGTTCAAGCTGCAACGGGCGATCAATGAGTTCCCGAAGGAGGCACTGAGCGCGATCGTGCCCGGTGCGGCGTTGCAGGAGCTGTGGGGCCTTGTCGGTACGGCCGAGACGGCACTATCGGCGGTGTCACTGATGGTGGTCGTCACCGCCTTGCTCGGTATGGTGACGATGATCCTGACGACGCTCAACGAGCGTCGGCGCGAGATGGCGATCCTACGTTCGGTCGGTGCCGGCCCCGGGACCGTCCTGGGTTTGCTGGTCTCTGAGGCGGCTGTGCTGGTGACGACCGGTGTCATCGGCGGTGCAGCCTTGCTCTATGTTGCGCTGTTCGCGCTGCAACCGCTGATCGATAGGATTTATGGGCTTTACATTCCACTCAATCCGCCCACGAGCTATGAACTATCGCTGCTGGCTGGTATCATACTGGCTGGTATTGTTGCGGGACTTCTCCCGGCCCTGCGCGCCTACAAACTGTCATTGTCCGATGGCATGATGGTACGGGTGTGAATGAGGATGCCAACATGAGCAATCAGATCGGACATTTGCAGCGGGTGCTGGCGTCTGCCGTGGCCATGCTTTGCGTCAGTGCGACCACACTGACGGCCATCGACGCGCCGCTCGAACTCAAGTGGGCGGCGCTGGTGCCCGCAGAGACGCCGAAAGCTAAAATTGCCAAGCCGTTTTTCTCCGGCGCGACGCCCGGATTATCGGCTGCACCCGGTTACGAACCCCCGCCGCCGGCCGCTGAGTCAAAATGGATGAGTGGTGCCGGCCGTGTAACCGCGTCGAGCGCGCCGACCCCGGTCGTGCAGGAACTCAATGGCAAGCGTGTGCGCATTGGTGGTTACGTCGTGCCACTCGATTTCGACGCGACCAAGGTCACCGAATTTCTGCTGGTTCCGTTTGTTGGCGCCTGCATCCACGTACCGCCGCCGCCAGCCAATCAGATCATCTATGTGAAATCGGCGCAGGGCATCACGCTGAAGGGCGAATTCGATCCGGTCTATGTGACCGGCACGATCTCCACCGAGGGCCAGTTTACCGGCCTCGCCGAAACCGGCTACAGCATCGTCGCCGAAGCCGTCGACGAGCGGCAGAAGTAATCCATTAACCCCGCGCAGGCACTGCACGGACACCGCACTTGTCGAGCGGGAGTGCTGTAGTGGCCCAGCCCCCCTTGGCGATAGCGACGACATATTTGCGGCAGCCCGGTGTGGCCCCAGGTACGAAATGGACTTGGAAGACGGCGAGCCCCGGCTTGGCTTGGCGTGGCCAGAGGAACACGGCGCCATCGGGCGTTTCGGCAATTGCTCGCTGCACGGCAATACCGGCATTGCGATAATCCGTCTCCGACAGTCGTTCGAGCAACTCGTGCGAGAGGTCAGCGTGCAGTCCGACGGCTCTCGCGCGCCGCTGTAAGGGATCCAATATAGTTAGCTGCGCCTTGGGCGCGTTTGGTGCCTGGTAGGCATCTCCAAACGGGGCGGCAGCCGCCTTCTGGCGTTGAGGCGACGGCGCTGTAAGACTGAGACTGGATGGCGGTTCAGTCACGGTCATGGTCTGGCTCGGCTGATCAGCCGGCTGTTCTGCCGTTTGAGGTTTTGCCAGGGGTATTGGGTCGCTTGCCGGGAGATTGGCTGCCAGTGGCGCAGTGGCCGGCGCAGCGTTGGGCTGGGCAAGCTGGCGCTTTAAATCAGCCGGAATAAAATCCGCGAAAGCAGCGGTAAGCGTTGCCCAACTGACGCTGACAGTGTCGCTATTGAGGTAGGACCAGCCAGCGCCCGACAAACCAAGCAGCACCAGAACGATCCGCTTAAGAGCCCTGCGACGCGATCGAACGATCGGCGCGCCGACGCGTTCGTCGGGTGATATATTCCAGGCCACGTCCGACTGTTGATCAGGCGTTTCGGAATAGGATTCCATGGGATGCGCGGACAAGGTCATGACCCCTCACGACTGTAGACCCTCCCGTCGCGCTGCGTATGACTGAAAATTACGGGCAAAATCAAGGCACAGTTGTCGGAAGGCGTGACAAATCCCGCGCTCGATCACTTGCCGCCGACCGCCTTCACTCGGCGGCAGGTTTGATTTTGTCTTGCGTCTTGGTGTCGAAATCGCTGGCGTCGTGGCGCTCGTGCAATTGCATGGCCGGCTCGCCCATCATGCGATTGACCATGCGCCCGCGCCGCACCGTTGGCCGGGCGTCGATACCTTTCGCCCACTTCATCACGTGCTTGTATGATTCCACGTCAAGGAATTCCCCGGCGCTATAAAGGCGGCCAAGGGCGAGCTGGCCGTACCATGCCCAAATCGCCATGTCGGCGATCGAGTATTCCCCGCCGGCCATATACGGATGGATAGCTAAATGCTTGTCCAGCACGTCCATCTGCCGCTTCGTTTCCATCGCGAAGCGATCGATGCAGTATTCGATCTTGCTCGGCGCATACGCGTAAAAATGGCCGAAACCGCCGCCGAGATAGGGCGCGCTGCCCATTTGCCAGAACAACCAGGACAGGCATTCGGCACGCGCCGCAGGATCCTTGGGCAGGAAAGCACCGAACTTCTCGGCGAGATACAGCAGAATGGCGCCCGACTCAAACACCCGGATGGGCGCCACCGGGTTGCTGCGATCGACCATCGCTGGAATTTTCGAGTTCGGATTGATCTCGACAAAACCGCTGCCGAATTGTTGGCCATCGCCGATTTTGATCAGATAGGCGTCGTATTCAGCGCCCTTGTGGCCGAGCGCCAGCAACTCCTCCAGCATGACCGTGACCTTCACGCCGTTCGGCGTCGCCAGCGAATGCAGCTGGATGGGGTGTTTGCCGACCGGCAATACCTTTTCGTGCGTGGCGCCGGCGATGGGACGGTTGATATTGGCAAAGCGCCCGCCCGACTCTTTATTCCACGTCCAAACCTTGGGTGGGGTGTAGGCGGAGGTATCGCTCATATGTCGGTCCGATCGATAGGGAGTGGGGCAGGTGGTCATTGCAACGAAGTCACGTCAATCCTTGGCTTCGCGCTTGGCTTTGAGGATTTCCGGTGTGCGCTGGTCGATATAGGCGCCGCAAACCTTCACCAGATCCTCGATCTTGTTTTCGAAGAAATGGTTGGCACCAGGTACGATTTCGTGATGCAACTTGATCCCGCGCTGGACCTTCGTCTTCACGCTCATTTCGGCGACCGACGCGGTCGGCACCACCTTGTCCTTGTCGCCGTTGATCAGCAGGCCCGACGACGGACATGGCGCCAGGAACGAGAAATCATAGAGGTTGGCGGGTGGGGCGATGCAGATAAAACTATCCACCTCCGGGCGGCGCATTAGCAATTGCATGGCGATCCAGGTCCCGAACGAGGCGCCGACAATCCAGCAGCAACTGGTGTCCTGGTTCTGCAGCTGCAGCCAGTCAAGCGCCGACGCCGCGTCTGCCAACTCGCCCGGGCCGTTATCGAAGAAGCCCTGGCTGCGGCCAACGCCGCGAAAGTTGAAACGAAGCGTCGAGTAGCCTCGCTCCACGAATGCATAATACATGGCGTAGACGATTTGATTGTTCATCGTCCCACCCAGCTGGGGATGCGGATGAAGTATCATTGCTATCGGAGCGTGCGGACGAGGTTCGTGGTGATAACGCGCTTCGAGGCGGCCGACGGGGCCGTTAATCATGAGCTCTGGCATGTAATCAGGGCCTTCCAGGTTGAAGTGCCGACCTGCTGTTGCAGATCGGCGAAGCAGAGCGGCGATTATTCTTGACTTGCGCGATCGGAATTTTCATAACACGGCGACTTTAGAATGATTGCAGTTCATTGGTCTGGAGTAGTTAGTCCCAGCATTCGAGCTGTCGCCATTCCTGGTCGCGCGCATCCCCCCTTGAGTGAACGAAACCTGCGACGCTTTTTTTTACCGCTGTGATGGTGTCGCATTGGCGTCGATACAATCGCCTGAGTCCGGGATCGTCATAGCATAAGTGGGGCAGGCGGACGCAAGTCTCCGATCGGAGCAGTTGAAAGACAGTTCGTATTTGGCATCGTTATCGTCAATTGCAAGGCACATGTTCGGGCTCTGATGCGGCGCTGGACTTTGACGCAGTGGAGCCTGGACGCAGTGGAGTTTGTGGCATGGAGTTGAATACCCGCGGGCGGTACGCTGTGATGGCGATCGCCGATCTGGCGTGCACAAGCGCGGAGGGTGGTTCGGTCCCGTTGTCGGCCATCGCCGAGCGGCAGAAGATTTCATTGGCCTATCTCGAGCAGCTGTTTGCCAAGTTGCGGCGAGCCAATTTAATCGACAGTGAACGCGGTCGGGGCGGCGGTTACCGATTGGCCCGTTCGGCGGCGACGATCACGGTTTCCGAGGTCATGACGGCAGTTGCAGAGGGTACGGATATGACCCGGTGCGGCGCTGAGACGCGTGCTCCGTGTCTCGCCGGGAAGCGTTGTCTGACCCACGATCTGTGGGAAGCCCTGGGCGATTGCATCGATCAGTTTCTCTCAGGTGTGACGCTGCAACAGTTGATCGACGGTGAGATCGGTGTGGGCTCGCACCCAGCGGAAGCTCCGCACGTTGTGTTTACGGGCGGTATTGTCGCCCAAAAACTGCCCACCCCTCTTTAGTTTCAACTTTCAGGCTTTTGTTGCCAGCATGACGGCTCGCCGCACATATATTGACTACAACGCCTCCGCGCCGCTGCGGCCAGAAGCGCGTGCGGCTGTGATTGCGGCGATGGAATTGGTGGGCAATCCGTCGTCAGTGCACGCCGAAGGCCGAAAAGTCCGTGCGGCGATCGAAGCGGCGCGCTTGAATGTGGCTGATCTGGTTGGCGCATCCGTGGCCGACGTCGTGTTCACCAGCGGCGCGTCTGAAGCAAATGCTTCCGTCATCGCCGGCGGCTGGGATGCAATTTATCTTTCGGCGCTCGAGCACGACAGTGTGTGGATGTCGGCCAGACGCTGCGGCGCTCGCCTGATCGAAGTGCCGGTCACGCCGAACGGGCGCTTTGATGTCGCAGCTTTCACAGCATTGATCGAGCAAGCAAACCGGCGCGCCGGTGAGGTCGGTAAAGTTCTCGTCTGCGTTCAACTTGCCAATAACGAAACTGGCGTGATCCAACCGGTCGCCGAGGTCGCTATGCTGGCACGCGCGCGGGGGTGGAGGGTGCACTCAGACGCCGTGCAGGCGCCGGGACGAATGGCCCTGGATTGCGCCGCGCTGGGCGTGGATTACCTGACGCTATCAGCCCACAAGCTGGGCGGACCGAAGGGCGTTGGTGCGCTCGTGTGTGTCGATGGCGCGCCATTGCCGGTCCTCATAGCCGGTGGTGGGCAGGAACGGGGACGCCGCGCAGGCACGGAAAATGTTGCAGCGATTGCCGGCTTTGGTGCCGCTGCCCGGCTGGCGCTGACGGATGTGGTTGCTGTCGACGCAGTTCGTGAGCTTCGCGATCGGCTGGAGCAGACGTTGCGGACAAATGCGACCGACGTTGTGATCATCGGGGCGAATGAGCCACGGCTGCCCAATACGTGTTGCGTTGCCCTCGAAGGGTTGTCGGCGGAAACGGCAGTCATCCGCATGGACCTCGCGGGCGTGGCGATCAGCGCAGGCGCGGCCTGTTCGTCGGGCAAGGTCGCCCAGAGTGCGGCGCTGCTGGCGATGGGGTTGCCGGCAGGGCTCGCACGCTCGGCCATCAGGATAAGTTTCGGACACGAAAGCACGATGGCTGATGTCGATGCGTTCGTGGCCGCGTGGACAATACTTACGGCACGCCATCAATGCGCGGCTTGAAAACATGACTGCGGCGCCCAAAATGGCGCAGCAAGAGGATAAAAAGCATGGCAGCGGTTCAACAAACGATCGATCAGGTGAAAAACCTGGATGTCGATCAATACAAATATGGTTTTGAGACCAATATCGAAAGCGATCTCGCGCCCAAGGGCTTGAGCGAGGATATCGTCCGCTTCATCTCGGAGAAGAAGGGCGAGCCGCAGTGGATGCTGGATTGGCGGCTGGAAGCCTATCGCCGCTGGCTGACGATGACCGAGCCGACCTGGGCCATGGTGTCGTACCCGAAGATCGATTTTCAGGATCTCTATTACTACGCAGCACCGAAAGGCACGGCGGGACCTAAGTCGATCGACGAAGTGGACCCGGAACTGCTGGCGACCTACGCGAAACTTGGCATTCCTTTGAAGGAGCAGGAAATCCTGGCGGGTGTGCGTAAGCAAGGCGAGCCGAGCCAACTGGAAGACGCCGACGGGTATTCGCAGATGGCCGGTCGGGTGGCTGTAGATGCGGTGTTCGACAGCGTCTCCGTCGTCACCACCTTTAAGAAGGAATTGGCGAAAGCCGGCGTGATTTTCTGCTCGATTTCAGAGGCGTTGCGCGAGCATCCCGAGTTGGTACGCAAGTATCTGGGTTCCGTCGTGCCGCAGGGCGATAACTATTACGCGGCCCTCAATTCGGCGGTCTTCTCGGATGGTTCGTTCGTCTACATCCCCGCGGGCGTGCGCTGCCCGATGGAGTTGTCGACTTATTTCCGCATCAATGAGAAAAAGACCGGCCAATTCGAGCGCACGTTGATCATCGCCGAAAAAGGTTCGTACGTGAGCTACCTCGAAGGCTGCACGGCGCCGACGCGCGACGAGAACCAGTTGCACGCCGCTGTTGTCGAATTGGTCGCGCTCGATGACGCTGAGATCAAGTATTCGACGGTGCAGAACTGGTATCCCGGCGATAAGAACGGCAAGGGCGGAATCTACAACTTCGTCACCAAGCGCGGCGATTGTCGCGGCAATAATTCGAAGATTTCCTGGACGCAGGTCGAAACCGGCTCTGCCATCACCTGGAAATATCCGAGCTGCATTCTGCGCGGCGACAACAGCCGTGGCGAGTTCTATTCGATCGCCGTGTCCAATGGTCGCCAGCAGGTCGACAGCGGCACCAAGATGATCCACCTCGGCAAGAACACGTCGAGCCGCATCATCTCCAAGGGCATCGCCGCCGGGTATTCGCAGAATACCTATCGCGGACTGGTTTCGGCGCATCGCAAGGCGACCGGCGCGCGCAATTTCACCAATTGCGACTCCCTGCTGATCGGCGATAAATGCGGCGCCCATACGGTGCCTTATATCGAGGCGAAGAATTCTTCGTCGCATTTCGAACACGAGGCGACGACGTCGAAGATATCGGACGATAAGCTTTTTTATTGCCAGAGCCGCGGGCTTTCCGCCGAGGAAGCCGTGGCGCTGATCGTTAATGGTTTTGTGCGCGACGTTCTGCAACAATTGCCGATGGAATTCATGGCCGAGACACAGAAACTGATCGGCATATCGCTCGAAGGCAGTGTGGGCTGATCCATGGCGGAGATGTGGTTCAAATCGAAGTCGTACGGTTATGGCGCGGCGCCAGCCAAATGGAAGGGCTGGGTGGCGACGTTCGTGTTCGTGCTGCTGACGCTCGCTGCATCGCTGATGCTTCTGCCGATGAAGCCGGCGATGCCGAACGTGGCGCAGTGGGTGATGTGGGCTGCTGCAATGACTTTGGTGACGACTGGCTTCATCGTCCTGGCCCGAGCAAGAACCGCCGGCGCGTGGAAATGGCGGAACGAAAGCGGTGACAAATGAATGAGAAGGTCGAAAATCTCGTTCTGGAGCAACTTCGGCAATTGCGTGCACAGAATGACCGCATTCTCGAAGCCATGCGTGCGATTACTGTCGAGGTGCAGGCCACACGTCATCATGTTCGGGGAAACGAACTGGACATTGATGCACAGCGGGATCTCGTTGCAAGTATGCAAGCACGGCTGCATCGCATAGAGCGGCGTCTTCAACTGGTGGATCACACCGAATGAGATTTGAGAGGGGAGCACAATTTGTGCTTCCCGTCGCAACAACAAGCAGCGTGCCGGGGACAACCTGGCCAAACAAGCAGTAGGTAAAGTCGATAATGACGTAACGAGATCCGGGTGGGGGCCCGGGTCAACATAAGTGTCCAAGGAGGACGCAATGCGAGATGTGGCAGCAGTGACCGGTAAAGTAATGACGGCAAAAGTGATGCGGGCAATGGATGAAGCGGAAGCGCGCCGTCGTAATGCACTTTCGGCGACCAAACCTGGGTTTGCGCTCAAGGTTGGCGATATGGTCACTGTAGTTGATACATTGGATGCGGGAACATCGTTCCTGGTGGAGTTCACCAAGGGCGCGAAAATCAAGAAAGACAGCTGCGATTGGATGGGCGTGCTGAGCGCCTCGGAGATCGAAGTTGTCGGTGTCGAAGCCGGTAAGGTTTGAAGTTGCCAATCCTTTGAGTGGTTGACACGTCACGACAAACAGCCGACGCGCCGGTGGCGCGTCTCTTTCATTCAGGATGACGGTTCGTAATGCTTGAAATCAAAGATCTGCACGCCAAAATCGCCGAGGACGGCACCGAGATCCTGAAGGGGATCACGTTGACGGTTCCCAAAGGCGAAGTGCACGCGATCATGGGGCCGAATGGCTCGGGAAAATCGACGCTGGCTTATGTTCTGGCCGGCCGCAGCGACTACGAGGTCACGTCTGGTGACATCCTGTGGAACGGCGAAAGTATCCTGGAAATGAGCCCCGACGAGCGTGCGGGCAAGGGCGTATTCCTGGCGTTCCAATACCCGATGGAAATCCCCGGCGTCTCGACCATGACGTTCCTGCGCACCAGCGTCAACGCGACGCGCAAGAAACGCGGCCAGAAGGAATATTCGACGCCCGAGTTCATGAAAGTGGCGCGCGCTGCAGCGCTTCATCTTGGCGTCAAAGATGACATGCTGAAGCGCGCCCTCAACGTCGGCTTTTCCGGCGGCGAGAAGAAGCGCATGGAAGTGCTGCAGATGGCGCTGCTGGAGCCGACGCTCTGCGTCCTCGATGAGACAGACAGCGGTTTGGACATCGACGCCATTCGTATCGTTTCGGAAGGCGCCAACAAGCTGCGCGGGCCGGACAAGGCCATGCTGGTGATCACGCACTATCAGCGCCTGCTCAACTACATCACGCCCGACAAGGTGCACGTGCTGGCGCATGGTCGCATCCAGAAGACGGGCGGAAAAGAGCTGGCGCTGGAGCTCGAAAAAACCGGCTATGCCGAGTTCACCGGCAAGGCCGCTTAGCAAAGGCTGGTGGACACGCCGTAGGTTGGGTCAAGCATTCGATGCGGAGCATCGCTCCGCGATGGGGCGCGACCCAACAGCCGATAGCGGTGTTCGTAATTGTTGGGTCGCGCCGACGCTTGACCCAACCTACACGGTACCTTCTCTATTCTGTATTTGAGAGATAAATGACAGTCGCCATCATCAAGACCAAAGCCGAGCAAGGCATCGTCGCAGATTTTGCGGCGCATGCGCAGCGGTTGCCGGGCGATGCCGCAACGGGAAAAACGCGGACCGAGGCCATGGCCGCGTTTGCACGTGCCGGCCTGCCGCATCGGCGCGTTGAAGCGTGGAAGTACACCGATTTGCGCGTCGCGCTGAAGGCCTTCGCGCCGATCGCTACCGGGGATCAGGCGCAGGTGTCGGCGGCCGACGTGGATGAGGCGTTGGGCTCGCTGGCGGCTATTGATGCGGACCGGCTGGTGTTCGTCAACGGTTGCTATCGCCGGGAATTGTCGACGCCAAAACCGCAGGTCAATCTCTTCACGCTCGGTGAAGTATTGCGCTCTGGTGGCGCATTGCCGGCCCTGAAGACGGACGAGGCCGTGGTATCTCTCAACGGTGCGTTGGCGACCGACGGCGCCGTCATCGATATTGCCGAAGGCGAAAAACTCGCCAAGCCCATTCTGGTGATTGCGATTGCCGCCGGCGCGAGCGCGCAATTGACGACACTGCGGCATGCGATCAAGCTCGGCACTGGTGCCACAGCAACCGTCATCGAGGCGCACGTCACGCTCACCGGGGCGGCAGCCTCGCAATCGAATTCAGTCCTGGAAATTTCGGCAGGGGATGCGGCTGGATTGACGCATGTGCTCGTGGGGCTGGAAGGCAACGCCGCGACGCACATCGAGACGATTGCCGCCACACTCGGTGCCAGAACGACTTTGAATTCTTTCCAGTTGACCGCCAGCACAGGGCTCGCGCGCAACCAGATGTTCACGCGGTTTGCCGGCGAGCACGCCAAGCTCGATATCTCCGGTCTCATGCTCGGCCGCGGGCGCGATCATATCGACACAACACTGGTGATCGATCATGCGGTGCCGCACTGCGAGAGCCGCGAACTGTTCAAGGCTGTGCTGGACGATACCGCGCGCGCGGTGTTCCAAGGCAAGGTGATCGTGCGTCCCGATGCGCAGAAGACTGATGGAAAACAGATGGCGAAAGCGCTGATGCTGTCTGAAGGCTGTGAGTTCGACAGCAAGCCGGAACTTGAAATTTACGCCGACGATGTCGTGTGCGGTCACGGTGCCACAGTTGCCGAAATCGATCCAGCCATGATGTTCTATCTGCGCTCGCGCGGCATTCCCAAGGAAGAAGCGCGGGTCATGCTGATCGAGAGCTTTGTTGGTGAAGCGTTGGAAAAAATAGAGAACGAGAAGTTGCGCGAAGTCTTGAGCGAAGTAACGCGCATCTGGCTGTCTGCAAGGCAGGCGTGACATGAATATCGCCTTCGATCATTGCGTAATTCATGTGGGCGATTGGGAAGTCGCGCGTGCTTTTTATACCCGCGTGCTGGGCGCGGAAGCGGTGACGGTCGGCAAGGGATATGCTTTTCGATTTGGCGCCAATCAGCTCAACTGCCACGGTCCGGGGCAGATCGGCTCGCCAGTCGCGCGCGTGCCTGTGGCGCCGGGCAATAGCGATCTTTGTTTTCGCTGGGACGGGCCTATCGAAAGTGCCATCGCACATCTCGAGACGTGTGGCGTGCAGGTCGAGGTTGGGCCCGTGACGCGCCACGGAGCCGGCGGCACTGGAACCAGCGTCTATTTTCGTGATCCGGACGGCTCGCTGCTCGAGTTCATATCCTATGGCGCCGCACGTCTCGGTGCTCAAGAGGCGAATGCATCATGACCATTCAATCGCAATCGATCCGCCCGGCCTATGACGTTGCGGCGGTACGCGCTGAATTCCCGATATTGTTCCGCGAAGTGTATGGCAAGCCGCTGGTCTATCTCGATAGCGCGGCCAGTGCGCAAAAGCCGCGTGCGGTGCTCGACGCGATCGATCATGCCTACAAGATGGAATATGCGAATGTGCATCGCGGGTTGCACTATCTGTCGAACACGGCGACGTCACGGTTTGAGGATGCGCGTGAGATGGTGCGGCGGTTCCTCAACGCCCCGACGGTCGAGGAGATTATTTTCACCAAGTCGTCGACAGAGGCGATCAACCTGGTGGCGTCGTCGTTCGGCGGCAAGGTGCTGTCGGAGGGTGATGAGATCGTACTTTCGATCATGGAACATCACTCCAATATCGTCCCCTGGCACTTCCATCGCGAGCGGCGCGGCGCTGTACTGAAGTGGGCCGGCATTGCCGACAATGGCGAGTTTCTGCTCGATCAGTTTGCCGCACTGCTGACACCGAAGACCAAGTTGGTGGCGATTACGCACATGTCCAATGTGCTGGGCACCGTCGTTCCTATCAAGGAAGTGATTGCGTTGGCGCACGCCAGGGGTATCCCCGTGCTCGTCGATGGCAGTCAGTCGGCCGTCCATACCACCGTTGATGTGCAAGACCTGGATGCAGATTTTTACGTCTTCACCGGCCACAAGACCTACGGTCCCTCGGGTATTGGAGTGCTCTATGCCAAACGCAAGCACCTCGACGCCATGCCGCCGTACATGGGCGGTGGAGAAATGATTGCCAGCGTCCACACCGACGCCATAACGTATGCCGACCCGCCGCATCGGTTCGAAGCCGGTACGCCGCCAATCGTGCAGGCGATCGGGCTCGGCGCGGCGCTCAGCTACATGATGCAAGTTGGTCGCGAAAATATCGCGGCCCATGAGGCGGAAATCGGGGCCTATGCGCACGCCCGCCTCAGCGAATTCAAGTGGCTGAAGATACATGGTCGCGCGCCGGGCAAGGGTGCGATTGTGACGTTCTCGATCGACGGGATGCATCCGCATGATATTTCGACTATTGTCGACCGGGCCGGGGTGGCGGTGCGCGCCGGGCATCATTGTGCGCAGCCGCTGATGGATCGGTTGGGCGTAACGGCCACATGCCGCGCTTCGTTCGCGATGTATTCGACGCGAGCGGAGGTGGATGCCTTGGCCGAGGCGTTGATCAAGGCGCACGACTTCTTCGCCTGAAACGGCACTGATATCGGTTGGAGTAGAAACGTGATAGACGGCAAGATCGCTGAGAAACCCGATGGCATAGAGGCGACCGCCGTTGCCCCGGACGCGGGCATGACGCCGGTGCCGGGCGCGGCGCTGTCAGCGGAGGTATTGGAGCAGCTGACGGCCGATATCGTGGCGGCGCTGAAGACGGTCTATGACCCCGAAATACCAGCCGATATCTATGAGCTCGGTCTCATCTACCGGATCGACATTGCTGATGATCGTGTCGTGACAGTGGACATGACGCTGACGGCGCCTGGTTGTCCGGTTGCCGGCGAGATGCCGATCTGGGTCGAGAACGCGGTGAGTGCGGTGCCCGGCGTGCAAGCATGCACGGTCAATCTGACCTTCGATCCGCCGTGGGATAAGGATCGGATGAGCGAAGAAGCCAAGATGGCGATCGGGATGTTTTGACCCGCGGACCGGCCTGGAAGGTGCCCTGACGTGATGTTCGCGCCGTTCAGTCTTCGCAAAAAATCAGCACTACGCATTTACCGTAAAAGAAAAAACGCGTTGAAATGCAACTAATAGTTGCGCATTGTGGCGTCACTCCTACTGGAGGCGGTCACAGCGCGCAAGGCCAGCGCGACGATTGCTTCCGACGGGCGCTCAGTTCGGCGTGCTTCTTTTCTGGAAAACCGCTCACACTTTTCCCAGAAGCACTTCATGCACCCAATCCTCTGCAGGGGTGGTGTCACGGCGTCTGAGACAGGAGCGCGGATGGAAACCATCTGAACAAGGCGTCGCTCGACCCGAGACGATGACCAGCTTAAGCGGCTGCAAGTGCCGACGACCGAGGCCGGTGAGAACCCGGACGAGTAGGGGTGGTGTAATCCCACTGATGGCGCCATCTGCGCTCCGCTCTCAGACGCTGTTGCGGCTGGCTCGATTTTTCGCCGGCGCGCGGCGTTAACCAGTTTACCAACATCCCCGCTCCCCGCCTTTTTTCCTCCCCCCTCTCGCCGGTGGCGAGGCTTCGACCAGACGAGGGAGGAAGAAAGGAAGTGGCAAAACGGGTGGGCCGGCATCGTCCGGCCACCGCGCCTCAAACCACGATTTTGGCGGACCGCCGTAAACCCGCATACTCCAACTCTGCCAAAACCGCGACGGCCGCGGCCTGCACGAGGATGAAGGCAATGCCCATCGCGTTCGGCGCAATACGTTGATCCGTCAATAGCGCCAGACTGGTCAGCGTCCACAACGCATTGCCGATGATCACCAGCCACACACTGGCCGACGGGATGACGTGACGCGACGCCACCAAGGCTATGAACGCCGCAACCGGGAACAGGCTCGCGCCGGCGAAGAACAGCAAGCCCTGCGGCAGGTGCAGCAGTGTGGCGAGCGGCGCTGCGGCGATGGTCATCAGTGCGCCGGTGGCGAGACAGGTCGCAGCATCCAGCCAGAGCACGCGGCGCAGGAAGCTGGGTAATTGCATATCGATCATGGTCGAGTTCCCTTCCGAGATGAAGGCGGCACGTGATGCGCTGCCGACACCCCGAAACTGACGAGAGAAATGCGCGGCGTCGATTACGCGCGAGGTAATTGGAACGCACATTGTTGCGCGCTAATGTTCAGCCATGACCCAAGCGATCCGACCTGCTGACCAAAATTCCAACCCGCCCGTCGGCACGCTCATTCGCGATTGGCGCAAGCATCGACGGCTCAGCCAGCTCGATCTCGCCTGCGAAGCGGAGATATCGCAACGACATCTCAGTTTTCTGGAAAGTGGCCGCGCGCAGCCGTCGCGCGAAATGGTGCTGCACTTGGCCGAGCGGCTCGAATTGCCGCTGCGTGCGCGCAACGCGTTGCTGGTCGCTGCTGGCTTCGCACCGATGTTCAAGGAGCGGACATTCGATGATCCGGCGCTGCACGCAGCTCGTGCCGCCGTGGACCTCGTGCTCAAGGCCCACGAACCGCTGCCGGCTTTGGCTGTCGATCGCCACTGGACGCTGGTGAGTGCGAACGCGGCGATCCCACCGATGCTGGAAGGCGTCGCCGCGCACCTGCTTGCACCACCACTGAATGTCTTGCGCGTGACGCTGCATCCAGCGGGACTGGCGCCGCGGATCGTCAATTGGGGCGAATGGCGCGGCCACATTCTGGAGCGGTTGCGGCGGCAGTATATCGCCACCGCCGATCGCCTCGTCGACGACCTCATCGGCGAATTGTCCGCCTATCCACGTCCGCCTGGCTGCACGCTGAATTCGGCGGGCTCATCGATCGCTATGGCGGGCATCGTCGTGCCGCTACGCTTGCGGACACCGCAGGGCATCTTGAATTTGCTCGGCACCACCACCGTGTTCGGGACCGCCGTCGATATTACGCTCGCTGAATTGACGCTTGAGGCTTTTTTTCCTGCGGATCAGGCCACGGCCGCCGCATTGGGTGTGGGCAACGTCCGGTCGGTCGGCGCGTGAAAAGTGTCCACGTCGGCAACTTCACCTGAGCCGCCCTCTTCAATTGCGGTCTGCGGCAGGGATGCTAAGTTACCGGCGAATGCCAACCGCATCAGTCGAGGGAACTCACACAATGGCCCAAAAAGTTGCTGTCATCACCGGGGGCGGCACCGGCATCGGTCGTGAGTCGGCGCTACAACTGCAGGCTGACGGCTGGGATGTGGTCGTCACCGGGCGCCGCAAGGACGAATTGGAAAAAACCGTCGGCATGGCCAAGCCCGGCGGCGGCAAGATGCTTGCGGTGGCGGCCGACGTCACCAAGGAAGCCGACGTCAAGCGGCTGTTCGCGGAGACGGTAAAGACTTTTGGCCGCGTCGATTTCTTGTTCAACAACGCCGGCATGGGGGCGCCGCCCGTGCCCATGGAAGAATTGCCGGTGGCCACCTGGCAAGCCGTGGTGGACGTCAACCTCACCGCCTCGTTCCTGTGTGCGCAGGAGGCCATCCGCCACTTCAAATCGCAGCAACCGCGCGGCGGGCGCATCGTCAACAATGGCTCCATCTCGGCACATGCGCCGCGGCCCAATTCGATCGCCTACACCGCGACCAAGCACGCCATCACCGGCCTGACGAAATGCATCGCGCTCGATGGCCGCAAGCACAACATCGCCTGTGGTCAGCTCGACGTCGGCAACGCCGACACCAACATGGGCGGCCGCATGAAGGCGGGTGTGCCGCAGGCCAACGGGCAAGTGGCGCCCGAGCCGGTGTTCGACCCCGTGCATTGCGGCTCGGCCATCCGCTACATGGCATCGCTGCCGCTCGATGCCAACGTGCTGACCATGACGATCAAAGCCACCGCCATGCCGTTTGAAGGCCGCGGCTGATCGGTTGTGGCCAAGTCCAAGGTTAAATCCGAGGTCAAATCCGAGGCCAAGTCCGAGGCCAAGTCCGAGGCTAAGTCCGAGGCTAAGCCGGCTGCCAAGTCGGCAGCCGACATCATCGCGTCCTACAACGCCGGGCGCGAGGCCGAACGTCTCGCGCTCAAGCTGACTGCGATGCGCGCCAACGTTTTTTCGTTCTATCGCGGCACGGCGCATCTGTTCTGGCAACGCGTCGTCGAAGCGCACATTGATGCGCGGGCACCGGCGGCGTGGTGTTCGGGCGACCTGCATCTGGAAAACTTCGGCACTTATCTCGCCGACAACGGCCTTGCCTATTTCGATGTCAATGACTTCGACGAGGCCGCCAAAGCGCCGTGCGACTGGGAGATGCTGCGCCTGCTTGCAAGCATCGCCATTGCTGCTCCCGCGTTGAATATCGGCAAGCCCGATGCCAAGACATTGATGCACAGCGCGGCAACCGCCTATCGCGACGCCTTGCGATCGGGCAAGGCGCGCTGGATCGAGCGGCGGCTGGCGGTCGGCGCCATCGGCGAGTTGCTCGACACGCTCAAGTCGCGCGATCCCACGCGCCTGCTCAATCGCCGCACGAAAATCGTCAAGGGAGCGCGCCGGCTCGATGTGCCAAGCGACCGCATGCTGGCGATAAGTGCAGTCGACCGGGCCGATTTGACGAAGTTTGCGGCGGCACTCGGCAAGCAATTCGGGCGTCCGGATTATTTTGGTTTCATCGACGGCGCGCGGCGGATCGCCGGCACCGGTAGCCTCGGCATTGCTCGCTACGTGCTGCTGGTGCAGGGCGACGGCTCGCCCGACGGCAACGTGCTGATCGACGTGAAAGCCGCGCAGCCGTCGAGCCTGGCGGCATGGACGACGGTCAGCCAGCCGGCTTGGCCGAGCGAGGCGGCGCGTATCGCTGGCTGTCAGCAGCGCTGCCAAGCCGTCGCGCCGCATCTACTGGACGCGGTTATTTTTCGCGGCCAACCTTACGTACTGAAGGAATTGCAGCCGACCGCCGACCGCCTCGACCTCGCGCGCATCGCCGGCAAAAAAGGTGCGCTGGGTGATGTCGTGCAGTGGATGGGGCGGCTCGCCGCCTGGGCCCAATTGCGCGCCTCTGGCCGCGACGGTACGGCAACAGCCGATGACCTGATTGCCTTTGCTGGCGGAGGCGCTGCTCTCGTCGACCGCTGGATAATTGCCGCGCAGGAACTCGCCGATCTGACGCGCGCCGACTACACAATTTATTGCAATGCGCACGATGCGGCGGCGGCGCGCAAGACATTGCCGAAGCAATGATCGCTGGAGTGCTTCCGGATAAAGCATGCCCCGGACGAGATCCGGGGTGTGCAGCGGTTTTCCGAAAAGAAGCACGACAAAACAAA
>JANXWC010000060.1 GCA_025351355.1 Hyphomicrobiaceae bacterium
CCCTGACATTGTTGAAATTCCAGCCGATGCGTCGGCCTGGGATCTCTTCGCTCGTTTTGGGCAGAATAAGTGGTGCAGGCTGCTCAGCGCGAGCCGTAAGCGGCGGCTCGGCGAGCGCAACGCCCACGCAGAGGAATGCAAGCAAAAATTTTCTCGGCGCGTTTGATGTGTTTTTCCCGTTCATCGAGACCTCTCCATGGCTGCAATGAAATCAAAGCTGCGGTGCTCTAACGTATCCGACATAAGCGCCTTTTTTGACCCCTTGGAATTGCTTTGCATTGTCGAGCGTTGCCGCCGAACCGGGATAGTGGCAGTAAGGATTTTCACCACGACCCCAGTTGGGGTTAATGCTGCCGACCGTGCGACGCGCTGAAGTGACGGCAAAGCACCTAGTTCACCCAGATGCGCACTGACTCAAGCGCCGCTACCGTCGTTTTTGGCTGCAAGATAGACATCGGCTTGCTTTTGCCAGGACCTCAGCAAAAGCCAGCATATGAAGAACGTCAGAAAGTACACCGCGAGGCCAGAAAAACCGCCAATTATAACGGCGTAGTCACCGAGAATACCAGGCTTTTCAGAGCAAAATAAAAACACGATTACACCGACGACAGTCGAAGCGGCTGGTCCGTAGACTTTGCCGAGTTGATTAATATTGTGAAGTTTAACGATGTGCTTAATCGGCAGGTTTTCGTACATGGATCTTGATCCTTCATGGTTTGCGGCAATGCAGAAATTAACTGATGTTTTGAAGTTGGACCCGCCGAGCCATTAGGCGGGCCCGTCGAGCCAGGATCACGAAGCGATCATCTTTTGCTTTTTGCAGACGTCCACCTTATCGAAGGTCTGCGCAGCACCATCATCAAAACGCACCGTGAAGTCGTAGAGGCAGCCGCTCTGGTCTGTGACGGTGAAACTCCTGTAAGTTTGAGATCCAATCGCGGAACTCAAGGTAACTGGGGACCATGGTTCGGATGTTCCCGATCGTGCCATCCAAATGCCGTGGATGCGCGCAGACGCGTGAATGTTGATAACCTCGAATCCAGCGGCAGCGACCAATTGGGCTGATGCCGGTCTGTTCGCGCTCGTTGCCGTAAAGCCCGCAGCCAGTGTAAAGGCGATGACCGTATGCTTGAGGACTTGCATGGGAAATCTCCGAGAGTTGAATGCGAGGTCAATTCCTCGCTGCTTATTCAACTAGACCTGGATCGAACCTGCGGCCATTGCACGCCATTGCCGACGGTTGCGGTTCGTATGTTTCGGCGTTCTGCAGCCAGTCGTTGGGCGCGTGGTCGTGTCTGGCAGGTCGTCGGACCACTTCGAATGCTGGCTTCGGTCGCAGGTTATCCAACAACGGACCTGAAAACCGCTTATGATGATGACGCAGCTGCGAGCACGTTATGAGGAGTGCGGCGAGAGTGTTTACCCGCACTCATATGTTATAACCCGCCCTCGAGCTATTTTTTTTCGAATTATAGAAATAATATAAAATACCTCAATCAAAGACCATCGAGATGAATTTATATTATTTTTTTTGTTCTTTAAAATATAAGTCTCGATCCAATCAACGTCATCACTACTCAATCGATAAGTGACGGACGCAAAAAAAACTATCAACGCCTCCTTTATAATAATATAAATCCTGTATTATATTATAAAATGGATCGTTGTGTCCGCGCCATGCCGCAAGCTCCGTAACCGTATAGGCAGCATTGTATAAAAATATGTCTTTAGTAGGTTTCGGAAATCGCGATTCTGAAGTAATCCAACCTTCGTGGGACATGGTAACTCCAATCATCGTTTGAAGTGCGAAAAAAACGTCTGATCCGCCACGTGCTTGTGAGAGTTGAAGCTGCGGCTACTTCGATCGTCGCGTTGCGGCGCTGGCAAGCATCCAGTGTAGCACCCTCGCATTGTGGAGCGGGGGTGCATTCTCGCGAACGCGACTACGCCTTCACCAAATATTCCGCGCTGAGAACGGTCAACGCCCCCTCCCACTTCTTTCGCTTGTCCTCAACGATCCGTCTAAGACGCGTCAGAAACAGACCGGTTTCGACCTCATCCGGAAAGTGGCTCCGCGAGCCGCTCGATCGTGGGTCAATGGCCTGTTGAGCGTCCTGCGTCCAAACAAGTGCCGTCGTAACTGTAAAGCGACCCGCTTGCGGATTGACCGGTTCAGGTTGAGCCATCAAGAGCAATCGACCATCACTTGAGACGGGAACTGACGGCGCGGGAAACCAGACGATAGCCTCGCCCCACGCCAGGTCCCACATGCGTTTTCCGATGGGAGACGGATCGCGCGTGAACATGGTGTAGGCGGCAATCGGCACGCGCGTTTCGCCGATAATCGCCAATTGGCCCTTGTGTTTGCCGGCCTCGAAGATGATGGGGCCGGCCCCGCCAGAGGGACGGCCCGGAGGAAAACTCCTCCCCGTTTCGAATTTTTCAATTGCCAGCTGCGTGTCGCCCTCCCGTGGGAGCGACAGTGTTAAATCACGCAACAGAGCCTTGTGCGCGCGTTCAAGCCGCGCATCGTCGACGGTCGGCAACTGTTCGATCAGCTTGGCTACAAAGGTGAACGTCGGCAACTCAAGATCAGATGGCAATACCGCAGGCGGAGTAGCATCTGCTTTCACTCCACCCTTGCTCCTCGCGCGAACCGCATTTATGCGGGCATTCATATAGGCAGTCAGGGACTGCGCAATGTCAGATGGACAGCTGAGGTCACCCTTTAGTAGTTTGGAGAACCGCTCCGCACCGTCGTCCTGGCGAAACAAGTGTATACCGACGTCCTTGTCAGTATCGACGCTGTCAATCAGTTCTCGAAAAGCATGCCATTTCAGATAGAGAGTCGGGATGCGCATGGGAGGTTCCTCATTGAGAGCAAATTCAAAATAAAAAGCTGGCTTCTTGCCTCCGCTTTTGTGTCGGGTAACACGAGGCTAAGGCTTCGGCGCATTTCTCATGCGCCGCCATGCCCAAAAGACCAGAATTTGCGGTGCGCCGAGAATGGCCAAGGTCGCCAGCATTGGAGGTAGTATAAGTAAGAACGACAAGATGGCGACGACGACGGCTACCAGGCCGTTCAAAAATTTGATGGCGAAAGTCGCAAGGCCGGCCAGTAGGACCAGAATGTCAGTGTGTGATCCCTTCGTAAAGATCTCGCCATAGTAACGCTGCTGGGATTGCAGGATTTGCCACTTAGCGTCGAAGAGGACGTTGGGATCGAACCAGAAGCGCATGATAAATTTTATCACAGGTTCCGCTGCCAGATAAAACATTAGTCCGGCAATCAAAAATGTGCAGATTATGAACACCATATCGAAACGAGATGTCGCGATCTGTTTGTTTGCATTGTCCTCGATATTGTCCATCAGCAACGTCCTCTTCTCGTTTTCCAATCTCGATGAAAGCAGTCTGCGCGAACGCCTGGACTTCGACCATTGCAAGGGGTTGCCAGGGATTGCTGCGGCAGCCCCCGAATTTAGGACTGCCGCCGGTATCTCATGATATCAGGCGGCACGGCGCCATGCCTGATGGCCTCGGGCCTTTGCCTTAGCGGCTGCTCGTTTTACCGCTGTGTCCGCGTCAATTTTCAACCACCGCGCGATCGCCGACTGAACCTCGTGATCAACCTGTGGCCGGCGCTTTGAATTTGCGTCGACCACAACCGCAGCCATTCGATCCGTCCAGTAGTTGCTCTTGAATGTTGCTCTTGTCATCTCCCGCGCGAATTTCCGCTTAACTGAGTAACTCGGATGTTTCATCGTCTGCTCCGTTGTTGGTTGATCCTGGATATCTGACGACCTAGAGGGATTTTGCTCTGTTCGTCTGGTAGCAACGTGCATCACACTGGGGCTTGTGGCGATTGCTGGCCGTTGTCGTCTCTTACTGATCGTTCCAGCCCGTCGTAACGGCGGGCACAGACGCGGTGTGTCATGCAGGAACCTCCGCACACGAAGGTCGCCGGATCTTGGCGTAGCGGCCCAAAGCGGTGATGCCGGGTGGCTGGAACTCGACCGCTTCCCATTTGCCGTTGCGGAAAATTAAGTTAATCGTCAGTACGGTCGTGCCATTCCGCCACGTCGTCCAGGCGCCGCGAGTTCCACCCTTTCCGACGGATATTTCGCGGAAGGTCTGCGACGTGAAAGTGAATGCGCCAATCCATTCGATGCCGTTCATGCGGTCCGCCGGCGACACGTTCAGGCATGGCCCTTTGAAAATCTGCGTCATCGCCGTCGCCTCGATGTAGATGGTATGCGCCAATGCCGGTGTTGGCGGCAGCAAATCAGGCCGACCAGGCGCTGAAACATCGATGGCTGTGATCGCGGCGTTTCTGCAAAAGCTGCGGTTTGCTGTGAACAAGTTTTTGGCGTACGCCGTCGCTTCATCCATCGTTGGTACCGCGTGTGCGATGCCCGCCTGCAGGATGATCCCCACCGCCGCAGCATAGATAGCGGTCAAAATTGGTTTCATATGTCCTCCATGTGCTGTGACAGCCCGGCTACTTTTACCGGCTGTTCGGTACGACAGCTTATGACGTGGGGGGCGGCACGGTGCCATTGTCGTTGATTACCAGCCATTGCAGGTGTTTGCTGGACACTTGACGTCACCTTCGTTACGTTCAGTAAAATATGTATTGAAGGCGATGGAATTGAATTCCGATGGCAGCGCGTTCCTTCGGTCCTGCAACGTCTTTGTCAACCATAATGCCGGAGCCTCAGCCAGAGCTGCCCATCGTTCCACCACCTCACAACGTTCGAGCCTCTGGGCCACGCCTCGCCTTGCTCGTTGGCAACGCTGAGTACCCGGGCGCGGCATTGTCCAATCCATTGCGCGACGTTGCCCTGTTGGGCGAAGTGTTGGCTTCGCTAGGCTTTAAAGTCACCACTATTACTGACGCCGATAAAGCGGAGTTGGATGGGAGCATTCAGTCATTTGCGGCGGAGCTTGAACAGGCCGGCGTCGACGCCGTAGCATTTTTGTATTTTGCCGGTCACGGCGCTCAGGACGGAAGTATCAATTATCTTCTTCCGATCGACGTCAAATTACCTCAGCGTCTGGGATCGCCGGCCCGTAAGGTTGCGCTCGATCCTGCCCCCCGCGCATTGCGAGATAGTGCTGTCGCTCTCGATCAGGTCATTGCCAACCTGGCCAGGCATCAACGCAAAGCAAATGTGATTGTCCTCGATGCTTGCCGGACATCATCATCGGACATGGCGCAGATGCAGGATGGCGTCATGCAGGGCTTGGCGGCACTCGTTGATATTCCTGACGGCATGCTTGTGGTCTATGCGACAGCCGCTGGCGCTCTTGCCGACGATGGGCCGAAAGCAGGTAACAGCCCGTACGCCGCGGCACTTGCGCAGGAATTGCCGGGCTTGCTCGAACCCAACCGGCGGATACACGATGTGTTCGTCGAAGCGGCGGCACGCGTGACGGCGGCTACTGCTGGCCGGCAGAAGCCAGCACTCTATCTGCAGGGTGCTTTGCCGGCACTTGACGTCAGTAATGCGGATCGGGAACGATTTAGAACTTGGAATTTTCGCCGCCGTAAGACGATAAGAGAGAGCCTTCTGAACGTGGTAGGACTTATGGCCATCGCGTTCTTGACCCTCATATTCGGTACCTATTGGTACACTCTGTACCCAGAAACACGCGCTCGCTTGTTGCAAAATAGTGGTTTGTACCGTTCGGACCTGTTTGATTTTCGATGCGACACTCCTTCCACAACGCACGACCGTTTCGGCCTGACCACGGCAGATTGGTGCAGCCGTTCGCCACTTGATCTCATCCAACCTGTCAAACAAGCGGGCCTGTGGGATCGCGAGGTGATTGCGCGCCTGCCCATGGGCGATCCAAAAGCGATGACGTTGCGCGCCGCCGAGATCGCGCTCGAAGCGCCAGTCCCCAACTCGCCGCAGTCTGCAGAAATGTATGAGTTCTCAAACCGAGCGGCGTTCAGTGGGTTGGCCAGCGGCGTATTTGCCATTTCTCAGTTGGTAGATTTGCTGGACCCACGTCGGCGGAATTTTTTTCTTGATCTCGCTCAGAGCGCCCAAATCGAGGCAGCTGCTAAGGGCGGATCGATCCTGGCTCAAATCGCCCTCGGCTATGGCGCTTTTGCGCGCCGAGATTTTGACAAGGCTGTGCAGATCTGGTCGAGCATTGAGGACGCCGACGGCAGCGGCGAAGCAGCACTCGCGCTTGGCAGCTCAATTGGGTTTGGGCCGCAACATTTGCGAGATCAAACCAAAGCGGAGTCGTGGTTCCGTAAATCCGCGGCCAAGGGAAGTCTTGCGGCTGTAGTTGAGCTTGATCAGTTGATGAAGCGAGGCAACGCGCGGACATCTAAGGCAGAATTTCTCGAGTATATTGATCGTGCGGTTTTGCGCGGAGGTATCGATGCCGAATACTGGATGGCATGGCGATTGTTGGCACGCGACGAAACGGTGAATGCAGCCGAAGCCGCTCGTCATCTCATGTTCGCCGCCAAGCAAGGCCACACAAAGTCGATGATGGCTCTCGCAGACCTTCATCGCCGTGGCCTGATTACCGGTAATCGTGAGCAGGAACAAGAACGAACGTGGCTAAGCCAAGCTGCGAAAGCGGGAGATATTCCGGCGTTGATTCTGCTGGCAGGAAACATCACGTACGGTTTCGCTGACGATTCCGGAGTGTCGGCCGTACCACCTGATCCTTCGGCGGCACGCGACTTATGGGAACGACTGGTTAAGAGCGGCGACGGCCAAGGCAGTGTAGAAATCGGCGAAATGCTCGAAATCGGTGGGTATGGGGCGGTCGATCTGAAAGCGGCACGCCATCACTATATGATTGCCTCCGCGCCGGCGCATGACCCTAGAACTCGAGCCCGCGCCCAGGGCGGACTTATTCGCCTCAATCAGATCGATCTCCTGGACAAACCCACTAAAGCGCCGCCAATCGAGACCGGCAAAACTGACGCGCCGTTGCGCGTCCATGTCTACGTCCGGCTTGGTTGCAGCACATGCGTCGATTATTTCTCGACTGTCCTCGAGCCGGCTCTGTCCCGCCATATCACCAGCGGTCGCGTCCGCTTGATCGTTCGTCAGGTTTATAGTGTTAGACCCGAACAATCAGACGTCCCGGGAGAGGAGGACGCCGGTGTGATAGTGCGTTGCTTACCATCCGTTGCGCGCTTCGATGCCGTCAGACAACTAACAATCTCCGCCAAACAGTGGGCGGAAACTGCCGACCGGACATCACGAATGCGATTGATAAAATCTAAATTGCCCCCGTCGACCGCAAATGAGGTTGGTTTCGACGCTTGCCTTGCGAATCCAAACATTTTGGCGGGCATCCGCGACGAGCGCGACCTCGCCATCGACAGGCTCGGAATCTTTGCGCAACCAACGGTTCTGATCAATGGCGAGCTACTGAACAATCCAGATATCTACCAAATCAGAAAAGCACTCCGCCTCGCGATGCCGCCACAAAGGCGTGCCGAACTTCTGACACCAGACGGCACAGCACAAACTGATCGGCGTTGAGGCGGGCTATTCGAAACGACATTGTCGCACGCCCAGGTCGCGATCTTCGGTTTACTACGACGGCACCATCTAGCCCTCACTTCTATCCGGTCGCCGGTTACGGCTCAATTTTGACGCAAAGTTCGACGATCGCTCCTTCATGCACACATAACCGAACATTGGTTCCGACGTCATTTTCTCGCCACGGTCGAGTTCTGTCCGCTGTAACGCGGAGGGACAAATCCGGCGACGGGAAGGTGATGCAGAGTTTACTCTGAAAGGAACCACTCGATGCCCTCGGTCTACGTGACCCATTGCGGTTTTTGTGCCGACCCCAAGATTCAAGACAGTGTGATCAGGCAACTCTCCGATGTTGCCCGCCTAGCAGACCTGTTACGGCCCGCCCAACCACGACACCGAATTTATGATGACGCGCTGATCAACGACGCCTTCGCCGAGCGTGGACTTTTCCCCGACAGTGCCGGCGAAATCTTCAACGAACGTTACATCCGAATTCGAAACGTGCGCCTGAACGGTCTTACCTTTTGTGTACCGCACAATCGAGCGTACAACCCGGGAGAAGAGCACTTTGGTTTTGTGTTCGCCACTGTCGGCGACTTAGAACAAGCCCAGGGTGTTCTTGTTGGTGTCGCGGAGCCAAGCGATCGCGCCGACCGAGCAAGGCCGCGGCTTGTTCACTCGATTGGCGCCGTATCGCAGCTGCACGCAACGCTTCCCACTGATAGCCTCGTTCTGGAGCGTGCCTGTGTCAAAGTCAGAGGCGAGGCGACGGATTGGGTTGTAAAATTACTCGGGCATCTCAGAAGATACCGCCTTCCAGCGCTCGACTATTCCGGTTGGCACCATTTGCAAGGCTGGAAGCCGGAGTACGACGCGCTTGATCCCAGCGATGCCAAAACGCGTGATGCTGTCTGGCATGCGATCAAGGTGGGGCTCCTTAACGACTTCATAGCCGTCGGGGGTGCCGCCCCGGACGTCGAAGATTTGATTGCTTCAGGTCTGTTTGCGCCTCCCTCAGTTCTGGAGCGGTTTGGCCCAAGAAACGTCGTTGCACATGCGTCGCCGCAAGTGAAAGCACTCTTAGGCGGGGATGAAAACACAAAGACAGCCTTAGCCGCCGCAGCGCGCCGGGCGATCGTGTCAGCCGGCACTTCGCAGTTTCTCTGGTCGTTAGGATTTGGTTTTCTGGGACATGAATTGATCCTCTCGTCGAACATCCACAATCACTTGAAATGCGGCAGGTGGGTCCCGGAGTTTCACGTCTACGTCGATCTGGCACCGGCTGGACTTACCCGACGGGCCATCGCCGCAGCGACCCGTCGACGCCCCTGACGTTGGATAGAGCGTGGGGCCGGCAACTATCTCCAGCCACGCCGCATACGATTGCTCACGGTATGGCGTGCACGAATGCGGTAATCTTAAAAGGGCGATCCACAATGGCATTGCGTTTTGTGAGTCGTAAGGATCGTGCCGGGCTATCGCGTGTGCCTGGTTCGCAAAACGCGACCCGGCTCTTGGATGCGCCGAGATCAATAGTGAGATCGAGTTTTGCGATCGAGCGATGCAACCAGGCGGGTGGGACCAACGGAATATCCATCCACACACGGGTGATCCCGCGCGCCTTTCCGAAGCCCGGAATAGACCGAATACTGTTCGTGATGAATGGCGAGTCACGCGCAACGCAATAGATACCAGCCAAACTATTCACAGTCCTGGCTTTCAGCGGCGGCAGGGTTTTCGCCGTTAACTCTGACGACTCGACAATGGGTTGATATCGCTGCACGAGCACGACGATTGATGCAGCGGGAAATGTTTGGATCCACCTGGCATTCGTGACAAGGTTCCATGCAGGGATGCGATCGACATGCTCGCCATAACCGTTGCTGAATCTGTGTTCGATAAGGGCGCCTGCGTCGAGGAGTGCGGCTTTGGCCGCGTCTGGCAATGCTGTGACGACGTTAGCCGTAACATGGGAGGACGGTTCTAGTGGGACGCTGAACGAGGCGAGTTGTTCTGTCACATCGCGATCGTCACCGAACGTTTTGACCATGGCTTTGCGGAGGTATGAAAGGTTAACCGGTTGGCCGTCGCTGTCGATGGAAAAGTCCAAGAAATTTATACCCTGGATGTCTGAAACATTTGAACCGTCATAACCAGGTGCCGATAGCTCTGGCATCTCAATTTGAGCGTTGGTTGTGATGGTGGTCTCGGTGGGATTGTAAAAACGGTGGCGAACCCGCACCTCGGCGCGCGAGACAAAAATCTCAGCGGCCAGCAACTCAAGTCGATTGCCATCCTCCAGAACGAGAGACGGTGGCGAATTCAGAGCGCGTGGTATTTCAGTTTCCGCACAGACGCGGTTGCAGACCAAACTGGAAATCAAAGCCCACGCAAAAACTCGAAACATGAGATCCTCCTGACGGACATATCGCCTCCTCGGCATAACCAAGTACGGCACTACAAGGTTATGGCGACATAAGGCCTTGGCAAGCTCAATATCGATTGTACGACCAATCATCGTAATTGTCGTTGCACAGCCTTGTTCGCTAGGCGGCGAGGGATCGACCTTGGCCCTCGGGCACGGCGCTTGGACTGTGCCAGCCGGTAGCTCTCACCGTTCATTTCGAGGATGTGCACGTGGTGCGTCAACCGGTCGAGCAGCGCACCGGTGAGGCGGTCGGAGCCGAACACACTCGTCCATTCGTCGAACGGCAGGTTGGATGTGACGATGGTGCTGCCGCGCTCGTAGCGCTGGCTGAACACCTCGAACAGCAGCTCGGCGCCGGTCTGTGAGAGCGGCACATACCCCAGTTCGTCGATGATCAGCAGTTTGTAGGAGGCCAGTTGGCGCTGGAGCCGGAGCAATCGCTTTTCATCACGCGCCTCGATCAGTTCGTGCACGATTGCAGCGGCGTTGACGAAGCCGACCGACACGCCTTTCTGGCAGGCTGCCAAGCCAAGCCCCAGGCCGATGTGGCTTTTACCCGTGCCCGAGTTACCGACTGCGATGATGTTCTCCCGCCGCTCGACGTACTCCGAGCGCGCCAGCTCCATCACCAGCGCCTTGTTCAAGTCCGGGAACGCGGCGAAGTCGAAGCTGTCGAGGCTTTTGACCGTTGGGAACTTCGCCGCCTTGATACGGCGGTCGACCATGCGCCGCTCGCGCTCGATGATCTCTGCTTCGGCCAGTCGCAGCAGATAGTGCGGATAGTCGGCATCCTCGGCTGCACACGCCCGCGCGACCTTGTCGTACTCGCGCAGGAATGTCGGCAGCTTCAGGGCCTTCAGATGATAGGCCAGCAGCACTTGAGGTGTGTCCGTCATGACGCTGCCTCCAGCAGGCCCATATAATCGCGCGCCGACGTGGTCGCGACCTTTGCCCTCGGCAGGTACGGATAGATTGCCATATCGAGCCGTGGCGGCCGCCGCTCGATCCGG
>JANXWC010000071.1 GCA_025351355.1 Hyphomicrobiaceae bacterium
ATGATAAATTATAGCAACTTACTGATTTGATTGCAAACTAATGACTGAAATAGACGGGCGCAGACGCGCTCGGATCGCAAAACCTTAGAGGTTCATCGCGATCCGGAATTAGAACAAAGGGGGAATATGGCGGAGAGGGTGGGATTCGAACCCACGGTACGCTTTCACGTACACACGCGTTCCAGGCGTGCGCCTTAAGCCACTCGGCCACCTCTCCGCACGGACGCACGGTCCGGGAACGCGGCGGACTATAGTCGAGGATGCCTGAAGCGCAAGGGTTGCCACGCAATCAGCCGCGGCGAGGCAATTACCTGAGCGAAAACAGCAGCGTCACGCCCGAGAACATCAACAGTCCCATTACCAGATCGCCGAAGTTCCGCTCGCTGAGCCGGCGATAGGCAGCAAATCCGCACCAAGCGCCAATCAGGGTCCCAGGCAACGCCAGCACAAGTGGCGCGATCAGCGCCTCCGTCATTCGTCCCGTCAACACATGTACAAGCAGCGCCACCGCTAGCACCGAAAGGTTGAATGCCTGGAACACGCTGCGCTTCTGGGTCTTGCTCCAGCCCCTGAGCGTCGCCCACACTGTCGGTAGCGCTCCCGACAAGCCCGCCATACCTCCGAGAACGCCACCGAGCAAGCCGATGACCGCATCGGCGCTGCGCCCACCCCAGGCGACCGAAGGTTGTCCGCGCCAGCCAAGCATAAAAATTGAAAAGGCGATCAGGAAGACGCCCGCCCCGAGCTTGAACGCCCACGGGTCGGTATAATTTAGCGCCCACACGCCGAAGGGCACGCCGAGCAACCCCGGCACGATGAACGGCAACACGCGTCCAGGTTCGACCTCCCGCCAGATCGACGGCAGGGTTTGGACCTGGCCGACCACAGAACAAATCAAGGTCAGCGTCGCCGCCGCAACCGGGTCAAGCACGTGCAGCCAAATGCCAACCGTCGTAAGCGCGGTGCCAAATCCGGCGAGGCCTGAAACAAAACCACCCGCCAGCGCTCCGAAGGTGATGGTCAACGCGTCTGGAGCGGTCATGAAATCTCGATGTGAAGGAATGACGGGGAAAAATGGCGAGGATGGCGGCCGCCTTCTGCCTGACGGGAAGTCTGATTCGCTAAATGAGCACAATTTGATGCCCGTGATCGCCTGAATTGTCACGTTAGTGGCATGTCAGAGACGCGATCAATTGCGCGCGGGGGGAACATGAGCCGCATTCCAGGGATCATCAGGCATCCATGACCAAACTGATGTTTGCGGCTGCCGCGCTTGTGCTGCTGGTGGCCGGATACGCGATCTGGCCGCTCGCCTCGGCCTATCAGATCAAGCAGGCGATCCGGGCTGGCGACGTCGCCACACTCGAGCGTAAAGTGCACTGGGCACCCGTTCGCGCCAGCCTCAAGGACTCATTGGCAGCCCTCTCCCCGGCGATGCAGATTTCCGGTGATGAAAGCCGGCTCGCACACGGTCAACGGATGCCGTCGATCTGGCAGCGCATAAAGGCCGCCGCCGCGCCTGTCATGGCCGATCGCTTCATCGATACTTACGTCACCGCCGAAGGCATGGCGCGGCTGAACGAGATCCGCAATGGAGCTGTCATGAGCATGCTCGGGTTTGCGCCGCCACAAGCACAAGCGCCGCCTGCCCGCTGGCGCTGGTTCTCGCGCGCCAAGCCGGCAACACTCACAACTGACGAACTTGCTTCCCAAGACACCCCCAATCCGCAAGACACTTCCGTTCCGCAAGACAGCATCGACGCCGAAGTCATTTCAGTGGCGATGAGCAAACTTTCGCGCTTCATGGACTTTTACAATCGCATCGCGCGCGCGCGATTCCACTCGCTGTCGGTGGCCGAGTTCGAGGTGATCGATCGCAACAATGCCGACCGCCGCATCGTCAGTCAGTTTCATCTCTCCGCCTTTGAATGGAAGCTCGCCAGCGTTCGCATCATCGGTGTCGGGTTTTGAAGGGCGCAGTTTATAGAAGTGAACACTGGACACGACACTCGCCTTCCCGGCATCCCGGAGGCAGGTCACTGCACGAGACCATTTGCGCCGACGAAGCGCTCAAAGCTGCAAGCAAGCCACCCAGCAGAACGAAGTTGAAAGCGATGCCGATGACGTGCAACCTGCGGAAGCTGCGGATCGCGAGTACATCCGTGGCACTCATCGTGCTGCGTAGGCGATCCATGCGCGGCACGATCGTTCTTCGCGCAGCAAAACCGAAAAGCGCAATGCACCCGAAGGATGCGGCCAGCAGCCGGCGGTCAGCAAATGCAGAACTCAGTGCGCCGATCGACGCAATGCTCATCAACACGAGATAGTGAATATGGAAGAAACCCCGCACCAGTCGTGAATCCGACGCGTCATCGTGTTTAACAATGAGCAGCGGCAAGCCGCCGAGGAAAAAATAGAGCATCCACCCAAACAAGAGCACGATCGAAATCAATGATATGATTTTTGGCAGCATCATTGTTCAATCCAACTCTTTGCCAAATGTCCGGGCCAGACCGATAGCCTTAAGTGATTGACTCTGTCGACCCCTACTCCAGATCCCCCACCGGCATCGCTGTCAAAAATCCCGGTTTCTTGGTCCGCCGGAACGTGAAGTACACCTGCGAGCCGATCAACACTACACACAGCGAAAGAAACAGCGCACTGATGGGCGCGTCACGAATACGCTCATGTCGTAGTGCTAGATCGTCAACGCGCGGCGGAACGCCTCCTCGAATAGTTCGCCGAGCACGAAGCCGCGCAGCACCGACACGACATCAATCGACTTCTTCGTCTATGGAACTCCAGATAGTTCGTGCGCGCGCAAGAAAAATGTACTCCGTCCAGTACGCCATGAACGAGTATATGATAGTTGTCACAATGGCGAAATACTGTTCGACGGATAGGGGCAGTTGGAGTTTCTGGACAAAAGCGAAATAGTGGATGGTCGCCGTGCACGCAGCCATTGCTGAAAAACAGAAGAGATTTTTCAGCATTTCATTTCTGAATAGCGATAGCGCTTCCCGTTCCAGATCGATCTCGAACAAAGGGGTGCCAATTCGCGATCGCGCTTTCTCGACAAGTGCGAACAGGAAACATGCGGCTCCTGCGGCGTAAAACACAAATGTTGCGACCAGGAAACGTTCGGAATTTCCGAGCGCGTAAGCGGTCATGATGACGCCAATTCCGACAGCTATCGGTAATGTCACCCAAAAAATGCTTGGGACCACGTGATAGAAGCTGGTGACCGTGTAGCAGTGATAAAAGGTTCCGTTGGCGATAAAGAACAAAGCATAGGCCTGCAGCACGATATCGAAAGTGATATCCTTGTTCGGCGCTTCGTAGATTTCGAAAATTCGCTGCGCGGCAACAGAAAGTGCAACGCCGAGCACGATGCTGACAAGTGTCAGGACACCTTGCGCCCAAGTGCCCTCATACGCTTTATGTTTCGGCGATAAGCGCATTTGAACATCCGAACGTTACATGTTTCCGCGCATCGGGCGCGCTATATCCGTTCTAAGTGGTTAGAAGTCGCAGGTGCTGGCGGAAAAAATAAAAAATCGCAGGCGGCAAGCGTCGACGCACATATTTCAGGATCGTTCGCATCGGCAGCCACTGGTGAGCGTGCAGCGACAGGCTGGCGACCCACTTAGCTCTTGCAATTGGTACGGGAGCCAGCGACAGCACATTTATAGATATTCTCCCGCAAAGCGCAGATGGAAACCACTCGATGCCGGGCGGCTCCGTCCTGTTTCGGAAATCACTTCACCACTACTACTCCAGATCCCCCACCGGCATCGCCGTCAACAATCCCGGCTTCTTGGTCCGCCGGAACGTGAAGTAGACCTGCGAGCCGATCAGCACCACGCACAGCGATAGAAACAGCGCACTGATGGGCCGCGTCACGAACACGCTCATGTCGTAGTGCGAGATGGTCACCGCGCGACGGAACGTTTCCTCGAACTGCTTGCCGAGCACGAAGCCGAGCAGCACGGGCGCCGGCTGAAAGCCCAATTGCATGAAAAGTAATCCCGCGAGGCCGATCGCCAAGGTCTCCATTACGCCGAACAAGGAATTGTTGACGCTGTAGGTGCCGATGCAGATGAAGAACAGCGCGGCGGGATAGAGGAACTTATACGGGATCGTCAGCAGCTTCACCCACAGCCCGATCATCGGCATGTTCAACACCATAAGCATGATGTTGCCGATCCAGAAGCTGGCAATCAGCCCCCAGAAGATGTCGGGATGCTGTGTGACGAGCTGCGGGCCCGGCTGCACGTTATGGATGATCAATGCCGACAGCAGCAGCGCCATGACGGCGTCACCGGGAATACCGAGGCTCATGGTCGGGATGAAGTCGCCCTGGACCGACGAATGGGTCGCCGCTTCCGGGCACGCCACGCCTTCGATGGCGCCATGGCCGAAGCGCTCCGGCGTCTTGGAAATCTTCTTCTCCGTCGCGTAGGCGATAAACGAGGCGATCGTCGGCCCCACGCCGGGGATCAGCGAGCACAGACTGCCGATGATGGTCCCACGGAAGGCCGGCATGGCACCGAGTTTAAAGTCGGCCTTGGAGGGCCACAGGTCGCGAAATTTGACGTTCGTATAGGCGGCGTTGATTGGCGCCATGCGGTTGACGGTTTTCATGAACTCGGCGATGCCAAATAGTCCGAGCGCGATGGCCACGATCTCGAAGCCCTCGTACATGTGCAGCGAGCCGAACGTGAAGCGCTCCTGCCCGGTCTGCGGATCGTTGCCGACCGTCGCCAGCAGCAGCCCCAGCACCGTCATGGAAACGCCCTTCAGCGCTGAGCCGCGCGACAACGTCGAGCCCGCCAGCAGCCCCAGCAGCATCAGCGAACAGATGTCCGCCGCGCCGAACTGTTGCGAGGCCATCACCAGCAGCGGCGCCATGAACATCATCTGCACAATGCCGAACGAGGCGCCGAAGAACGAGCCCATCATGGTGATGCCGAGCGCGGTGCCGCCTTTGCCCTGCTTGGTCAGCGGAAAACCGTCGAGACACGTTACGGCGTGCGGCGGATGGCACGGCAAATTGAGCAGGATCGAGCAGATCGCACCGCCGTACTGCGCGCCGTAGTAAATACCGGCCAGCATCAGGATCGCGCCGACGTGCGGCACCTTATAGGTCAGCGGCAGCAGGATCGAGATTGCCGACAGCACGCCGAGCCCCGGCAGCACGCCCACCAGATTGCCGATCAGCACGCCGATCAGGCAGTACAGCAAATTCATCGGTTGCAGGGCGACGCCGAAGCCATACGCCATGTTGGTAAAAACATCTGCCATCATAGCGAGAACCCCTGCAGCTGGAACAATGGCAAGTTCATTTTCAAGCCGTAGATGAAGACGACGACGCCGACGACGGTAATGACCGACGCCAGCACGAGCGAGCCGATCCACGTCGCGTCCTTGTCGCCGATCGCCGCAATGAACACGCAGAAGAATGTGCCGGCGACCATGCCCACCGTCTGCGTCAGCACGACGAAGGCCAGCATGCCCAGCACGATGGCGATGCCGCCCTTGATGTTCGGATATTTCGAGGCCTCGGGATCGAGGTGATCGTGCGCGCCTTCGCCGGTCGGCTCGGCGGCATTCAGCGCGATCAGCACGCCAAGCCCGCACAGGATGATGCTGAGCGCCATCGGCAGCATCCCCGGCCCGATATTCCTGAGATTGCCGATATTATAGTTGAGCGAGTTGAGGCCCATGAAGACCCCGATGAACGAGATCAACGCACCCGCGTAATAGTCTCTCTTCACAGACAATTTCTCCCCGCCCGCCCGCGGCGCTGTTGTCGCGCCATTCTGAAGGTCGATGCGCGGTCACGATCAAATGTTTTCCGCCAACCTGTCAAGGCGCACAACTCGATTTGCAGGCGTGTTGCGGCGCAGACACGGACGACATCGACTCGCCGTGCGATGACGCGACCAACAGCCAAACCCACGCACGGCACCGCCGTCGTGGATTTGCCTGGCGTGCGACCGGAAAAGTGTGAAGCGGTTTTCCGTGAGTCGCACGCCCAAGAAATGCATTACCCGAGGTGCACGGAGTGTCGCCGCGACAGCCTTTGAGGTGGCGACGGCGCAGCGAACTGCGACGTCCCTTAACGCGGCGTCATCCGCGCCCGTGGCGGCATAGTGAGCCCTCTCTAAGCGCGGTTCGGCCAACCGCGACCCGCACCTGTTCTCCAGCGAACGGGGTTCCAGCACGCTCCGGGGATAGTTTCCCTTCTTAGTTGCGCCTTCCGACTCCCCCGCTGGGATCCGGCCGGAAGGCGCGATTCCCGTGTGGAGAGGTCAGGGGCACAACATCATGCGCACCGATCTTGAGCTCACCTGGCCCAGCTAAAGTGGATGCCGCACCGATTGCAGAGCACAACCCAGTCTCGCCGCCAGCGATATCCGCCGCTCTCGTCAAGCTCGCGATCGCCCTCGGGTGGGACGGATATGGGCACCGATATAGCACGCAAGGGTTGCAATTTCACGCGGTTAGTCAGCTTTAGGTAAATGCACGAAGGCGGAAGTGCCGTGCCCGTGGGCGAAAAATCGGGCTCCTTTTCTTGATGACGGTATCCGTGGTTGGTGAAACTTGCCAACAAAGGGAGCGTATCTGTATCTGGTATCAGTCGAACGTGCATTGCCAGATCAGCAACGCATCAACTGCCGGTCTAATCGGAATTCGAGCATTTCGTGGGGGCGATATAATGAGACCGCTGCGTAATTTGGTTTCACATCTGGCGGCACTCGGAAGCCTACTCTTGCTGACGTCCTGGAGTAGCGCGGCGCATGAAATCCGCCCCGCGATTGTTACGGCATCCGTCACGGGTGGCACATATGACATCAAGATTGCGCTGAACGCGGAGGCCTTGATCGCCGGGATCGGCGCCGATCACAAGGATACCAACGAGGCGCCGGAGGCAACGACATACAATGCGCTGCGCGCGTTGGCGCCCGCTGACTTGAAAACAAGACTGGGCGAGTTCGCACCTCGCTGGCTTGATGGGATCGGCGTCGAATTCAACGGACGGCGCGCTCCTCTGTCGATCGTCAGTATCGATGTACCCGCGAGCGCAGATCCGGCTCTCGCGCGCATTTCGACCGTCCATCTGGCGGGATCGGTGCCGGCCGATGCGTCGACGATGCGGTGGAGCTACGCTAAGTCGTTCGGCGCGAGCGTCGTCCGGTTGATGCGCGAGGGCGCGGAGCCCATTGAAGTCGGCTGGCTCAAGGACGGCCAGAAAAGCGACGACATTCCGCTGCGCGGCGGGACGGCGCAAAGCCGCACAAAAATCTTACTCGGCTATATCGCCGTGGGGTTCACGCACATCGTGCCTGAAGGGCTCGATCACATACTCTTTGTGCTTGGCCTGTATCTGCTGGCGGCCAGTTGGCGTCCCTTGCTCTTGCAAGTCACCGCATTCACCGTCGCCCATTCGATCACTCTGGGCCTCGGGCTCTACGGATATGTGAGCGTGCCACCGTCCATCGTCGAACCGATGATTGCCGTGTCGATCGTCTATGTGGCGGTAGAGAACATTCTGACTTCCAAGCTCACGATTTGGCGGCCGTTTGTCGTTTTCGGCTTTGGCTTGCTGCACGGATTGGGCTTTGCGTCGGTGCTCCAGGAGGTCGGATTGCAACGCAGTGACTATGCCTTGGGCCTGATCGGATTCAATATCGGTGTGGAGTTTGGGCAGCTCACAGTGATTGCCACCGCGTTCCTGTTCACCGGATACTGGTTTCGAGAGAAGCCATGGTATCGGCACAGAATTGTCTGGCCGGCATCAGCAGCTATTGCGTTGACCGGTGCATTTTGGGCCGTCGAGCGAATCTGGTTCGCATGATGCATGTTGCAGCGAGGCAACAGCCTTGTGGTTCGTGTGTTAATTTGCAAAATTCTCCGCCACAACTTGTCATTCCGTGTGAAACTTGTTTCGGCTACTGCCGTATCTACCTTAGCTCAAAAAGCGGTGGCTGAGAGATGATCCGTTTCAAGATTAGCAGCTTGATAGAGCGATATATGTCCAGTGTGCCGTTGCGCTTCATCTGGCTGACTAATGTCCAAGTGTGGCCCAAATAAACGAGGAGACGAGACCATGCGTGCTTTTCACATTGCAGTTGCGGTTGCTTTCATGGCGACCGGCTTTTTGACGCTGTCGTCCGTTGGCGATATGGGTACCGCGGAAGCGAAGGCTCATGTCACTAAGGGCAAGCCCGGCAAATGCGGCGTGGGCAAGTACTACAGCAAGAAAGACAAGGGCTGCATCATGAAGTAACTCGCAGTTCGTTGGCGAGCTTTCGGCGGATCTCACATCGTAGATCCGCCGTTTTTGTTCATTGAGCACTGGGTCGCATTTGGCGACGCCGGCAATTCTAGAAAAGCGCATGCGAACGCGGCATAATTCGACAAGATGTGCGTGCTTGTGGGCAACGGCACTGTTGCTGCAAATCTCGTCGTCCTCCGCGCACGAATTCTGGATCGATCCCGTGCAATTCACGCCGAAGCCCGGCGCAAGCGTTCCGATCGTCTTTCGGATAGGCATAAATTTTCAAGGTGATACCTATCCGTTCGTCCGCAGCTTGAGCCGTCGGTTTTCGGTGACCGACCGTCAGGGTGAGCGCGCCATAAAAACGTTGGACGGCGACGACCCGGCCGCGGAGTTGAAATTCGCGTCAGTTGGATTGTCCATTGTGGTGCATGAGCGAGCGCCTGAGCAGGTCATTTTCGCGACGTTCGAAAAATTCCAGGAAAACCTTGTCATCGAAGGCCTTGAGCCGATTATCGAAAAGCATCGGTCGACGGGCCGACCGATGGCCAATATTCGGGAGTTATATTCGCGCTGTGCGAAATCGCTCATCAACGTCGGCAAGGGTGCCGGCGAGGACAAACTGGTGGGGATGCCACTTGAGCTGGTCGCTGAGAAAAATCCCTACCTGCTCGGCGGTGTGGCGCAACTGCCTGTGCGGTTGTTTGCCCAGGGCAAGCCGATTGCCGGGGTGCTGGTCAAAAGCTTCAATCGGGGCGATCCGCTGTCGCCGCGACTGGCGCGCACGGACGGCGACGGGCGTGTAATCGTCGACGTTTCGGTAAAGGGCGAGTATCTCATCAGTGCCGTGCAGATGCTCGAACCCAAGGCTGGCGACGATGCGGATTGGGTGTCTCTGTGGGCGAGCCTGACGTTCTCCAAACCTTGACGTTGAGTGTGCTCAGCAGTGCCGCTTACTTTGCGAATTTGCTGCGCAGATCAACCGCCGGATTGCGATCGAAGAAATTAAAGGGACGCAGCCTGAAGCTGTGCCAGAGCATGGGCATCACGGGGACATCCTCGGCCCGCGTCAGATGATGCATTCCCAGGTTGACCCAGACGACCAGGTCCGTGTTGCGCACGGAGCGTGATTTCTGCGTCCACTGTGGCAAGCCTTGGTCGCCCTTCGAAGCAAAAACGTATTGGCCGGCCGCGTATTTTTCGCTCGGATCGTAGGGGGTCACCCACACGTCGCCTTGCAGGAACGCCGCCCGCTTGGCCGGCCAATCGTCGGGGTCGGCAATGAAATGTGCATGGTTGGCATGGACGATTTCGTAGCCCACGAAGTTGCCCATGTTGTTTGTTTTTGCCTCGTTGATGACGCGAAGCTTGACGTCGGGCGGTAGACCTTCGTGGCCGTCGTGGTTCGGTCGTCCGGCAATGCCCTCGCGTTCGAGCAATTGCGGGATGACCGAGTAGATGGATCGTCGAGGGTTCGGCGGCGGCAATTGAACTCGGCTGTAGGTGTCGGTCTGGAACGTGTTGGCCGGGCCGTCTACATCCAGATCGAGCCGAAAGTTGAAAAAGTGATCGTGTTGGACGGCGGTCAAGCCCGGCGCGACGAGCGTTCCCGTTTTAGTATCGTCTGGGGCTGATGCGTCGCGCATGGCTTGTGCGGTCACGCCCTTGAGCCCGACGATACCTGTGGATCCGACGCGAGCTTCGATTTCGCCGGCGTGATTGAAGACCCAATCGATGAGATAGTCGTAGTTGCCGACTTGGGAGGCCATGCGCACGACCAATTCGACACCTGGCCGACCCTCGTAGGAATTCTTATTGACCTCGTAATGACGCCAGGCGGGATCGCCGGTGTTGCGCTCGAAGATGCAGACGACCTTCAGTCGCTCGTCAGGGTCGCCTTTCTCATCGGCCAACACCGCGTCCAGGAAAGTGGCCTGTTGCGGACAGTCGATGCCGGCTTTCAGTGGCGATGCGAGATGGCCGATGCCATATTCTCCCATGTCGAAATAGGTCCGCGAGTACCAGCCTACATCCGGGTCCATGTAGGGCACGAACATTTCCGACATGTAGCCTTGATACATGACGTGGCGTTCGCGCCCTCTGTCGTTCCATCTCGCTAGCGAAATCACCGTTCCCTGCCGATTCTCGAAGCGAACGTGAAAACGCCAATTGCCCCAGGAAACTTCGCTCCCCTTAAGCACGAAATTTTTGCCTCTGGGCTGAGCGATGAGCGTCGGCTGCTCAACGGGCCGCAATGGACGGGCGGCCAATTCAGTGAAGTTCATTTCGGCCCGTGAGACTGGAACGATGCCGTCGTCGACGACCTCGAGCACCGTCATCTTGCGCAAGTCGACCAAGGCATAGAGCTTCTCGATCGGCCAACCGAAGATGTTGTTTGTGGAGCGAGAGATATCGAAGCACCCGACGCGGAGCAGACGCTGGCCCTCGTGCGCCTTGATGGCGTAGTAGCCGATCGTGAAGGGGGCACAATCGATCTTTTTGGGGTCGACAAAGCCGCGATTTTTAAAGGCTTGCAACATACGAGCATCTTGGCGAACGACTTCGATCGCTTTGCTGGATTCTTCGATCGAGATCGGCACCTCGACGCCATCGAGTATCCGCACAGACGCAATTGTCTTGGCAGTCAAATCGACGTCGATCTCGATGACCTGGGCATCGCTGCGGCCGGTGACACTGGCACGACGCGTGAGAGGGTTGCCGGCCTTCCACGCCAGCACCTGCGATTTGTCAGGCTCAAGTAGAGTGATCAATTGAAATTTGAAATCGCGCGTGCGCGGGTCGGCCAGCACGATCTTCGTGGCGGCAACGATTTCTTCCCGCGTCAACGCGTCGAGCGGATGCTTCTGAGCAAACGACGTGGCGCTGGAAGCCATCAAAAACGTCATAAGCGCACAAGCATGCAGGAGCGTACGACCGACTATTTGCATGCTGGACCCGATAGTTGGCTTCACTGGTGATCGGACCCTACTAGCGTTCGATTGTCAGCGCGCTAAACGCGTCCACAGCGGATCAAGTTAGCTGTAATCCTGGGTTCAGGGATGGAGCAAGTCTGTATCTGAATAGGCACACTCTTTGGTCAAAGCGAGGTGCTGTGGCTCAGATCGCTGCCGCTCCCAATTTTTTCATGATTTGGATTGGGTACTGAATTTTTTACGGCTGGGGTACTTCAGTGAATAAGTTTTTGGCGGCTACTGCGCTGGCTGTAGTGAGCTCGACGTCGTCCTGGGCACAGGATCGCCCGGTCTTCAATTGGGCCGGATCTTACGTGGGTTTGAATGCAGGCGGCGCGTGGGGCCGACTTGACGATGCTGTGGCCTATACCCCAGCGAATGGCGGGTTCATCGCGCCTTATCCAGCGTTGTTGAATTCGCAAGCGCGCACATTCAATGCGGCCAGCGTGCTTGGCGGCGGCCAGCTGGGCTACAACTGGCAGTCGGCCAACCTGGTGTGGGGCGTCGAGGCCGACGCCCAGGCCATGCGGTTGCGCGGCGCCTATGACACCGGTGTCATCAACGGTCCCTACGGTGGCGGTCCCCAATCCGTCCAGTTCGCCAATTCCGCCCAGGCAAGTGGCCTCTATACCGTGCGCGGTCGTATCGGATACGCCATGGATCGTACGTTGGTCTATGCCACCGGCGGTGTTGCTTTCACCGAAGTATCGGGCGCCTCGTTATACACTCTCTTCGCGAGCCCCCGTACTTTGAGCGGCACCGTGAAATCGGTCCAAGCCGGTTACGTCCTGGGCGGCGGCTTGGAACATGCGTTTTCTAATCAGCTCTCAGCCAAGTTCGAATACGTGCACGCGGGCTTTGGCGGCGTGAATTTCACGACGACTGATTCCAATCCAATCAATGGCGGGTCGATAACCAACACCCTGCGCACCAATGTCGATGTCGTGCGCGTCGGCCTTAACTTCAAATTCGGCAGCGCTGCCGACTAAGTAAACAATTGGCGACGAAAGGGTGCGCGCTGAATACCGGTCGAGCTGCGCGCCGACGCCCTGATCGCCGCTTACGCGTCGAAGTACGCCTTTCCCTGTGCATCCGCAACGTCAGCGCTGACAAACCTCGGTCTCACCATCCTCGCCACGCGCGTTCCCGGAATTTGGCGCGCCCTTTGCGCGACAAATATCCGGGATCTTTACCAGCCGAAGTTGCGCGCTATGCTCACGACATGTCGAACCGCGAGCCGAAAATCTTTTTCGTCTACATGACCGCGAGCAAGGCGCGCGGCGTGATCTACGTCGGTATGACGAGTGACTTGGTCGGGCGGGCTTGGCAACATCGCGAGCGCGTTTTCGACGGTTTTACCAAACGATATTGGGCCGGTCGCCTCGTCTACTACGAATTTCATGAAACTATCGGGAAAACCGCTCACACTTTTCCCGGAAGCACTCTAGTCGCCGGCAACCTCGCCCGCAGCAGCAAGTATCGCAAACGTTGACGCTCAGGTGACCCCTCCCACCACGCCGCTACTCCCCCGTCTTGCTATCCCCCGCATGCCGGCCGAAATCCGGCGCGGGGGTATCCTGTCCGGCCTGCAGCACGCCGCGGCGGATGGCGCGCGCATCGGTGAACAGCTTGAACAGCGTGTCGCCGTCGCCGAAGCGGATAGCGCGTTGCAGCATGGTCAGGTCTTCGCTGAAGCGGCCGAGCATTTCGAGCACCGCTTCCCTGTTGTTGAGGAACACGTCGCGCCACATGGTCGGATCGGACGCGGCGATACGCGTGAAATCACGGAAGCCGCCCGCCGAGAACTTGATCACCTCGCTGTCGGTCACCCGTTCCAGGTGCGCCGCCGTATTCACAACGTTGTAGGCGATCAGATGCGGCAGGTGGCTGGTAATCGCCAGCACCATGTCGTGATGCTCCGGCGTCATCAGGTCGACGTTCGATCCGCACGCCTCCCAGAACGCTTTCAGTCGCTCGATCGCGCTGGGCTCGGTGCCCTCGACCGGCGTCAGCAGGCACCAGCGGCCATCGAATAAAGTGGCGAAGCCCGCTTCGGGGCCGGATTGCTCGGTGCCCGCGATCGGATGCCCGGGAATAAAGTGTACGCCTGGGGGCACATGCGGGCCGCAATCCCTGACGATCGCGCCCTTCACCGAACCGACGTCGGTGAGAATAGCGCCGGGCTTAACAGAAGGGCCGATCTCGCGGGCTAATTCACCACAGGCCCCGACAGGCGCGCAGAGGATGACAAGATCGGCATCTGCCGCTGCTTCGGCTGCCGTCGTATACGCGATGTCAATCAGCTTAAGCCGCAACGCCGTCGCCCGCGTTTCCGTCGTACGTGCGTGCCCGACGATCTGTCCCGCGATGCCTCGCCGCCGCATGGCATGGCTCAGCGACGAGCCGATCAAGCCAATGCCGATCAGCGCCACCCGCTCAAACAGCGGGTGCTGCAACTTAGCTGGAGACATCACGCCGGTCCTGCCATGAATGCCGTCAGCGCCGCGACCACGGCGCGGTTTTCCGCTTCCGTGCCGATCGTCATGCGCAGGCAGTGCGGCAGCTTGTAGGCCCCCACCGCCCGCACGATGATCGCGCGCGCCTTGAGATAGGTGTCCGCCGTGGCTGCCGTCTTGGCGCCGGTCGCCGGAAAATGAATCAGGATGAAATTGCCGACGCTCGGCGTCACTTTAAGATCCAGCTTTTCGAGTTCCGCGGTCACCCACGGCAGCCACTTTTCATTGTGATTGATGGCTGCTTCCTGATGTGCCCGATCCTCGATCGCGGCGATGCCCGCGGCGATGGCCGGCGCCGACACGTTGAACGGCCCGCGCACTCGGTTAAGCACATCGGCGATCCCCGGCGGGCAATAGGCCCAACCCAACCGCAATGCTGCCAACCCATGGATCTTTGAGAACGTCCGCATCATGACGACGTTGTCGGACGTGCCGACCAGCTCGATGCCCGCTTCGTAGTCGTTGCGCCTGACGTATTCGCAATAGGCCGCATCCAGCACCAGGATCACCGACTTCGGCAGTCCCGCGTGCAGCCGGCGCACCTCCTCGAATGGAATGTAGGTGCCGGTGGGGTTGTTGGGATTGGCGAGATAGACCAGCTTCGTCCGCGGCGTCACGCGCGCCAGCAGTGCATCCACATCTGTCCGCAGGTTTTTTTCGGGCGCGGTGATCGGCGTGCCGCCATTGGCCATGGTGGCGATTTTGTACATCAGGAAGCCGTGCTCGGGGAACAGCGTCTCATCGCCGGTCCCGACGTAGGCATGCGTCAAAATACCGATCAGTTCGTCCGAGCCGGCGCCGCATACCAACCGGTTGGCGTCCAGACCATAAACGCGCGCGATCGCCTGTCTGAGCTCGGTTGCGCCCCCGTCCGGGTAGCGCTCCAGACTTTCCGCTGCTTTCTTAAACGCCGCGATGGCCTTCGGGCTCGGCCCCAATGGATTCTCATTCGACGAAAGTTTCACCGGCACCATGCCGCTCGGTACATGGCTTTCTCCCGGCACATACACGGAGATGTCCATAATGCCGGGTTGCGGGACGGGGCCGGAAGCTTTCAAGGCGGCGGTCATAGCGGGCTCTCTGACGAGGGAGGGGTCTGTCGTGCCCGATTGATAGTCGAGTGCGCCGGGCTTTCAAGCCGCAAATGCGCGCGGACGGAGCCGTCACGCCCATTCTACTTCGCCAAATTCGCCTCGACGACCTTGGTCGACACTGGATTGCGGCGCATCAAGTCGTCGATCCGCACGCGCTCCTTTTGGAATTCGGCGAGTGCGCGGCCCTCAAGCTTGCGCTCTTTTGGCACCGGGATGGTCATTGGATTGACCTGCTGGCTGTTGATCAGCACCTCGAAATGCAAATGCGGTCCGGTCGACAGCCCGGTCGTGCCGATGAAACCGATCACCTGCCCCTGCGTGACCCGTGCACCCTCGGTCGTGCCGCGCTCAAAGCGGCTCAAATGCGCATAGGCCGTTGAATAGCCGTTCGCATGCCTGATGCGTACGTAGTTGCCGAACTCGCCGTGGCGTCGCGCTTCTTCGACGGTGCCGCTGCCCGCCGCCATGATGGGTGTACCAATTGGGCCGGCCCAGTCGATACCGGCGTGCCGACGCACGATGTTGAGCAGCGGATGACGGCGCCAGCCGTAGCCGTCAGCAAGCCGAACCTCGCCGCGGACGGGCTTACGCATCAGGAATTTACGCGAATTGTTGCCGTACTGGTCGTAGAAATCGATGGTGCCGTCAGACGAGCGGTAGCGATAATACTTTTGTGTTTCTCCGGCCGCCGTCAATGATGTGGCGAGCAGTTCCCCAAGTGCGCCTTCGGTGCCTTTGTCCTCCTCCTTGACGCCGAAGAACAACTCGATGCCGTCCGAAGGGGCGACGCGGCGCCTGAAGTCCGTTTCTGAGGCGTGCACGCGCAGGATCTGGCCGATCAGTTCGGGCGTCAGCCCTTGCGAAAGGGCGGCCGTGTAGACACTTGCGTAGAGGCTCGCTGCCGAGGGCCGGTCACCGCGTTGGGCGGCGCGGGTGACCCTTTCGTCGATCGGCGTGGTGGAGGCTTCAAAGAACCCGTCTGCGCGCCTGACCACGCTGAGCCGGTGATCCTGGCCTTCGCCGAACACGCTTAGCCGCGCCACTTCGTTGATATTGGCTTTAGTTACGGATGGCACGAGCGTGACGCGGATTTCCTGACCCGGCGGCAGCGGCCCCTCACCTAGCGTGCTCTTGGCGCGGTCCATGATTTCATCGATCTGCCAGCCTTCGGCATTCAATTTGGTCAGGATCTTCGGCAGCGTGTCGCCGCGTCCAGTTCGCACAACACGGACTTCCTGGCCCTCCAGGTCGTCGGCAGCCGAGTCGTCCGAATCGCTCACCGGTTTGGTAAGTGCAGTCGTATTCGGTGGCAAAACTTCGGGGATGGCTTGCTGAGAGCGGCGCGCCAGCAGCTGCGGTCCAGCCAACTTTTCCGCTCCTTCCACCTGGAACGCGGGTTTGAGGGACACCGGCTCGGACTGCGCCACTTCGCGGGCCACAACCTCGGTAATCTCCGGCGTGTTCATGTCCTGGCCGTCGTCACTGGGCAGGATACCACCGAGCAGTTCGACTACCTTGACCGCCATATCCTGCTGCTCGACGGCGGCCAGTACATCGTTGTCGCCGCCATCCTCGCCTGTTGCATAAAGCTTGTAGGGGTTGAATTGCGGGATCTTGTCGGCTTCGGTCGCAACCGGAGCTGAAGCCAGCCGGGCGACGATGCGGGCATAGGTTTTCTTTTGCAGGTAGTCGCGGTTGTCCTTTCGGAGATGGATCGAGTCGTAAATGATGAACTTTGTGCTCATGGCACCGCTGGTTGCCACCAACTTGTCACTCTTGGGTATTGCCCAGGCCAATCCCTGAGATTGTTGTGCGGGCGGTAGCTTCACCGGTGTCAGCGCGGCGGTCGCTTGCGCCAAGTCCATGGTTGGCTCGCCACGATCATTGGCGCCAAGGACCGAAAACAAGATAGCAAAGGCTCCAATACCCGCGGCAAAGCAGGTGCTGAGGAACCAGCGAAAGCGACCACCGCGCCGACTGTCGCCATGGTCTTGGGAGAAAACACCTTCGGCGCCCCGTTGTAGGCGGGCCAACGGACCTTCGGCTGAACGCACTCTTCCCGTGGGCGCGCGCGCTGTGCGTCGCCGCTGGCTGACTGGTGCATGCCGCCGTTGATTGACCACGGGTGGTGTCCGCCGCCTTCCTCCAAAGGAACCTGGTCAACATTGGTCGGCGCGGCCGTCCAATGTCGTAGGTCCGTGCGTCAAGCGCAGTTAATGGGTCAAGTTGTCTGCCCGAATCGCATACGCCCTCTATGGGTATGTATTCCTGACAAACAGGGCGCCCACGTGGCAAGCGGAATGCTGGCGTTGCCTATCAACTCCCCACAGGTCCGAGTCCCAATCTACGGCGTAGGGCGGCGGCCGAAAACAGCAACAAGCGGCCGCTAAGGGCTGCAAAATTGGCTCGCTATCCGGACCGGAGCAGTTGTTCACACCCCTGCCGTGTACGAACGATTGAAGAAATTATGCTGTCTGTTCGGCGTGTTATGCCGCTGCAGCGAAAAAAAAGGGGGTTGTCGCAAAAAATTCGTGAAACGTTGTTGACACCGAAACGGGATTGTTGTTTAAACAGCCTCGTTGAGACGCGAAACACGGCGGCGGCCACTGAGGTCGCCCACAACTGAGTGTCTTCCACCCCACGGGGCGGCAACAATTCCTGATCGAAGGCAAGGCCCAACAGGGAAACCTGGTGTGGTTCTTCTTTTGGCTTCTCGGATCTCTAAAGTGATCCAAGGGTTTGTTTCTGTTCCGGCTCTTTGACAATGTGGTTTGAGGAAAGAGAAACGCAGGCGGCGGAGTCCTGGCGGATCATTTTTTGGTACCCTCGGGTATCAGGATTTGATCACAACAGAACTCTGACGATGCTGTGTTTCATACCATCCATCGGTAAGCTGAGTCGGGGTAACCTGGCAAAGCTTATCAATGTGAAGGACCCTGTAATACAGAATCCTTGGAGTGAATTCCCTCCAAGTAGCTCAGAAATCTAACTTTCAACTTGAGAGTTTGATCCTGGCTCAGAACGAACGCTGGCGGCAGGCCTAACACATGCAAGTCGAACGCCCCGCAAGGGGAGTGGCAGACGGGTGAGTAACGCGTGGGAATATCCCCCTTAGTACGGAATAGCCC
>JANXWC010000131.1 GCA_025351355.1 Hyphomicrobiaceae bacterium
CCGTCTCCTCAACGACTACGACGCCATCGTCGACGCCGCGTGCACTGCCTGGAACCGGCTCTGCGCTGAAACCGGACGCATCACGTCGCTCGCCTCATATCCCTGGATACTCAAGGTCAAACCTTAGGAGGGCTGGTATTAGAGGTCGTGGCCGATCGCGGTTACTTCAAGGGCGAGGAAATCCTGGCCTGCGAGAACGCTGGCGTCACCGTAACATTGCCCAAGCCGCAGACCTCGGGCGCGAAGGCGGAGGGGCGTTTCGGCAAGCCGGATTTTGTCTATCTGCAGTCGGAAGATGTCTACCGCTGCCCGGCCGGTGAGAAGCTGTCGTTCCGCTATGCGTCCGATGAAGATGGACTGCAGATGCGCAGCTATTGGACCAGCGCATGCGCGACGTGCGCGATCAAATCCCAAATGCACGACAGGCCGAGAGCGCCGCGTCAAACGCTGGGAGCATGAGCGCGTTCTTGAAGCCGTGCAGACGCGTCTCGACAAAAATCCGCAGGCCATGCGCGTGCGCCGCGAGACAGTCGAGCATCCGTTTGCGACGCTGAAGATGCGCATGGGCGCGACGCACTTTCTGTGCAAGACGCTGCCCAAGGTCGCCACCGAAATGGCACTCAACGTGCTCGGCTACAATCTCACGCGCGTGATGAATATCGTCGGCGTGAAGTCGCTGCTGGCGGCGATGCGGGCATGAGTACCGGCGCTCGCCAAACGGCATGCTCATCCAGGACTGCGCAGGATGCTCCAAGGATGATCGAGGATTGACTCCAGCCGCCCAACGGCGAAAATATCGGAATAAATGCCGTTCAAGCCCGTTCGGCGTCGGTGACCGGTCGTTCGGCAGCCGCGCACAGGGTTTTTACACGGCCTGAGCCAATTGGAGAAGTCCGGGCAGCATCAAAAATTTCGTTGGTTTGGTAAACTTGTGACAATGTGCGTCGATCGCGCGGCGATCAACGCTGTGACCCAGGAGGCAACCTATGTCCGAACCTGCTCCCATAGAGCAACATCGCGAGGATCTTGATCTGCTGCTGCGCGGCTTTCAGGTCTCTCGCATGCTGCGGCTGGTTGCCGATCTTGGGATCGCAGACAAGATCGCACGCGACGGCGCCGTCTCATTGCATGACCTCGCCGCTAGATGTTCTGTGCTACCGGAGCCATTGACCCGGGTCATGCGGGCGCTGGCAGCGTTCCAAATCTTCCAGGTCTCAACTGATGGAATTGTCTCGCATTCGCCACGCTCCTTACTGCTCCGCATCGATACGCCGAACAGCATGCACCATTCTGCGCGCTTCTGGACCGGACCCGGTTCATGGAAAGCATGGGGCGAGTTGGACGTCGCCATGACCGGCGGAACGCCGCATGAGGTGGCCTGGAACATGAGCAGATTTGACTACCTTCGCCAACACCCCGCCGAGGCCCGTGCTTTCGACGCCATGATGGCCAACTTTCCGGATAACCGTCATGCAGCTCTCGCTGAAGCATACGATTTTTCGGCGCCGCGACTGATCGTCGATATTGGTGGCGGCAACGGAGCCGCGTTGCGTCACATCCTTGCGCGTTTTCCCAAGCCCCATGGTTTGGTGTTCGATCGTGAAGACGTCGTCACCGCATTGAAGCCGAGGGATCTCATGGACGGGCGGATGACCGCCCAGGGTGGCGACTTCTTCAAGCAGGTACCGGGCGGAGCCGACTTGTATCTTGTCATTCGTGTCCTGCATGATTGGAAAGATGAAGACTGCCTGCGCATCCTCCGTGCTTGCCGCTCAGCCATGGACTTAAACGGCATGCTACTGTTGGGCGAGCAGATCCTTGAACCTGATCCTGCACACGGCAGGCCCACTGGCTATCTGATCGACATGCAGATGATGGCGATGTTTGGTCAGGCGCGAGAGCGCACAGAAGCCGAATTTCGCGATCTGCTTGACCGGTCTGGCTTCGTCCTGACGCGGGTCGTGCCAACCCGATCTCCGGTATCAATCATAGAGGCTCAGCCACTTCCCGGTAATGGCTGAGGGCATGTGGCCGTTCGAGGTCCAAGACCCGCCGCACCGTTGATGGCCCAATGTCAGAGTCGGGTCCGTCCGATGGACACACTACGCCGCCACGCTCGAACCTAACTCAAAAGCTTCCAGACCGGCAAGTTCGTGATAAGTCTGGCAGAAGCTTACCCCATACCGACCGGAGTTAACGCGAGGGGCGTTTCGACGGTCCGGGCCCACCAACAGACGTCGCAGAACCGAGCCCCAATCGAACCCGCCCGCCAACAACAGAGTGACCATCGACGCGACCGCCCACGCTGCCCAACCGGCGGCAATGGCCGTCGATGCCGTCACGTCAACAAGGTCGAACGAGCTCATCCCTGAAAAGGCGGAGCGAAGCGCACTTGGATATGGGGAGAAAGGCGGGCTAGCAGTTATTTTTCCGTCCAATACTCAATTTCGCCCTTCGAGTTATTGTAGCCGGACTTCGGATCGAAGGTCGCTGCGAGCCTCACCATGCCTCTAATACCCAGGAATTTTCCGGTGCCTCCCGTGATGGGACCGGCGATTAAATTGTTTGCTCCTTTCTTTGATCCATCTTCGCTCACCGTGCTTTGCGCCACAAAATTAACACGTATGAAAATCTTGTCGCCGCTTTCCATCAATATCGTATGGTAGGCTGTCGCTAGGCCATTAGTTTCAGTGAAGTCGGTAAAGCCACGGGTCCACCATTCCTTGACGGGGACCCCACCGATGATGAGCGGATCCTTGGGGAACGTCCGAATATTTTCGAATATCCGTATGTCGTGGCCGACAACATCCCCTACAGCGATTGAATGTTGCTCGGTGTATTTAGTGTTCGCTGGCGGGGCTTCGAATTTCACTAGCTGTTTCTGCTGGGCCAAGCTGGGCGTTATTCCGACAATCCAGAACCCTACAATGGTAGCGCCCCAGATACCTGCCGTTTTGAACGCGGAGTGTCTCATGGTCCCGATCCTGCAAGGCCGCGTGGGGAAACTTCCTTGCCAGACGACGCGGATACGCCGAGCGCAAAGAAATCTTACATGCCTGTTATGCGGACCCAAGGTCGTTCCAGTGGCACTTCGAGGTCCCGAGATGCGTGGCTGCCGTGTCGGCGCCCCAGCCCCACCACTGACCGCAAGCCTTTTGGATCGATGGCCGATCGAACAACCTCGGCGGTGCCTGTTGCCGTTCCTCGACGACGACGCTGAGCGGCCCGGTGTACTTCGTCGCGGGCTTGGCGATGGCGTCGGCGACGCCACGATCGGTGATGCGTGCCTTTGCGGGCGGCGCATGGCGCATGACGAATATGCCACCCTCGACCGTCGCCCAAAACGTGCTCAATCGCGAGCCTCTCCGGGCTGCCGTTGCCCATTGGCCATCGGCTCACCCCCTCAGCGCCCCGCAACACGCACCCGCTGCACCAACGGCGCTCACCAAATCCCCATAGCGCCTGCTGAGACCAGAGTGCCCCACGTCCCGCGATTTCGTTCCCTGGCGGCTTTCGAACGCCGGCCCTCGGTGCTCGTGGAGCCGTCCGTGCTGGGCCGGCATCCGAAACCCTTCACAATACCGTCCGTGCGAAGCGCGTTGCTACGGCGCATCATTCGGCGGCAAGGTCATTGCCTCAACGGCCCGTCGAATAATGAGAGCAAAGAAGATCACGACCGGCAACATCGTCAGCCAAGCGATGGCCCATGTGGCTAGCCAGCGCTGAACGAAGTGCCAATCGAGGCCCACTCCCAGAGGGGTCGCGATCGCCGTCGCAATCCCGGTTGTCAGAGCGGCCTGAACGACGCCGAAGATGAACGGCGCAAAGTGTCTCGGAAGTTTTGGCATTTTCCCTAAGAGAACGTGAAACGCTAGCGTTCACGGTAGTTCGTCACCACTCAAAATGCACGCCCGCACTGGAGCCGTATCAACAATCGGCACCTTGACGACTGGCAGCTAGTGCATCAGCTTCGAGCGTAGGTGATTGGCAGGCTTACATTCGGCACCGGGCCAGAGAACGAACCCGCTCACGCGGGAGGCTGCTGCACAAGGGGCCGGTGCGAGTGGTTGGGTCGCTGCGGTAACCAGTTGAAGCGTTGGCGTTAACGGGCGGGTGCGCCTGTCTTGAGGATGAAGGGGTCAAGAACTCCAACTCAAGACAGGCACCCCAATGACCGAGACAACCACCAGCGTACCAGCAACCGCCGCGCCCATCGGCGATCTGCGCCGCCGCATGCTGCAGGACATGACGAACCGCAACTTCGGCGACAAGACGCAACGCGATTATATCCGCCACATCGAGACTTTTGCCAAGTTCCTCGGTCGCGCGCCGGATACGGCGACTGGTGATGATGTTCGGCGTTTCCAGTCCGAGCAGATTGCCGACGGCGCACAGCCGCCGAAGATGAATACGCAAGCCTCGGCGCTGCGCTTTTTCTTTACCGTCACCCTTGGCCGCGTCGACCTCGCACACCAACTGGCGCGCACCAATTATCCGCGCAAGTTGCCACGCATCCTGACGCCCGACGAGGTGGGGCGCCTGCTCGAAGCAGCACCCGGGCCCGGCCTCCAGTACAAGGCGGCGCTCGGCATCGCCTATGGCGCCGGACTACGCGGTGGCGAGGTCGTCATGCTGCGCGTCAGCGACATCGACAGCAAGCGCATGCTGATCCGCGTCGAGATGGGCAAGGGGCGCAAGGATCGCCACGCGATGCTGTCGCCGCAGTTGCTCGATCTGCTGCGCGCGTGGTGCAATCCCGATCACAGAGCTGGCTGTTCCCCGGCCAGGATCAGATCCAACCGTTGACACGCGCCAGTTGAATCGTGTCTGCTACATGGCCGCCGATGCCGCCGGCCTTGGGTCGTGGGTGACGCCGCACACGTTGCGGCACTCGTTCGCGACGCATCTACTGGAGAGCGATATCGATGTGCGGGTGATCCAGGTGTTGCTCGGCCATGCGAAGCTCGACACGACCGCGCGCTACACGCACGTCGCCATTAACACGCTGCGCACTGTGATGAGCCCGCTCGAACGGCTGAACTTGCCGAAGGAAGGCCCACCGGCGTAGCGCGCCGCCGTCGTGGCTCGCCCATCACTGGAGGTCGCGGACATTTTCCGCGACCACGGACCCGCGTGGCGTGATGCCAATCGCGGTCATGTGAGCCTGCCGCAGTTGAAGGTGATGAGTGCCATCGAGCGCTGCCGCACGGCAGAACTCGGCGGCCACGTCGCACGCTGTGAAAACGGCGCGTGCGGGTTCACGTCGATTGCCTATAATACCAGCCCCCATAAGCTTTGACTCGGTTCTCTTTCGCATTCGCTCGGATTGTGATTCTGTTGGGTGATTGATTCGCCAGGAGGACGCGATGACGGGGCTGAAGATCAGGAAGGACCGCTCGGCTGTTGTGCTGCGC
>JANXWC010000168.1 GCA_025351355.1 Hyphomicrobiaceae bacterium
GTGCGCCGCCGCCGCGCAAGCCCCTCCAACTCGCGCCGAGTCTCTGCTGACAATTCGATCCGAAGTGCCGTTCTGCTCATGGAAAATCCCCGCGAATCAACGCAACGATAATCCCACGAATTTATCGATCGGGACACTAGCCAATGCCTGCGCAACCAATTATTCCAGAAAACACGCGGTAAAGCCTTATATTCGGCCATCGCGAAGAGGCCGCCGCAGTACAGCTTACGGGACCGTGACGGATGGAAATGGTGTAATCCAGATCACGAGCTACTTGTGCAGATGCGATAAATCTACGGTCGCCTCATTTCGCGTGCGCTGGCTGCACGGCGCCGACGGCGAGCGCGGCGAGGCGCCAGTGGCCACCGATAGGCTCGAACATCATTTCAAATGCGATGGGCGTGGAATCGCTAGGCACGATGCCGGCCAGCTGCAACTGTTGCGCGGTGGTAATCGGCGGGCGCGTGAGTTGCGGCATGGCCAAGGCGATGGGTGCGAGATCGAGGCTGCCGCGGACCTTCTGGAAAGCCAATGCCAGGTCGGCAGACGAATGCTTCTGTTGAAACGTCGGACCGGCGCTATCGCGCAGGACCGTATAGTTGCCCGTGCGATTGGCCGTATCGAGTGTCAGCAACGTCGTGCGAATGAGGTAGAGATGCTGTGTCGATGGCTGCGTCGGCGCGCTCACAGGTTTGGCGTGCGTGCTTTGCCGTTGTCCGAGGCCTGGCACAATCGGACGCGGTTGCTTGGGCGCGAGAGCATCGTCGGCCAGCGCCGTAACAACGGTCGCCGAGGCCAGCGACGCGAGCATCAAGGCACTCGGAAAAATCCATTTTGCGATTCGTCGGGACATGCCTGTAGCTCCGTCTGTCAGCGGTGGTAGCGATGGATAGGTTATTATTTCCAGGTCAGCTGCGCGCCGACGCGGCCGCCGACGTTGCCGTGGTTGGTGCCGACGCTGATGCCGCCGCCGAAGGCCAGCGTTTCGCCGCCGCCGAACAGGTTACGGCTGGCAACACCCATGGCAGACAGGCCGACGGCGGTGTTGGCGCCATAGGCACCCGCGCCGACCTTGATACCGAAGCTATCGCCCGGTTGCAGTACCGGGTCGGATAGGGCCAACGCGACCGCCACGCCTTCGAGTGCCTGGGTGCTTTTCAGGTCGAGGTCGTCGATGCGGCGATTGGCGCGCGCCGCTTCCGAAGCAGCGACCGCCGAGACCTGTTCGGCGCCAATAATGCGGTTGTCGAAAGTCGATACGGTGTTCGTCAGCGTCGAGACCTGGTTGCGGGTCGCCGCGATGTCGCGCGTATTGGTGTCTGTCTGCGCCTTGACGGTGACGATCTGATTTTCGACACCGCCCACGCGCGTGTTGAGAGTGGATATATTGGTGGTATCGTTGGTGATACGCTGATCGAAGGTGTTGACCGTGGTCTCGACTGTGCCCACGCGCGAGTTGAGCGTGCCGACCGTGCCCTCGACGGTGGTCATGCGGTTCTGCACGCCGGTGATCCGGCTATCGAAGCCGCCGACAGTGGTTTCCACTGACGTCATGCGGTTGCCGAGGCCGGTGATGGCACCGGTGTTTGTCACGGTTTGCGTCTGCACGGCAGAAAGGCCGGTTTGCAAGCCCGTGACATTTGTTTCCAGGCTGCCGACACGGCCGGTGAGGCCGGTGATTGAGCTGGTGTTGGCGGTAGTCTGCGTTTGCAGATTGGAAACGTTTGTTTCGACAGTGCCAAGGCGGCCGGTTAGCCCGGTGATGGCGCCGGTATTCGCTGTCACCTGCGATTGCAGGGCCCCATTGTCACCGGCGACGTTGCCGTTGGCGTCTGTCGTCAGAACTTGCAGCGGACCAGCTTGGGTGGCACGGCTGGCAGCGGTTCCGACACCGCTCAACGTGTAGGTTGCCGAGGCCGCGCCAAGTGAAATCTGATTGGCCCGGGTCGTCACCGTGCCGGCCCCGATAGCAGTAGCATTGTCTTGGACGGCCGACGCGCCGGCGCCGAGCGAGGTGGATTGCGCGCCGTTCGCTACGGCCGCCGAGCCAAGCGCAATACCGTTCAAGCCGGACGCATTGGAATAGAGACCGATAGCAGCGCTGCCGACACCACCCGCAATTGCCTTGGGGCCAGCGGCCACCGAGTTAGCCCCTAACGCTTGCGTCCCAAATCCAAGCGCCACCGAATAGTCATCTTGCGCTCGAGCCAGAGCACCAACAGCCGTCGTGCCGATGCCGGTGGACCGCGTGCCGCGTCCGATGGCGGTCGAGTTTTCCCCTTGCGCCGTCGATGCGCTGCCGACCGCGGTGGCATTCAGTCCCTGGCCAAGTGCGGCAGCGCCTAAAGCGGTACTATTGGTGCCTTGCCCCTGCGCAGAGGAACCGAGGGCGGTGGCGTTGGTCGATTGTGCCTGTGCGGACGAGCCGACCGCCGTCGAGGTGGAGCCGAAGGCATATGCGGAAGCGCCCGCTGCGAGGGAATTTGAGCCTTCCGCCTGGGCGGAAGTGCCGACCGCTGTCGAGTTGTCGCCTTTGACCAAAGTACCGACGCGATAGCAGCCGTGGCGGCCGAGACGGCCAATCGTCGTGCGGGGGGCGGCGGACCGTACAAACCAATGTGTGTGGTCGCGCCGGGGCCGAGGCGGACAAACGCAATGCGGACGGACATGATCTGTTACTCTTTACGCAAACTGAACATATCAGGCGTGCACATTCGATCTGACTACGTCTGATAATTTATGTAACTCTAGATTGCTTAAAAATAAGTAAATTCAACTTATGATTGTTTTCGTGTCGACTTGACGCTTTCCCACGGCTCGCTCACAACCGGGACAACCGACGTGGCACTTTGGGAACGCATCTAATGTTCGACCTAACTGGCAAAACCGCGCTCGTAACGGGTGCGACGGGCGGCATTGGCGGCGCCATTGCGAAACAACTGCATGCGCGCGGCGCGACCGTTGCATTGTCCGGCCGGCAGGTGGACAAGCTCGAGGTATTAAAGGCCGAATTGGGGGAGCGGTGTGTGGTCGTACCGTGTGATCTCGCGAACAAAGAGCAGGTGGGTAAACTCATCGACGACGCGGTCAAAGCGCTGGGCGGTCGGTTGGATATTCTCGTCAACAACGCCGGTTTGACCAAAGACAACCTGTTCATGGTGATGAAGGACGAACAGTGGGACGATGTGATCGCGGTCAACCTCACGTCGACGTTCATGTTGATGCGGGCAGCCAGCCGTCACATGATGCGCTCTAAGTCGGGATATGGCCGCATCATCAATATTTCTTCGGTTTCCGGCATTATCGGCAACCCCGGCCAGGCCAACTACGCCGCCTCCAAGGCTGGTATGATCGGCATGACCAAGAGCCTGGCGCGCGAAGTCGCCTCGCGCGGCATAACGGCCAATTGCATCGCGCCCGGTTTTATCGCCACGCCGATGACCGAGGCTTTGAACGAGAAACAAACCGCGGCGATCAAAGAGGCCATCCCGGCACAGACGTTCGGCGCGCCGGACGACATCGCGGCGGCAGCGGTCTACCTGGCCAGCGTCGAGGCGCGTTACGTGACCGGCATTACCTTGCACGTCAACGGCGGGATGGTCATGATCTGAACGGATTTTCTTGTGCTGCGCTTAGCTTTGCAACCGTGCAGAGTGCCTGTTGGCAAAGCGAATTGAAGTATGTTACCAGCCGTTTCGATTTGAGTCGTGTATCCAACTCGGCCGCCAGGCAGTACCGTTGGACACCGTGCCTTTCAGCACCGGCGCCCTGCCGATCGGGTTGCCTGTGTGTAACTTTCTCCTCGACCCGGTCGTGCTGTCGCAATCGGAGCGAATCGAACACAACCGACAGCGAGTGAATTCAGGCCTTCCGCAAGGGGATAAAGATGAGCGACGTAGCAATCCGGGTGAAGAAAATTGTCATTGAGCACCTGGGCGTTGAAGCCGAGAAGGTCACTGATGCCGCGAGCTTCATTGATGACCTGGGCGCAGATAGCCTCGACACGGTTGAACTCGTGATGGCGTTCGAAGAAGAATTCGGCTGTGAAATCCCGGACGACGCCGCCGAGAAGATTCAGACGGTCGGCGATGCCGTGAAGTTTCTAGAAAAAGCAGCCAGCGCGGCCTAGTTGTGCGGGCTTTCTGAACTGAGTGACGCCGGTTGGATGCTGCCGCCGGCGTTTCTCGTACCGTGCGCAGAGATGCTCCCGGGGCTTGGGGGGGGGCGGCCTGTCGGCCATTCTGCGTAAAGCTCGTCTCAAAGGGGGATGCGGTTTAATGCGGCGTGTCGTCGTTACAGGATTGGGACTGGTCACGCCGCTGGGCTGTGGCGTAGAGACGTCGTGGTCGCGGCTGTTGGCTGGCGAAAACGCGGCGCGTCGAATCGAAGAATTCAAGGTCGACGACATCAGTGCGCAGATCGCCTGTTTCGTTCCACGTGGCTCGCTGGCCGACGGCAAATTCAATCCCGACGATTGGATGGAACCCAAGGAAAGCCGCAAGGTCGATGACTTCATCGTCTATGCCATGGCGGCGGCCGAACAGGCGCTGAAAGATGCCGGCTGGGTGGCCGACACGCAGGAAAAGCAGGAGGCGACCGGCGTGCTTGTCGGGTCCGGCATCGGCGGCCTGTCGGGCATCGCCGACACGGCATTGCTGCTGCACGAGAGGGGGCCACGCCGCGTCAGTCCATTCTTTATCCCCGGTCGGTTGATCAATCTGGCCAGCGGTCAGATTTCCATTCGTCATCAATTGAAGGGCCCCAATCATTCGGTGGTTACGGCCTGCTCGACGGGTGCGCACGCCATCGGCGACGCCGCACGGCTGATCGCGCTGGGTGACGCCGACGTCATGGTCGCCGGCGGGGCCGAAAGCCCGATCTGCCGCATCGCCATGGCCGGCTTTGCCGCCTGCCGGGCGCTGGCTACCGAGTTCAACGATCGTCCGCAACAAGCCTCGCGGCCCTACGATCGCGATCGTGACGGTTTCGTGATGGGCGAGGGCGCCGGGATCGTCGTGCTGGAAGCGCTGGAGCATGCCAAGGCGCGCGGCGCCAAGATTTATGGCGAGGTGATCGGTTACGGCCTGTCGGGCGATGCCTACCATATCACGGCACCGGCCGAGGATGGCGATGGTGCTTTCCGCTGCATGCGTGCCGCCCTCAAGCGATCGGGCCTGCAGCCCAGCGATATCGATTATGTCAATGCACACGGCACGTCGACGATGGCCGATGGCATCGAATTGAAGGCCGTGGAACGGTTGTTCGGCAATGCGGCGGGCAAGGCGGCCATGTCGTCCACGAAGTCGGCGATCGGCCATCTGCTGGGCGCGGCGGGCGCAGTCGAATCGATCTTCTGCCTGCTGGCCATGCGGGATCAGATCGTGCCGCCGACCCTCAACCTCGACAATCCCTCAGTGGAAACCGCGATCGATCTGGTGCCGCACAAGGCCAAGCGGCGAAGCGTCGACGTCACGTTGTCGAATTCATTTGGCTTTGGGGGCACGAATGCATCGGTGATGTTCGGTCGCGTGTAGGCGCGCGCGCCTGCATCCCCCGGTGTTTTGCCACATTTTGCTGTAATCCTGTGGCGCAGGGGCGGGCGTTACGAGAAGCGCATAAATGCGCGGCGATCCCACGATTTGGCGACAGGGAACACTGATGAGCGATCGCCGCAGTTCGGCTGACCGAGAAACTCCAAAGCCCACTGGAGAAAAGCGGTCGGCCGGTGCAAAGTCGAAGGCCAAACGCAAACCATCCGCGCCAGCCGTCGATGCAAGCACTATGTCCCCGACGACGGCAGGCGAACAGGCTGTGCACAATACCGTTCGTACTCTGTCGAATGCGCGCGGTCCGCGTACAGTACCGCAACGACCGAAGTCGCGCGGCGACGATATGCTGGGCCGAGATGGCAGGAAGGTCAGACCGGTGCTGAAGTTGTTGAATGGCCTGCTGACGTTGCTCGTCGTCGTGCTGCTGGGTGCCGGCGGTGCGTTCTATTATCTGCAGGCGGCGGTGGATGCAGACGGACCGTTGGGCGAGCCGAAGCTGTTGGTGATTCCGCGTAACGACGGCACCCAGCAGATCGCCGAACGGCTCGAAAAAGATGGCATGGTCAGCGACAGGCGCCTGTTTCTGGCCGGCCTGTACACGCTGCGTGCGGCGTCGCTGATGCCGGGCGGACACACGCTCAACCTCAAGGCCGGCGAGTACGAAATCAAGCCGGGCGCTTCTATCCGCTCGATCGTCGAGACGCTGTCTGAAGGGCGCTCGGTGCTGATGAAGGTGACGGTGCCCGAGGGCTTGACCAGTTATCAGATCGTCGAGCGGCTGCGCGCCGATCAAAGTTTGATCGGCGATATCCGCGAGGTGCCGGCTGAGGGCACGCTGTTGCCCGAGACTTTTTCGTTGCCGCGCGGCAGTTCTCGGCAAACGCTGATTGAGATGATGCAAGTAGCGCAGAAGAAGGTCGTGGACCAATTGTGGGCGGAGCGGCAGGATGGTCTGCCGCTGAAATCGCCGGCCGAGGCGATTATTCTGGCGTCGATCATCGAGAAAGAAACCGGTCGCAACGATGAACGAGACCGGGTTGCTGCGGTGTTTATAAATCGTCTGCGCAAGAACATGAAGATCCAGAGCGATCCGACGATTCTGTACGGTATTGCGCTAGGCAAGGTGCAGTGGGGCAAGCCGATCATGCGCTCCGACATCGCGTCGAAAACGGCGCACAACACCTACGTCATTCCGGCGCTACCGCCGACGCCGATCTGCAATCCAGGTCGCGCGGCGATCGAGTCGGCACTCAAGCCCGCACCCGTAACCGATTTGTTTTTCGTAGCCGACGGCCGCGGCGGCCACGTCTTTGCCGAAACCAATCGTGAGCACGAGGCCAACGTCGCCAAATGGCGACAGGTGGAGCGCGAGCGTGCCGGGGCGCCAGTTGCCGCAGGATCGTCGCAAGCGCCAGCGCCGCTCACTACAACGATCAATTCCCCCAATCCGTCGACCAAAACATCACCGGCAACGTTGGCTCCAGCGACCAGACCGGCGGCCAAGACGAACTGAGCGACAGCGCGCAGCGGGCAACAGCTAGGTCCGACGGCGCGCCATGATCAAAGGATTCGGAGGAAAAAATCATGCAGTCGATATTGAGGGGTGTGCTTACCGCTGCGCTGATCGCAGCAACGCCAGCCGCAAGCCACGCCCAGGAGCAACCGCGGTTTGCAGCACCTGCCGCCGATAAGCTGTCGGCGGAGCAGAAAGCGTGGGCCGAATCAATCAGTGGTCCGCCGCGCAACGCCAAATTCGCCAACCCGCCCTATCGGGCTTACATTCAAAGTCCTGAATTGGCCAAGCGCCTCTCGAACTTGTCCGACTATCTGCGTTGGAACACGTCGCTCGCGCCCCGACTCAGCGAGATGGCGATCCTCATCACTGCCCGCCAGTGGACAGCGCAATATGAATGGTTTGCGCATTATCCGCTGGCCTTGAAGGGGGGCCTCGATCCGAAGATCGCGGAGGCCTTGTCGCTTGGCAAAAAGCCGGATGGCATGAAGCCCGATGAGGCCGCGCTGTACAGCCTTGCAACCGAGCTTTATCGCGACAAGAAGGTCAGCAATGCGAGCTACAAGGCGGCGTTCGACCAATTTGGCGAGCGCGGCATCATGGATATCATCGGCATCATCGGCTATTACGATCTGGTTTCGATGACGCTGATCACGATGGAAGCCAAGTCACCGGACAACAGCGTCGCGCCGCTGCCCGAATTGACGAAATAGGGCGCTTAAAGTCTGCGGTCCTCTGCCTTGTGGGCATTGGCAATAGCGGTCCGCAGTTCGTGGTCAAGCTTGGCTGGGTTGACGATTACTTTCTGCATGTGCACGGCAATCACCGCTTCCGCACCGATCACGAAATCACCCGCGTTTTCAACGTACACGGTTAGCGTCGCCGGCTTTTCGGTTATCTGGCGCACCGCGCCGAACGCTTTTTCGTGATCACCCGTGAAGACGCCGAAACCTTGCTGAATCTGCTCGTTGGTCATGGCGGGTTCCTCGTTTGAATGCGTCGGGCATAGATCGGAAGCTGGCGCATCCAATCTGTGTGCCAATGAAACTTGTACTTATGGCTCTCGCAGAACGCGCGGGACACGCCATGGTTCCAAGCCCTCGTGGCGGAGCGATTGCGTCCGCCGCCCCCGCCCGCTAAAAGCCGCCCATGAGCAAAGCCCCGATCAGTAAAACGCCGAAGTCAAACCGCCAATCCTCAACCGACCGTCCCTCGCCGAAGGTCCGGCGGAAGTCTGACACACGCACGGCTACCGCGCCGCGCGTCGGCCTCGTGTCGCTCGGCTGCCCCAAGGCGCTCGTCGATAGCGAGCGGATCATCACCAAGTTGCGCTCGGAGGGCTATGAGCTGTCCGCCGACTACGCCGGCGCCGACGTAGTGATCGTCAACACCTGTGGTTTCCTCGATAGCGCCAAGGCGGAGAGCCTGGAGGCCATCGGCGAAGCCGTGGCGAAGAACGGCAAGGTCATCGTTACGGGCTGCCTGGGCGTCGAGAAGGGTCGCATCCTGGCGGCGCACCCCGCGGTGCTGGCGGTGACCGGTCCGCATCAATACGAGGCTGTGGTCGCGGCGGTGCATGATGCGGTGCCGCCGCTGCACGACCCCTATGTCGATCTGGTGCCGGAAGCGGGCCTCAGGTTGACGCCGCGCCACTACGCGTATCTGAAGATTTCCGAGGGCTGCAACAATCGCTGCTCGTTCTGCATCATCCCAAGTCTGCGCGGCGATCTCGCCAGCCGGCCGGCCAATCAGGTCATCGCCGAAGCCGAGCGACTGGTGCGCGCGGGCGTCAAGGAATTGCTGGTGATCTCGCAGGATACCAGCGCCTACGGCCTCGACCTCAAGTATGCGACGAGCCCGTGGAAGGGCCGCGACATCCGCGCCAAGTTCTACGACCTGTGCGCCGAACTCGGCGCGCTCGGCGTATGGGTGCGGCTGCACTACGTCTATCCTTATCCGCACGTCGACGAGGTCATCCCGCTGATGGCCGAGGGCAAGATCCTGCCCTATCTCGATATTCCCTTCCAGCACGCCAGCCCGCGCGTGCTGCGCGCGATGAAGCGCCCGGCGTCGAACGACAAGGTGCTGAAGCGCATCGCAGCGTGGCGCAACGCCTGCCCGGATCTTGCGTTGCGTTCGACATTCATCGTCGGTTTTCCCGGCGAAACGGAAGATGACTTCCAACAGTTGCTCGATTTCGTCGGCGAAGCGAGAATAGCGCGCGCTGGCTGCTTCAAGTACGAGCCGGTCGCAGGCGCCACCGCCAATGCACTTGAGGGCGCCGTGCCGGAAGCGGTGAAGGAAGAGCGCTGGCATCGCTTCATGGCAGCCCAGCAAGAGGTTTCGACCGCGATCATGGCTGCCCGCGTCGGTAAGCAGTTCGAGGTGCTGATCGACGAGGTCGATGACGAAGGCGCCATCGGACGCTCGCCGTGGGATGCGCCCGACATCGACGGTAGCGTGTTCCTCAATGGTGCGACGGGCGTCCAGCCCGGCGATCTTGTGCCGGTCACGGTGCTGCACGCCGACGAATACGATCTGTGGGCCGAGCCTGTGGCGGTCTCATAGTCAACCTAGAGTGCTTCCGGATAAAGCATGCCCCGGACGAGATCCGGGGTGTGCAGCGGTTTTCCGAAAAGAAGCACGACAAAACAAACCGCTAGGAGCCTGTCCGAGTAGTCCCTAGCATTTCTGGGGCGAGTCTGATTCTTTTCGGTTCCATGAGCAAGCACTTTCGCCCCTGGAATATCGACCAGACGCAACTCCTGCCGCCGAGCG
>JANXWC010000043.1 GCA_025351355.1 Hyphomicrobiaceae bacterium
CCTCGGGCACAAAATCCAGCACGCTCGGCGGCAGGAGTTGCGTCTGGTCGATATTCCAGGGGCGAAAGTGCTTGCTCATGGAACCGAAAAGAATCAGACTCGCCCCAGAAATGCTAGGGACTACTCGGACAGGCTCCTAGCTGGCTCGAACTCGGGACCATCATCGTCAGTAATCGTGGCGACCGCGGCCTTGAAGTCGTCCTTATGGTCGAGCGGAAGCGGCTTGGCCGCCTTCGGCACTGTCCAATGCACCTTCATCTGGTGCGGCACCTGGTGGGTCGGATGCAGAAAGGCGCCACCGCCGCCGGACACGATCAACTGCAGTTGTTGGGCGAGCTTCGGCTCATCCGCGGTCGGCTTGACCGGATCGACGGAATGAAAGCGGCTGTAAAAATGCAGGTCGCCAGCGATCATTGCCACCACTTCAGCGCCGTTCTCACGCGCCCACTGGCTCACCTCATGAAGCGGGGAGTCGTCCATCGATTGCCATACCGGCGCGTGCACGATGATGATGATTTTTTCGCCCGGCTTGGTGCGCTCGCTCATGGTCTCGAAATAGTTTTTCTGCGCCTCGTCGATCGAGGCGTTGAGCGCGAGGTCGACGCCCCAAAACCACCAGCCGTGCGGCAGCGCGAGAGCAAAATAGCTACGCCGCTGATCGGATTGCCAGCCGCCGATGGTGATGCCCTTGCCAGCGGAATGGCGATCGCGGGCGGTGCAAAAAACGCTCGTGAAGGCGGACAGGCCGTCGTACCAGTCGTGATTGCCGGCGATGAAGAACAGCTTTCTCGGCGGTTTTTGACCGTCCTTGAGCTGAAATGCGGCGTTGTAAGGATCGATGCAACGGGCGCGGTATTCGGCGATCGTCGCATTGGGATAAGCGAGATCGCCGCCCATGATCATGATGTCGCCGGCGGGGAGCGATTGCTTGGCCAATTTGCCTTCAGGGTCAGGAATATCCAACGCAATGGAGTCCTGTGCCATCAGATAGGCCATCGCGTATGTCGCCTCGAAGCCATCGCCGAGGTCGGCGATGAAATCGACCCAGAAGGCCTCGTCCTTGTCAAATAACATACTGCGCTTCTGAACCAGGCCGAATTCATCCTTGGTGGTGATCGACCAGCGGCCATCGCCGTCGGCCTCCGCGGGCGTGACGCGATCGACGCCATTGATGCGGAATTTCTCGACGCCGTCGCGCTTTACATCGCGGTAGTCGTGGCGGATCTGCAGTTCTTCGTCGGTAACTGTGTCGCCAGCGGCCTGCATCGGCCGCTGGTCGGCGTAGGTACCAATGGTGCCTGATATAAGTGTCCGCACGCCGACCAGGGAGAGGACGGACGCATCCCACCAATTGACCATCTGCGGCAGATCACGATCGACGAGAGCGTCAATCTTCTTTTCACTGAGCTTGATTTGTTCTTTGGTCGGCGGAATTTTGTTGGACGCCACCAGCGTATCGTTTGCCATGCTACACCCCCGACAAACCGCCACCAGGCGCGGTTACCTCCTCCGATGAGGAAATAGTTTTCTATTTTTGGCAATGAAATTCTCTAATCTATGACCGATGTCTCGATTGAAGGTGCCGCGTTGTCCCCACGCTTTCAGCGAGACCATCTCGCATTGCGCCCACTGCCGGAGTAAAGTCGATTAGTTCTCATTGGCGGATTCCGGCATGACTTTGCACCTCGTCAAACTTTGCGTCGGCGCCGTCAGCATCGAGGATCTAGCCCAGTGGCAAAAAGAGAGGCTGGCCGAGCAACGGCGGGCCGGGCTGAAACCGCAGATTTGCCACACCACTTATCAAAGTCCGAAGCGTCAGGCCGAGTTGCTCGATGGGGGCTCGCTGTTCTGGGTCATCAAGGGCCTGATTTGCGTGCGCCAGCGACTGGTAGGCTTTGCAGAAGGTCGAAAAGACGACGGGAAGCCCGCATGCCGGCTATTGCTCGACAGAACGCTGATAGCGGTACGGCCAGTGCCGCGGCGACCATTTCAGGGGTGGCGCTATCTCGACGGCGATGCGGCACCCGGCGACCTCCGGCAGGGTGCCGGCGATAGCGTCGCAGAGATGCCTCCGGCGATGCGAAAAGAACTGGCAGGTCTCGGCTTATTGTGACGCAGCGCGACCAGCCGTGACTTAAAATTACCGTTCAGTCTTAATTTGCACCCGCTGAGGCGGCTTTCCCGCGTTTTCGCGGTTGATCTTGTGGGGTTGGCCCAGATATACCCTGCCATCGTTCGCTGCGTCGCTTGTAGTGGTCCGCCTGATTGACATGCCGTAGCGATAGGGTCGCCGTACGGTCGCTTGTCCGGTGAGGCCTTGTCAAAACATGCAACAGCGTTGATTAAGCGTCTAAAGCGGGCGTGGCGAAATTGGTAGACGCACTAGTTTTAGGTACTAGCGGCGAAAGTCGTGGGGGTTCAAGTCCCTCCGCCCGCACCAAGTTCACGGCGTAGAGGTTTCTGCGCCGAGGTCTCAGTTTCAAAATTCGTTAGGTCGTCAGATCATGCAAGTCACTGAAACGTCAGTAAATGGTTTGAAGCGCGAGCTCAAGGTCGTCATCGGCAAGGACGAGATCGAGAAGCGCTTTGCCACGCGTGTCGAGAACTTCAAAGGGCAGGTTCAGCTCAAGGGATTTCGCAAGGGCAAAGTACCGTCGGCGCACATCAAGAAGCTGTACGGCCGCTCGATCATGGGCGAAGTGCTGCAGGAAACACTCGACGAAACCAGCCGGCAGGCGATCCAGGATCGCAATGAGCGCGCTGCCGTCGCGCCAAAGGTGGGGTTGACCGAAGACAAGGACGAGATCGAGAAGGTGATCGACGGCAAGTCGGACCTATCTTACACGATGTCGTTCGAAGTGCTGCCGCAGATAACGCTGAGTGACTTGACGGCGCTGTCGCTTGAACGCGAGACCGCCGACGTCGAAGCTGCCGAAATCGACAAAGGCGTGAAAGAGTTATTGGACCGATCGATATCTTACGAAGACGAGGAAGGGCGGGTCGCGGCCGAGGCGGATCAGGTCACGATCGACTTCGTCGGCAGCATCGACGGCGTGGAATTCCCCGGTGGCAAGGGCGAGGCCATGAAGGTGGTGATCGGCGCTGGCGGCTTCATTCCGGGATTCGAAGATGGCCTGAAGGGCACCAAGGCCGGCGATAGCAAACAGATCGATGCGGCATTCCCGGAGGCTTATCCGGAGGCCACTCTGGCCGGTAAAACCGCCAACTTTGCGACTACCGTGAAAGCGGTGGGCAAGCCTGTGGTTCCGCTTGCGGACGACGAGTTTGCCAAAAAGCTGGGGGTTGAGAGCCTGGAAAAACTGCGCGAGCTCATTGGCGCACAAATCAAGCAGCAGCATGACCAGCTTTCGCGGGCCCGGCTGAAGCGGCAATTACTCGACCAACTCGACAATGCGCATAGCTTCGAGTTGCCGGAAGCGCTGGTGTCCAGTGAGTTCGACGGAATCTGGCAACAAGTCACCAAAGGTTTGGAAGAAGCCAAGAAAACATTTACCGACGAAGGCAAGACTGAGGAAGCCGCACGCGAGGAATATCGCAAAATCGCCGAACGCCGCGTTCGCCTGGGCCTCGTCATCGGTGAAATCGGTGACAAGCAGAAAGTTGCCGTGACGCAGGATGAATTGCGTCGTGCATTGATCGACCGGGCCCGCGCCTACCCCGGACAGGAGAAATTCGTCTACGAGTATTTCGAGAAAAATCCGGCGGCACTGACTGAACTGCGCGCGCCGATCTTCGAGGAAAAAGTCGTCGACTATATCCTCACGCAAGCCAAGCTCTCCGAAAAGAAGGTGACGCGCGAGGAATTGTTGAAAAGCGCCAAAGAGGACGAGGCTGCGGAGTAACCTGCTGCCTACCCGTCATTCGGCTAGCTTGTAACGGTGCTGCCGGCGTCCCATTTCTGACGAAGTTGCGGTACGCGTGGGCTTCGGGGACGCGACAGTTGGGGGCGTGATTGAAAAGCGAACTGGCCGGTCCATTGCGGCGCCGGCAGAACGAGGACAACGATGAGCTTGATTAGCAGCGCTTTCTGGCCGGCCGTTATCGAACAGACGAACCGTGGCGAACGGACCTACGATCTGCCGTCGCGCATGTTGCAGGAGCGGATCATTTTCGTCATCGGCCCCGTCGAGGACCAAATGGCGTCGTCGATCTGCATGCAGCTGTTGTTCCTTGAGGCGCAGAATCCCGCCAAGGAAATCTCGATGTATATCAACTCGCCCGGCGGTGTAGTGACGTCGGGCATGGCGATTTACGACACGATGCAGTTCATCAAGTCACCGGTGGCCACGATGTGCATCGGGCAGGCAGCGTCAATGGGATCACTGCTGCTGGCTGCCGGCGCCCCGGGCAAGCGCTATGCGCTGCCTAACGCGCGGATCATGGTGCACCAGCCGTCGGGCGGCTTCTCGGGCCAGGCGAGCGACATCGAGCGACATGCGATGGATATCATCAAAATGAAGCGGCGCCTGAACGAGATCTATGTTCATCACACAGGAAAGCCCTATGAGATGATTGACCGGACGCTCGATCGCGATCATTTCATGACTGCCGACGAGGCCAAGGAATTCGGGCTGATCGACACGGTGAAGAACAACCGCGACGACATTGAAGCGGGATCTGGAAAGCCTGGTTAAAAATTTCTATTTGCTTGTCCAGCGCCGAACGTTGTGGGTTTGTTCACAGCTCGGCGGTGCGATAGCTGCCCACAGCGGCATCCGTGAGTTGCTTTCATTTGTGGACACACGTAAAAGGTGTGTGTCTGCAAGCTTTGACATGCCTTTACCGCGACATAATAGCAGGGTTGTGACAGCACGACTGCAGCCATGTTGTATTTGCGTTGTAAAAGGCACAGCAGGGTCGGTGGTGATGGTAATGGGTTCTTGATCTTGGCGACTGTAGCGTGCTGAAATCAAGTTCCGGGGTCGCGGAATCGTAGGTTCCATTCCGGCCATGATTGCAGCGCTTGTTTACGTTCAAGTGGCGCTGGATAAAGTCGAGATATTCGTGCGCAAACCCGCGCCGGCATTTGTTCCACCACAGTCAGTTGCCATGGTTGGGGCGCGTGCTACAGCAAAAATCCCGGTTTCAGCCGGGGACGAGGATCGGATGGCCGAGAAAAACACCCTCTACTGTTCCTTCTGCGGCAAGAGCCAGCATGAGGTGCGCAAGCTGATCGCCGGCCCGACCGTCTTCATTTGCGACGAATGCGTCGAGTTGTGCATGGACATCATCCGCGAGGAGAACAAGAACACCCTCGTGAAATCGCGCGATGGAGTTCCCTCGCCGACCGAAATCTGCTCGGTGCTCGATGGCTATGTCATTGGGCAATTCCACGCCAAACGCGTGCTTTCGGTGGCCGTGCACAATCACTACAAGCGCCTCAACCACGCGGCTAAGAACAACGACGTCGAACTGGCGAAGTCGAACATCCTACTGGTCGGACCGACTGGTTGTGGCAAGACACTGCTCGCACAAACGCTGGCGCGGATTCTCGACGTGCCGTTCACGATGGCCGATGCCACGACGCTGACGGAAGCGGGTTATGTCGGCGAGGACGTCGAAAACATCATTCTGAAGCTGCTGCAATCGGCCGACTACAACGTAGAACGCGCGCAACGCGGCATCGTCTACATCGACGAAATCGACAAGATCAGTCGCAAGTCTGACAACCCGTCGATCACCCGCGATGTGTCCGGCGAAGGCGTGCAGCAAGCGCTGCTTAAGATCATGGAAGGCACGGTGGCGTCGGTGCCGCCGCAAGGCGGTCGCAAGCACCCACAGCAGGAATTCCTGCAGGTCGATACGTCGAATATCCTGTTCATCTGCGGTGGCGCGTTTGCCGGCCTGGAGAAGATCATTTCGCGGCGCGGTCGGGGAAGCTCGATCGGCTTCGGAGCGAAAGTCACCGGTCCCGACGAACGCCGGACGGGCGACATTCTGCGCAATGTCGAGCCGGAAGATTTGCTGAAATTCGGGCTTATTCCCGAATTCATTGGTCGCTTGCCGGTTATCGCCACGCTGGAGGACCTGGACGAGCCAGCGCTAATGCAGATCCTCACCACGCCGAAGAATGCCCTGGTGAAGCAATATCAGCGCTTGTTCGAAATGGAAGACGTGAAGCTGACGATTACGCAGGACGCGCTCAAGTCGGTGTCGAAGAAGGCGATCGAGCGGAAAACTGGCGCACGAGGGCTGCGCTCGATCATGGAAGCGATCCTGCTGGATACGATGTTCGAGCTGCCAGGTCTCAAAGGTGTGGAAGAAGTCGTCGTTGGTCCGGAAGTTGTCGATGGCGGCGCCAAGCCGTTGCGCATTTATTCCGATCGAGCCGAAGAAAAAGGCTCCAGCGCTTAACTTCCGAAGACCCGTCAAGGCACTGACCAAAGCCACAAAAAGAAAGCGCGCCGGGATTGCTGCATCGCAGGCGCTTTCCCGGCTTAAAGTTGCCGCCGTCTTGCTGTTCTGTGCAGCGATGCGTTGCCTGAACTCGTCGATCCACAAGTCTCGTTTGACCCGCTTCAATTTGCGCACTGCTTTCAAAGTCTGGACGCTGGACGCCGAGGGCGAAGCACTTGAACGATCGTGTGCGAAGACCCAAATCAATTTGTAGGGTCACGAACCGGGTAAAGCATCGCAGGTGGCCTTCTTGTGTGAGGGACTTGCACCTCCGGGGGAGTGAGGTCGAGTACGTTCGGTTGGGCGTGAAAATTTCCAACGGAACCAGTGTCGGTACAAAAACCGGTAGACGGTCACAGTCTGGAACGATGTGACCGGAGCAATGGAGATGGCACATGAGCGACGAACCTAAGACGAAAGACAAGGCTTTGAAAGACGTGTTCCCGGTGCTGCCGCTGCGTGACATTGTCGTGTTTCCGCACATGATCGTGCCGCTGTTCGTAGGGCGCGAGAAGTCCATCAATGCGCTCGAAGAAGTCATGCGCGCTGACAAGCAAATTCTGTTGGCTGCGCAAAAAAATGCGGGCGATGACGACCCGTCACAAGATGCCATTTTCGAAATCGGAACGCTGGCGTCGGTATTGCAGCTGCTGAAGTTGCCGGACGGTACCGTGAAAGTGCTGGTCGAAGGTAGCGCGCGGGCGCGCATTACCAAATACACAGCACGGTCGGACTTCTACGAGGCGGAAGTGGCCCGCATTACGGAAGCCAGTGGTGCCAAGGACGAAATCGAGGCGCTGGCTCGCTCGGCGGTCAGTCAGTTTGAAAACTATGTCAAACTGAACAAGAAAATTTCGCCGGAAGTGCTGGGCACGGTTAGTCAGATCGAGGACTACTCGAAGCTGGCGGACGTGATCGCATCGCATCTGGCGATCAAGATTTCGGAAAAGCAAGATATCCTCGAAATCGCTACGGTTTCAGAGCGGCTTGAGCGTGTCTACACACTAATGGAAAGCGAGATCTCGGTTCTCCAGGTCGAGAAGAAAATCCGCAGCCGCGTCAAACGGCAAATGGAGAAGACGCAGCGCGAGTACTACCTGAATGAGCAGATGAAGGCCATTCAGAAGGAACTTGGCGATGGCGACGAGCGCGACGATATCGTCGAATTCGAAGAGAAGATCGAAAGCACGAAGCTGTCCAAGGAAGCCAAGGACAAGGCGCTGGCGGAGCTCAAAAAGCTCAAACAGATGAGTCCAATGTCCGCGGAAGCGACTGTCGTGCGCAACTATCTGGAATGGTTGTTGTCGATCCCGTGGGGCGTCAAGGGCAAGGTCAAGAAGGATCTGGCCGAGGCGCAGCTCGTGCTCGACACGGAGCACTACGGGCTGGAGAAGGTGAAGGAGCGCATCCTTGAGTATCTGGCCGTGCAGACGCGCACGAACAAGCTCAAGGGTCCAATCCTGTGCCTCGTCGGACCTCCCGGCGTCGGCAAGACCTCGTTGGGCAAGTCCATCGCCAACGCGACGGGTCGCGAATTCGTGCGTATGAGCCTTGGCGGCGTGCGCGACGAAGCGGAGATCCGTGGCCACCGGCGGACCTATATCGGCTCGATGCCGGGCAAGGTCATCCAGTCCATGAAGAAGGCGAAGCGGACCAATCCGCTGTTCCTGCTCGATGAAATAGACAAGATGGGGCAGGACTTTCGCGGCGACCCGGCGGCGGCGCTGCTGGAGGTGCTGGATCCCGAACAGAACTCTTCTTTCAACGACCATTACCTAGAGGTCGACTACGATCTGTCCAGCGTGATGTTCGTGACGACGGCGAACACCTTGAATATCCCTCCGGCCCTGATGGACCGGATGGAGATCATCCGGCTCGCCGGTTACACGGAAAATGAGAAGGTCGAAATCGCCAAGCGGCACTTAATACCGGGTCAGATGCAGGCACACGGATTAGAAGCGGCAGAGTGGTCGGTCGATCACGCCGCACTGGAAACGCTGATCCGCCGTTACACGCGGGAAGCCGGCGTGCGCAGTCTTGAACGTGAGATCGCGAAGCTGGCGCGCAAGGCCGTCAAGGAATTGATGACCTCGACCAAGAAGAGCGTGAAGGTGACGGGTGCCAACGTCGAGTCGTATCTCGGCGTGCCGAAGTATCGCTACGGTGAAGCGGAATTGGAAGACCAGGTCGGTGTCGTCACCGGGCTGGCTTGGACCGAAGTCGGTGGCGAGATTCTGACCATCGAAGGCGTGCTGATGCCAGGCAAAGGCAAGATGTCGGTGACCGGCAATCTGCGCGACGTGATGAAGGAGTCGATCCAGGCAGCACAGGCGTACGTACGTTCGCGCTCGCAAGACTTCGGCATTCCACCACCGCTTTTCGAGACGCGCGATATCCACGTCCATGTGCCGGAAGGAGCGACGCCTAAGGATGGTCCTTCCGCAGGCGTAGCGATGGCGACTGCGATCATCTCGATCTTAACCGGCATCGCCGTGCGGAAAGATGTGGCAATGACGGGTGAGATCACGCTGCGTGGTCGCGTCCTGCCGATCGGCGGCTTGAAGGAAAAGCTGCTGGCGGCGCTGCGCGCGGGCATCAAGACGGTAATCATTCCGGACGAGAACGTGAAGGATCTGGCGGATATTCCGGACGAGGTGAAGACCAAACTGGATATCCGGCCGGTGGCGCGGGTCGAGGATGCGCTGAAGGTGGCACTGGTGCGCGTGCCGGATGCGATCACCTGGGTCGAGCCGCCGGCGGCAGTTGCCAAGGACGGCAAAGACGCCAGCAATCGTCCGGTCGCCCACTGATCGCTGATGGTGATCGGACTGCTTGCTCAAATTGACGGGCCTCGAAGCGGAATGCTTCGGGGCCCGAATTTCATGCAGGGGACTGAGTGAGAGTTCAAAAGCGGGTGTTGGCGGCCCAGAACTTCTGCACGCCGGCGGCGGTTTTTAAGTTATGCTTGATCACGTTGGTATTGTAGGATGACGAACTTGGTTTGGCGTAAGCGGGCGCGATTGACACAGCAATAAGTGTGGCTACAGACAAGACAAAGCAAACGTTTTTCATTATTGGCTCCAGGGGTTGGTGATGAGCCGGAGGGCCCGTCGAAAACTAGGAAATCTGTGGCAAAAATGAAAACCAAGTAGCGGTAAAGCGCTTTCACAACTCCGTCAGTGAAAAGTGTTTCGGAATTTTGAAGCAAATCGTCATGGAATATTGCTGCATTGCGACAATCTGCTGTAAAGCCCATGTTTTCTGGACTAACAACCGTTCTTTGCGCTTGACGGCCCTGCATTTTGGGCGTTTTTCGCGGACGTGACTACGGCGGTCGTCGGTTTGAGCGACGTCGGCCCGTCAGATTACTGAAAGCACTTCCGCGACCACCGAGATTCGCTCGCGTCGGTTTTATTTGAACGTACGACTGATCTGCAGAAGCCGGCAAGTATCAGGGACCGCTTCGTCGACCTGATTTCCATCCCCCCAACGCCAGGAGCAATTACGTGAGCAAGCAAGATTTGATCGATGCCGTCGCGGAAAAGTGCGACATGACCAAAGACAAAGCCAAGGACGCCGTCGAGGCGATGATCAGCCAGATCGCCCATTCGATGAAGAGTGGCGGCGACATTCGCATCCCTGATTTCGGCACGTTCAAAGTTGCCAAACGCAAGGCGCGTGAGGGCCGCAACCCGGCGACCGGCAAGACCATTCAGATCCCGGCAGCCAATGTGCCGAAATTTACGCCGGCGAAGAAACTCAAAGACCTGCTGAACTGAGCCAGCACTCGTTCCAAGAATTTATCGGCGCGCCCTGGTGGCGCGCCGATTGCGTTGTGGTTCGGTTTTTCACGCCGAACCGGAATCCACTTCAGGCTAACCCGCGCTATTTGCAGGCGCGTTGGCGCGCGATGCAGTAAGTCAGCGGCGCCGGGTCGTTGCACTTGAGCGCGACCGGGCCGACACCGTTGGCTTCCATTTTCTTCATTGAATTCTTCAGCGCGGCGTTGGCCATGAACTCGGCAAGGCCTCGGGTGACCATGGTGGCTTCACCACCGGCCATAACGCAATTGCGGCCGTTCGGCTTGCCGGCGGCGTGGCCGGCAGTTGATGCCATCGTCATGGCGGCGGCCGCGGCTGCGGCAAAACAAGTCGTCATGCGCAAGTAATTGGACATAGCGTTTTCCCTCGAAATGATTCGCTCCTGCAATGTACAGGCTTTCAGTACATCTAAAAATTTGAACCTCGCTGATCGGCACGTTGGTCGCTGACCCGTGCTCGATTGATCACAGCGGAAAGGCCAGTGTGATCGGACAGCCAAGCCCTGACTGACTCTCGTTGCGTCGGCCAGCACCTGCCACAACGCAATTCGCAATTGACTGATTGCAGAAGCTTTGCTCTTATTTTCGATGTTTTCAATGTTTGTTTGAAGGGGAGCACAATGCCTCGTATCGCAGCGTTTCTTGCAGGTGCTTTTTTAGTGTTCGCTCTGTCGCTCTCCGGCACGACGGCGAACGCCCAGGAGCGATGGGCGGCGGTCGCGTCTGACGATGATTCGGAGTCGCCGGTGGTCTGGGCCGACAGCAAGGAAGAAGCCAACCGGCGGGCGCTCGCCGCCTGCCGCAAGATTTCAAAAACCTGCGGCGATAGGGCCGGAAGCACGAATGTTATGAGCCATACTTTCACAGTGATGTGTTGCAATAAACCACGTCACGGCTGTTCGGCAGGCGTCGAAGAAACCAGGGAAGCATCGCTGGCCATGGTGCAGAAGGTGTTCGACGACGCTGGCTTTTCGAGCTGCAAAGTGATCAAGCGCATGTCGGCAAAGACGGGCAAAATCGTCAACTGACTGTCCAGATGCGCGATCACACCGGCCTGTCGCCTTTCTGGACTTTGATGGTGCGGTTGTCGGCGGCGGGCAACATCTTTGCGGGATCGCGGGTCACGATAGCGTCGATGATCGTCGGTGTCATCGTGTTCTCCAGGCCTTCTTGGAGGGCTGCCGCAAGCTTGCCGGGGTCGTCGACGCGAATGCCGTGGCAGCCGAAGCCCTTGGCGATGGTGGCGTAGTCCATCTCGATCAACTCCGACGACTGGTAGCTGCCGGCGCCATAGACGGCGTGCTGCAGCGCTTTGACGTAACCGCTGGCGGCGTTGTTGAAGACCACCGCGACGAAGTTGGCGCCGAGCCGGCGCGCCGTTTCCAGCTCGCCCAAGCTCATATTGAAGCCGCCGTCGCCGGTCAGTGACACGACGCGACGCTGCGGCCCGACGGCCAGTTGCGCACCGATGCCGCCGGGGACGCCGTAGCCGATGGAAGCGAAGCCACGGTCGGGCAGGAAGTGGCGGCCGGCCTGTTTAGTGTCGAACATCAATCCACCCCAGTGGGCCGCGAACCCACCGTCAGCGACAACGACGCCATCGGCCGGCATGGCCTTGTTGAGTTCGCCCATCAGGCGACCGACATTGATCGGGCTTTCCTTCGATTCCATGCGGTCGGCGGCGCCCTTGCGCCACGCCGCCATCGCCTTCGGAATTTCGGCCAGATAGGATTTGCGTTGCGACGGTTTGCCGGCGCCAAGGGCTGCGTGCAGATCGAGCAGCGACAGCCGCGCGTCGCCGGGCAGCGCCACATCGGCCTTGGTGGTGCGGCCGATCTCCGATGGATCGATTTCGATATGGATCAGCGGCGTTTTCGGTGGAATGAGCGAAAAGCGCTTGGTGGCGATTTCACCCAACTTGCAGCCGACGACGAGCAGGCAATCAGATTCGGCGATGAGTGCGTTGGCGATGCGGTCGTAGCGGCCGAACAAGCCGGCCGACAGCGGGCTGGTGCAGGCGATCGCGCCCTTGCCGCTCATGGTATGCGCGACGGGAATGGCGTGATCGGTGGCCAGCGCGAGCAACGCGTCGTAGGCTTGCGAAATGTGCACGCCGCCGCCGGCGAGAATGAGGGGACGCTTGGCCTTGGCCAGCAGTGCTGCCGCGCGCTCCACGTCGGTCGCTGCGGGGCGCGTGCGGCGGGCCTGTGCCGAACGCGTACCTGGGTCGATCCAGAAATCGGTGACATCGAAATCGAATTCACCGTGGGCGATATCCTCGGGCACGTCGATCAGAACCGGGCCGGGACGACCCGACGTCGCGACCGCAAAGGCGCGGCGGACGTGTTCAGGAATACGCTTGATAACCTCGACGCGGATGATCTCTTTGACGACCGGACGCAGCACCTCGAGCTGGCGCGCCTCTTGCGTCATGTTCTTCCAGGCGTGCTCGCGATTGGCGTCGCCGGTGATGACGATCATGGGGATGCCGGCGTTGAGGCTCTCGACCAGGCCGGTCACCAAATTGGTGGCGCCAGGTCCGAGCGTGCCGTCGGTGACCGCTGGCTTGTTGGTGATCTTGCCGTAGGCGTCGGCGGCGAACGCGCCGCACCGTTCGTCGTTGATCAAATAGTGTTTCAGGCCGAGCACGCGACAGGCCTCGTAGAACGGCAGCAACTGGAAACCACCCATGCCGAACATGGGGCCGACTTCGGCAATCTTCAGCATTTCGGCCAGCGCCATGCCACCGGTCATGCGTCGGGTCGAATTGGAGGCGATGGTTGTCATGGGGCGGTCACCGTGATCGGAAGCGGTTGAAGATCAGGGGACATTTTTGCAGCATCAGCGCTGCGGTGTCGCTAGAAATAATTTGCTCGTACTACGGCGGAACATGGCGCGATTTCAACGATGCGCCCGTAGCTATTTCCGGCCATTACCGGCTCTTCGCCACCATTTTGCTGTTTTTGCGGGCGATCAGTTGCAGGTGCCATCGGTAAAGATAGCGCGAACGTCAGGGGCCATTGCTCACCATCGGGGATGTGACGAATTTCAAACACGGTTCATAACCGGGTCACCATCGGGGGACTGCCATGGGATTCGAATTCACTGCGACCGCCGTGCGGGAGGCCACCTCCGTGCCGGCGCATCAGACGCTGTCGCTGACGCTGGCTGATGCGACGGGTCAGACCAGCATTGTCACCGTCACAGCCGAACTTGCGCGCATGCTCGCGTGCGTGCTGGGGGAGTTTGCAGGGGCTGTGCCGAGCGCAATGGGCACTGCACAACGGCCACGTTCTTTTGCCGTCGGTGCAGGGACCCACGAGCGCGCCGTTATGCTGCGCTTCGAACAATCGACCCCCTATCAGTTCGCCGCCGAGGATGCCTTCCGGTTGGCGCACGCCCTGCTCGAGCAATGCGAAGTTTTCGCCGAGCAATCTCCGACGTCGCTGCAATAGAAAATGCTGCCAGACGACCCAGCTTCTTTTTTCCTCCCCTATACCAGGCAGCAGATCGCGTCGGATTAGGTTGTCGGGTTGCCCACCAAGTCCCCCGTGTTTTTGCTCTTTTTCTTCCTCCTCGATGGGGGAGGAAGAAAGAATGCGGGATGTTGGTTAACTGGTTAACGCCGCGCGGTGCCGAAAAATAGAGCCAGCACGCAGCAGCGTCTGAGAGCGGAGCGCGGGCGGCGCCATCGGTGGGATTACACCACCCCTACTCGTCCGGGTTTACACCGGCCCAGGACCCACAATCGCCAGTCCCTAGCACGGCTGACGGCCCAAGATACTGGC
>JANXWC010000050.1 GCA_025351355.1 Hyphomicrobiaceae bacterium
TTCGAGGTCTGGAACGAGCCCAATCTGGACGCCTTCGGCAGCGGCAGGCAGGACGAGTACTTCAAACTGTATCGTCATACGGTCGAGGCCATAAAATCGGTAGACAGTGCATTGCGGGTCGGCGGTCCGGCGACAGCGGCGAATGCCTGGATCGACGATTTCGTGGCGTTTTGCGGGCAAAACCACGTGCCGACCGATTTCATCAGTACTCACCACTACCCAACCGACGCGTTTGGCGAACCGGGCGACGACACCGAGGCCCAACTTTCCAAAAGCCGCCGCAGCGTCTTGCGGGATCAGACGCGGGACGTCCGCCGGCAAGCGGGCAAAAGCCTGCTCTACTACACCGAATGGTCGTCCTCCTCCAATCCGCGCGATCGGCTGCATGACGAGCCCTACGCTGCTGCCTTCATCGTCAAGACGATCATGGAGGCCAACGGTCTGGTGGAAGGTTATTCCTGGTGGACATTCTCGGACATTTTCGAGGAAAACTATTTTCCGTCGGTGCCATTTCACGGCGGCTTTGGCCTGCTCAATATTTACGGCATCGCCAAACCATCCTATCGCGCCTATCAGTTGCTGCACCTGCTCGGCACGCAACTGCTGAAGGTCGAAGGATCGCACCCGACTGTCGATGCCTGGGCGGTGCGTAGCGATCACGAGTTGACAGTTTTGCTCACCAACTATGCCTTGCCGAAGCATCGCCTCGAGTCCGAATTGGTGAAACTGTCGATCAAGAGCGCTCGAGCGCCGGTCAAGTCGACGCTCCAGCGCATCGACGCAGATCACGCCAACGCCAAGGCGCGCTGGCAGGAAATGGGCGAGCCGAAGTATCTCAATGCCGCGGTGCTCAATGAGTTGCACGAGGTCTCCGGCCTGCGCGAGGAAAACTTGGCCTGCCGCTTTGGCGACGGTATCGTCGAGTTCGACGTGACGCTGCTGCCGATGGCGATCGCCGCCGTGACATTGCGATTCGCGGGGCCAGCCGGTGCCTGATGCTCGAGCGCAGTCGGACGAAGCTCTGCTAGACCGTTTTCAGCATGCGGCCTTCGGCTACTTTCTGGAAAACTGTAACCCGGTCAACGGTTTGGTCGCCGACACCAGCCGCAACAATTCGCCCGCCAGCATCGCCGTCGTCGGCTTCGCCTTGTCCTGCTATCCAGTAGGCGTCGAGCGCGGCTGGATGACGCGCGACGACGCTATCGCCAGCACGCTTGCCACCCTGCGCTTTTTCTGGAACAGCGCGCAGAACGAGGAGCCGCTGTCGACTGGACACATGGGGTTCTACTATCACTTCCTCGACATGCACCGGGGCATCCGCGTCTGGGATTGCGAACTGTCGCTGATCGACACGACATTGCTGCTGGCGGGCATGCTGACGGCGGCGATGTACTTTGACGGCGACAGCCCTCGCGAAACTGAAATCCGTACACTGACGGACGCTCTCTACCGGCGCGTTGACTGGCATTGGGCGCAGGGCGCGTGCGCTACTGTCCGGCAGGGCTGGAAACCGGAAAGCGGCTTTCTGCACTATGGCTGGGAGGGCTATAGCGAGGCTGCGATTCTGTACGTGCTGGGTTTAGCATCGCCGCCACATCCGTTGCCGGCCGATAGCTATGCTGGATGGTCATCAACTTATCAATGGGAGAACATCTATAATTATGATCTGCTTTACGCCGGACCAATGTTCATTCACCAGTTTTCTCATGCCTGGATTGATTTTCGCAACATTCGCGACAAATTCATGCGCGCTAAGAACAGTGACTATTTCGAGAACAGCCGCCGCAGCGCCTTCGCCCAGCGCGAGTATGCCCGGCGCAACGCGCATGGCTTTGTAGGCTACGGTGAGAATTGCTGGGGCTTTGCCGCCTGTGACGGGCCGGGCTTCGAGACCCTGAAGATTGACGGTCGAAAGCGGCGCGTGTTCGGCTACGCGGCGCGCGGCATTCCGTACGGACCCGATGATGGCACGATCGCTCCGTGGACAGCGTTAGCCTCGCTGCCGTTCGCGCCAGATATTGCGCTGGCGGCGCTGCGGCATTTCTGCGCGCAATATCCCGATGTGACGCAGGCAGACCGGTTGCCGAGCGGCTTCAATCCGACCTTGCCAGGCCGTGGTCCGGGGGGCTGGATATCAGAAGGATGTTTCGGCCTGGATCAGGGCCTGATCGTCATGATGATCGAAAATTATCGCTCACAGATGATCTGGAATCTGATGAAACGTTGCCCGCTCATTTCCGCCGGGCTTCGCCATGCCGGATTCACAGGCGGCTGGCTGTCGCAACCGGAGGCGAGGCCCGATGCACAGAAATAACGTACTTCCCGAACTCTTGTACCAGGAAACTCACGGTCCGGAGCTTCTGGCAAACACGCATCCGGCCGACTGGCGCAATCCGGTGCCCAAGGACAAATACAACCTGGTCGTGATCGGCGCTGGTCCCGCCGGCTTGGTCGCGGCCAGAGGCGCTGCCGGGCTCGGGGCAAGCGTGGCGTTGATCGAGCGCAATTTCATCGGCGGCGATTGCCTCATCATGGGCTGCGTGCCCTCCAAAGCCATCCTGCGCACCTCGCGGCTCTATGCCGAAATGCACGACGCGCGCAACTACGGCGCGCCGGTGCCGTCCGGAATCGCTGTCGACTTTCCCGCGGCGATGGAGCGGATGCGGCATCTGCGCGGCCGCCTCAGCGGCTATGATTCAGTCCAGCGCCTGCGCGAGGAAGGCGTCGATGTGTTTTTCGGCAGTGCGCGGTTTATGGGGCCGGAGGCCGTGTCAGTCGGCGGCGTAACGCTGCACTTTCAAAAGGCACTGGTTGCCACCGGCGCGCGCCCGAAAACGCCAGATATTCCCGGCCTTGCCCAGGCAGGCTACCTCACCAACGAAAATGTGTTTGACCTCATCCACCAGCCAAAGCGCCTGCTGGTGATCGGCGGCGGACCTCTCGGCTGCGAATTGGCGCAGGCCTTTTGCCGGCTCGGCATCGAGGTGGTCCTGGCGCAGGACGACCCGATGTTCCTGCCCGGCGAGGAGCGCGATGCCGCGCAGATTTTGTCCGATGCACTGGCTTTGGACGGCATCGAAATCCATCTCAACAGCCCCGTCGTCGCAGTGCGACTGGATCATGGCCAGAAAGTTGTCGATATTGTCAATGACGGCGATAAGAGAACGATCGCGGTAGATGAAATCCTGACCGGGGTCGGCCGCTCCCCCAACGTCGAGGGTATGGACTTGGAAGCGGCTGGCGTTGCCTACGACACCGAGACGGGCATCGTCGTGAATGACTTCCTGCAAACCACGAACAAGCGGATTTATGCAGCGGGCGATGTTTGCCTTGAGCACAAATTTACCCACAGCGCGGAAGCCTCGGCGCGCATCGTAGTGCAGAACGCCCTTTTTCTGGGCCGCAAGCGGCTGAGCGCCCTGAACATCCCGTGGTGTACTTATACTGATCCCGAAATCGCTCATGTCGGTATTTACGTGCGCGAGGCTCGCGAAAAGAACATTCCCGTCAAAACCTTCACCATCCTGATGCACGATGTCGACCGCGCGGTGCTCGATGGCGAGGAGGAGGGCTTTGTCAAAATCCACGTGCGCGAAGGCAGCGACCGGATCGTCGGAGCAACCATAGTGGCCCGGCACGCCGGGGAAATGATCAACGGCATTACCATGGCTATCAATTCGGGCATTGGCCTACGCGCGCTGGCGCAGGTCATCCATCCGTACCCAACACAAGCAAGTGCGATCAGAATGGCGGCGGACGCCTATAACCGCACGCGCCTGACGCCGTTGTTAAGGGCCTTCTCGAAGTGGTGGCTGGCGAAGGGCCGGGCCTGATCGAGTTGCATTGGAGCCATGAGCCGGCACTCCTGGGCTCCGGCGGGGGGACAACATACTATGAATGCGGGAGAGGTTACCAAGTGGGCAATGAACCTGACGATGACGACGTGAACGGCCACGGCGAGTTCGCCTCACCCGCTTGCTCCATGCACGAACTCGATCCGGTCTTCGACAACGTTCCGCTCGATCGACAGCAAGCCGATGATCTCTCCCATTGGCGCAAAACTCAGCGCGAGCGCTTGATCCTGGCGCGGCTTGCATTGCCTAATGCAGCACGAGCCGCGCACGCCAGTCTGATCGCGTGGCAGCTTGATCAGATTGTTCCATTTAAGTCCTCCACCATCGTCAGCGCCTATTGGCCGTTTCGTGGCGAGCCTGATCTGAGGCCCTGGATGTCAGCGGCATGGTCCAAGGGCTTGCGCGTCGCGCTTCCGGTCGTTGTCGCAAAGGGCCAACCGCTGATATTCCGGGAATGGCAACCGGAATGCCGGCTCGAGCGCGGGGTATGGAACATTCCGTATCCGGCCGATGGAAGCATCGTCTGCCCGACGGTGGTCATTGCGCCCTTGGTAGGTTTCGACCTGGCCGGTTATCGGCTCGGTTACGGCGGCGGTTTCTTCGACCGCACGCTTGCGGCCCTCGTTCCCAGACCGCTCGCGATCGGCGTTGGGCATCCGACCGGCTCGCTCGCCACCATCTATCCGCAGCCCTATGATATCGCGATGAATATTGTCGTGACTGAGCAAACCGTCGACTACAGGCCCCTACCTGACGAGGCTGATCGTGAACATCTTTGAGTTTGAGCGCCGCATCGTTGCCGAGGCACCTGACGGCGTGCTGTTTGCCGATCAGGACGGCGTGATACGCTTCTGGAATGGCGGCTGCCAGCGCATTTTCGGCTTTAGCGCGCAAGAGGCCATCGCGCAGTCGCTTGAGATCATCATTCCCGACACATTGCGCGCCCGGCATTGGCAGGGCTATGCGCAGACGATTCGCGGTGGCCAAACCCGCTATGGCGCCGACGATCTCCTGGCGGTACCGGCCGTGCACCAGGATGGCCACCGGGTCTCGGTGGAGTTCTCTATCATTCCGTTTCGGGACGGCGCGGGGGAAATGATCGGCATAGGAGCGGTATTGCGCGATGTGACCCGTAGCTTTGCGGAGATCAAGGCCTTGCGTACGGAAATCAAGACCTTGAAAGAGCAAGGGTCCAAGTGACCGGGTCAGGGGAGCCACGAAAATGGTTCTGACGACTCGACTGACCAAACGGCTGGGCATCGTCCATCCCATCATTTTGGCACCGATGGCGTTTGCGGCGGGTGGCCGGCTGGCGGCGGCGGTATCGGATGCCGGAGGGCTCGGCCTGATCGGTGGCGGATATGGTGACGGCGACTGGCTCGCGCGGCAGTTCCAGGCCGCGGGCAATCAGATGGTCGGGTGCGGCTTCATTACCTGGTCGCTGCGCAAGCAGCCGCAACTGCTCGACCAGGTTCTGACTCACAAGCCGAAGGCGATTTTTCTCTCATTTGGCAATCCGGAGATGTTTGCCCGGCCAATCAAGACGGCGGGGGCCCTGCTCATCTGCCAGATTCAATCCTTGCGCGATGCCGAGCATGCGCTGGAGTGCGGCGCCGACATCATTGTCGCGCAAGGGGCAGAGGCGGGTGGGCATGGTGAGCGGCGCGCGACCTTCACGATCGTGCCAGAGGTCGCCGACCTGATCGCCGCCAGATCGCCGGACACACTTCTGTGCGCCGCGGGCGGCGTCGGTGATGGACGCGGGCTGGCAGGCGCGCTGATGCTCGGCGCCGACGGCGTGCTCGTCGGCTCGCGTTTGTGGGCCTCGGTAGAGGCAAATGTCGGCCCTCGGATGCACGCGGCGGCGCTCGCAGCGACTGGGGACCAGACTGTCCGCTCACAAGTGATGGATCTTGCCCGTAAGCTCGATTGGCCCCCGCGCTACAGCGCCCGTGTGCTCAAGAACCAATTCATCGATCGCTGGCACGGTCGTGAGGCTGAACTCATGATCGTCGCTGACCAGGAAGCCGAGATGTACCGCAAGGCGTGGGCCGAGAGGGATCCTGAGGGTAGCAATACATTTGTCGGTGAAGCGGTCGGTCTGATCCACTCCGTAGAACCGGCAAGGGCGATTGTGTCCCGTCTCGTCAGCGAGGCCGAAGATCGGCTTCAAGTCGTAGAGTCCTACCGAACTTGATTAGACCTCGCGCACGCATTAGTTGCGCACTGGCCAGCCTCCCCCCAATAGGTCGGGAGAGGCTTCTGAGTGCGGCATCCAGCTAGGCCGTGATGAGTCGGCCGTGAAGAATTGCCAACCCTTTGATCCGGAATGCGAAACGGCCTGAATTGTATCGTGGGCGTTGCAAGATTTCAACGGTTGCACAGCGATTTCCTTGCAAATCGCGTTGGCCGATTGAACTGAACCGCTACCGC
>JANXWC010000051.1 GCA_025351355.1 Hyphomicrobiaceae bacterium
TACTCGTTCCGGGTTCGCACCGGCCTTGGTCGTCGGGGTTTGCACCCGCCTTGGTCGTCGGCACTTGCAGCCGCTTCAGCGTGTCATCGTCTCGTCGAGCGATGCGTTGTTCAGATGGTTTCCATCCGCGCCCCTGTCTCAAACGCCGTGCCAATCGATCCCTGCAGGAGATCGTCATCACCGTGTCCACCGGAAGCGAACGTCGCGCAAGTCCTGCACATCTCATCCGCTCCCTTCAGGAGTGTTCCCATGATTCACAGCCTTTGATATCAGTTCAATGTTTTCACATCCACATGGTGAAGACGGTCGCTCCCACAGCTTCCTTCCTTTTCCTTCCCTCGTCGAGTCGGAGACTGGCCTCCGTCGAGATGGAGGAGGCCTAAACGCCACTGGCTTATACCAGCGGTCATTATTCTTGACCGATGGTATGCGCGCGCGGGGTTGGTGGGGTGGCCGCGCGCAAACAAAGAATCTAATACCGACGGTCATTATTTTTGACCGTCGGTATTAGACCGGCCAACGCAAGGCCTTCGACAACCGCACGGCCGGTCTAAACCGCTGGCGTTTGGGGTTGGGTGTCCCGCCGCTTGGTAATTCGGGACAGTCACCCATTTCCGGCCTCAATGTGTCTAACGAGCACGGACGAACTCGGAAATGGGTGACTGTCCCGAATTTCGTTGCTAGTCCTGCGCGATGATGACCCAGCCCCCGTCCCACGACCCCGCGACGCGCGGCTATTTTGCCATCGGCGCGGAGCGCATGTCCAAGACGCTCAATCTCGGCAATCTCATGCGCAGCGCGCACGGGTTCGGCGCCAGCTTCACTTTCACGGTCGGCGCCACCTATCTCAAGGACGAGGCTTTCGCCGATACGTCGAAAGGGCGTCTGCATTTGCCGCACTACAACTGGGCCGGTCTCGATGACATGGCGCTGCCGCAGGGCTGTGTGCTCGTCGGCATCGAGTTGATTGACACTGCGGTCGACCTGCCGTCGTTCAAGCATCCCTTGCGCGCGGCTTATGTGCTGGGCCCGGAGATGGGATCTCTGTCAGCGCCGCTGCTTGCCCGCTGCAAGCATGTGGTAAAAATTCCCACGCGCTTCTGCATCAACGTGGCGATGGCAGGCGCCATCGTCATGTACGACCGCGTCAAAAGCCTCGGCCACTGGCCCGACCGTCCGCTGATGCCCGGCGGGCCCCTCTCGCCATCGGCGCAACTTCACGTGCGCGGTGGCCCAATCCGACGCACCACGTGAAAGCGATTCCTGCCCGGGGGAGTGGCTGCGCCGCCGCCCATCAGCTAGACTTGGACGATGACCCGCAAGCTGATCGACGATTGTTTCGTGACCGACCGCGACCGCATCAGCCATGCCGATGCGCTGGCGCTGTTGCGCGCGCGTATATCCGTCGTAACCGGCATCGAGCGTGTGCCGTTGGCCGAACTGCACGGGCGTATTCTCGCCGAGCCGGCGATTGCCGCGTCACCGGTACCCGCTCACACCAACGCGGCCGTCGACGGTTATTCGTTCGCCAACGTGGATGCCGCAACAGCTGCCGGCGACGGATTGCCCATCGATGGTCGCGCGGCAGCAGGTCATCCCCTCGCCACTTCCGCGCCGACACAAACCGCCGTGCGCATCTTCACCGGCGCGGTCTTGCCTGATGGCCACGACACCGTCGCCATGCAGGAGGATTGCGAACGACTGGACCAGTCGACCCGGTCGCGCGTGCGCATTCCCCTCGGATTGAAGCGCGGTGCCAACGTGCGCCGCGCCGGCGAGGATGTGGCGGCCGGTTCGACTTTGATCGGCGTCGGGTCGATTTTGCGGCCGCAGGACGTGGCCGCACTGGCCTCCATCGGCCTTGCCGAAGCTCAGGTTTATCGCCGTTTGCGGGTGGCGATTCTGTCCAGTGGCGACGAGGTCACCCCCCCCGGCCAACCCCTCGGTGTCGGGCAAGTCTATGACGCCAACGCGCCGATGCTGCTGGGCTTGGCGCGGATGGCGGGGGCTGACGCGACGATCGTCGGCGTGGCAGACGACACGGCCGCATCCCTTGAAGCGCAGTTATCGGCGGCGTCGAGCACCTACGACGTTGTCATTTCATCCGGTGGCGCCAGCCAGGGCGAAGAAGATTATCTGGTGCGTGCCCTCGATCGCCTGGGCAAGCGCCATTTGTGGCAGATTGCCATCAAACCAGGGCGGCCCATGGCCTTCGGCCAGATCGGCGATTGCGTAATTGTTGCCCTGCCCGGCAACCCCGTCGCGGTTTTCGTCTGCTTCCTGATGTATGTTTTTCCGATGCTGCGGACACTCAGCGGCGGACACTGGCGCGAACCCAGGCGCTGGCTCCTGCCGGCGGCATTCGCGATGCCCCAGCGAAAGATCGGACGGCGCGAGTTCTGGCGTGGCGTGCTCGTCGCGCAGGATGGCACGATGGCCGTCGAGAAATTCGCCCGCGACGGGTCCGGCCTGATCTCCGGCCTCCGCGCCGCCGATGGCCTCATCGACGTGGCCGAAGATATTGCCGGTGTGCGCCCAGGCGACCTCGTTTCGTTCATTCCTTTTAGCGAATTTGGCATCGCCGGCCATTGATGTGCGAACCAAAGTGACGACCGTTCAGCACGCTGTTGCGCGTGCCCCGAACGAAACTGAAACACGACCCCTAAAAATATTTATCCACATATTGTTAGAGCGCTCTTGCGAAATGAGAACAAAAGAGGTACATTAACTGATTGCCTGAATCTGCAACTCGTGAAATAAGGGGCGTCACATGTTCGAGTCGGACGAGCTTAAAAAATTGAAGGCCGCGCCGGACTTGCGCGTGGTCCAAGGGGGCGGCATGGACAAGAACAAAGCACTTGAAGCGGCGCTGCAGCACATTGAGAAGCAGTTCGGCAAGGGCTCGATCATGAAGCTCGGGGCGAACGATCGCTCCCACGACATCGAGGCCATTTCAACCGGCTCGCTCGGCTTGGATATCGCGTTGGGCATCGGCGGCTTGCCGCGCGGGCGGATCGTCGAAATTTATGGGCCGGAAAGTTCTGGCAAAACGACTTTGGCGCTGCACTGCATCGCCGAGGCGCAGAAGACAGGTGGCGTTTGCGCCTTCGTCGACGCCGAGCACGCGCTCGATGCGGTCTATGCTCGCAAGCTGGGCGTCAAGGTCGAGGACCTGCTGATTTCGCAACCGGACACCGGTGAGCAGGCGCTGGAAATCACTGACACACTGGTACGCTCGGGGGCGATCGATATCCTGGTCATCGACTCAGTGGCGGCACTGACACCGAAGGCGGAGCTGGAAGGTGAAATGGGCGACAGCTTGCCCGGCCTGCAGGCACGCCTGATGAGTCAGGCGCTGCGCAAGCTGACCGGCTCCATCTCCAAGTCCAAGACGATGGTCATCTTCATAAATCAGATCCGCATGAAGATCGGCATCATGTTCGGCAACCCGGAAACGACGACGGGCGGCAACGCGCTGAAATTTTATGCATCTGTGCGGCTGGATATCCGCCGCATCGGCCAGATCAAGGACAAGGACGAGGCGGTCGGCAACCAGACACGCGTCAAAGTGGTCAAAAACAAGGTGGCGCCACCGTTCAAGCAGGTGGAATTCGACATTATGTACGGGGTCGGCATTTCAAAAATGGGCGAATTGGTCGACCTCGGCGTGAAAGCCAATATCATTGAAAAATCGGGCGCCTGGCTATCCTATAAAGGCGAACGCGTCGGCCAGGGCCGCGAAAATGCGAAAACATTTTTGAAAGATAATCCGAAGATTTCCAACGAGATTGAGCGGGCCATCCGCAGCAACGCGGGCGTCGCCGATATGTTGCTGGCCGCGCCCGAGGGCGAGGAAGCCAAGGAAGCCGAAGATGGCCCCGATGCGGACGGCGTATTGCCCGATGCGGACGCGCCAGCCAAGGTGCCCGCGCGCGGCAAGCGGTGACCGTCTTCGATAACTAGCGAAGGTGTGAGCGTGCACGAAAGTTCGCTCACACTTCGATCTCACTAGAAATGATCGCGTTCAGGCCGACCGCCTTCGCTTTCAGCCTGGATCAGTCGCAGAGTGTCGGGCGGTAGCAACGCACCACGCCGCCGCGGCAGACATAGTCGCCAAACCGATTGTAGTCGCAAAAGCCACCCGTGCGCCTGCACTGGCGCGGTCCAGCGTAGCAACCCCCGTCGTAGGCATAGTAGCGGGAATAGCGATAATACGACGGATAACCATACGCGTAGCTGCCGATGGCAGCGCCTGCTATAATGCCGGCAGCGATACCAAGTCCGACGCCACCGCGGCGGGCTTCGGCAGGTTCAGGCGTTGCACTTAGGGCGGCGAGCGCAAGCGTAGTGGCCACCGTCAGCGATATCGCAGCTTTCATCAGGCCTGTTTGCATCATGCCGATCTTGATCATGGGCGACCTCCAATGTGCGCCAAAGATGCGTACGACACATCTACCGGCGTTTGTTTCTCGTGCCGCTGCCATGCGTGCATGGGCTTGCAAACATCGCCTGCCGCCAGTTCGGCGCTTGCACACCGCTTTTGGCCTTAGCGTCCGGGACCGGCACCGGCACTTTCTGTGCACGACCCAGAAGGTAAATACGAACTGCAGTGGTCCAAGTTTCGGCAACGCTGCTCATTTGATCGTACTAAGCCATTCAACCGGTTGGCAAATGAATAAAGGGTGAATGCGGCAGCAGCCACATTCACCCTTTAATTCAGATCGGTATTCTCGCTCGCGCCGCGACGCAGGCCAATAAGGCCGCCTATTTCAATGGCGCGTGGTCGTAACCATGCTCGCGAGTTTGCAGGTCTTTGTCGATGCCCCAAGCCGGATGATAACGATACTTGGGACCCGTATAGGAATAGCGGTACCGGTTGCGCATGTCTTCGGCAGGCACCCAATAGCCGGTGTTGTAGCCCGGATACCACGCGCGCCGGACGTAGCGGTAAGCGTAGGGATCGTCGCACATCGTCGACTGTCCCGCGCAATCGCCTCGTCCAACCCAACGACGGGCGCCGAGCGGCAGATCCCGTCCCTCCGGCGCCACGAACGGATCCGAACCGAACGCCTGCGCCGGTGCGGGCATCGCAGCACCCAGGCTGGCCACGACCGCGACCGTGGCAATCAATGAGGACAGTTGCATATTTCACTCCCTTAGAGTGCTTCCGAATAAACCTTGCCCCGGATGTCAATTCGAGGTGTGCAGCAGTTTTCCGTCAAGAAGCACGACGAACTGAAGCGCAAAGGGCGTTTCGCGATTCCGCTAGAACCGAAGCGACCCGAAGCGGCAGCAGACTTTCTGACATTAGCGCAGAGTATGCCTAACGATTGGTTAAACGGGCAGATCTGTCCATCAAACTTGTATCGGGTCGCAGAAATCTAAAAACCGATGTCGATTTGTATACGTCCCGCCCGTGCATTTAATCAAAAACTCACCATGCCGCGTGCAAAGTCCGGGCAATGTTGCCGGTTAGGCACGGCGGACGCCTCGATGTCCGCAGGTCGACGGCAATAAGCCTGCGCAAAGGATGGTTCCGGGGTCGGTCGACGCGCGGGGCGCCTTTGTTCTTTGCTCCATCGTGCTGCTGTTCGGAAAGACGTTCCAACCCTTTCCGAAGTCAGTCTTGAGGCCAAACACGTGCCGGGTTCCGCTGCGCCGTCGCCGCCGTTCGAACGTTCCTCCCATGACGCCGGCATTGCTGCTGACGGCATCGATGCCGTGCTGTCGGAAAATGCGCGTCGCCTCAGGGCCATCGTTGGTCGCTGGCGTCACGAGGATGGCGACCGTCCGACGCCCCTGCCGCTCTCCCGCCCCCACGCATCAACTGAAGCTTCAACCGAGCCCGCCATCGCGCGGCCGGCCTGCCCGATGCCGAGTGCGCAGCCAGCAATCGATGCGCCCACTGTAAGTCCGTCGATTCCCGAAGTTGATGCGACAAGAGCTAGCCCGCCGGCGTCTACCGCTTCGCCGGTCGCCGCCATGATCGCCGAGCAACACACGCCTCCTATCGAGGCCCCGCCGACCCAAACAACTGCCGATGCCGCCCATTCGGCGAACCAGCCCCCAATCCTGTCGCGGCCACAAGTCCTGTCGCAGCCGACGTCCTCTGCACCGCCCGTTACGCCAACCGCTCGATCCGCGCGCATCCAACAGCAATCTGCGGCCCCGACGACTGAACCGCAGCAGATCAAGCCGCGTCGCGTGCGTCTTTCGCAAGCGGACGGCACCACCGCGCCGACGCCAGCTGCGCTACGGGCCAAGTCTGCCTCGTCTCCAACAGCCTCCCCCGCGGCAATGGTTGGCGCGCCAGTACAACTTGCCCCACTCGATACTATCGAGCCGCCTGCCGCGCTGATGCCGCCGCCAGTTCATAAGCTGACCAAGAAGGGCGAGCTGTGGCTGGCCCTCAACGCCAGCCGGCGCGCGATCACTGCAGTAGGCTGGTTCAGCTGCGTCATCAATATTCTGATGATGGCCGGGCCGCTGTTCATGCTGCAGGTCTACGATCGCGTCATGACCTCCGGCAGCATTCCGACGCTGATTTCCTTGCTGGGCTTGACCACGGCGGTCTACGCGGTCATCGGCATCCTCGAACTCGTCCGCTCCAGGATCATCACCCGCATTGGCATCGAGATCGATCAACGCATCGGCGACCGCATTTTCGAAGCCGCATTGAAATCGAGCATCGGCGCTACGGGATCGCCCACCGCAGCCCTGCGTGATCTCGACACGCTCCGCACGTTTGTCGCCGGTCCCGCGCCGATGACTTTTTTCGACGTCTGGTGGGCACCGGTCTATTTGTTGGTCATCTTTGCAACGCACTGGACCTTGGGGCTTGCGGCGCTGGGCGGTTGCTGCTTGCTGCTGCTGACCGCCTATCTCAGCGACTCCCGTTCGCGTGCGCCCTTGCTCGAAAGCCAGAAGTCCGCCGTGCGTGGTATGGAAATGGCCGAGACCGGCCAGCGTAACGCCGAAGCCATTGCCGCCATGGGGATGATCGGCGCCTATCGCCAGCGCTGGCAGAAGCTCAATCAGGAAGCGCTCGCCTGGCAGGTCTATGCCTCCGACGTGCTCGGCGGCATTTCCTCGATGTCGAAAACGCTGCGTCTGCTGCTGCAATCTGGCATGCTCGCGATCGGCGCGGCACTGGCGCTGAAGGGTGAGATCAGCTCCGGCGCGATCATCGCCGCGACGATCATTTTCGGTCGCGCTCTGGCGCCGGTCGAGCAAGTCATTACCCACTGGCGCAGTTCGCTCAAGGCGCTCGACGCCTACAAAAAACTCGAAGCCTTGCTTGTAACGGTGCCGCCCGTCGCGCGCGCCATGGCGCTGCCGCAGCCCAAAGGCTTGCTCGAGGTTGCCGGCCTGCGTGTGGCGGCACCCGGCGGCAAGCAACTTATCCTCAATGCCGTTTCGTTTCAGGTGGCGCCCGGCCAGATGCTCGCCGTGATCGGTCCGAGCGCCTCCGGCAAATCGTCGCTGACGCGGTCGCTGGTCGGGCTCTGGCCGCCCGTCGGTGGCAGCATCAAGCTGGACGGCGTCGAGCTCGGCCGTTGGGACAGCGAGTCCCTCGGCCAGCACATCGGCTATCTGCCGCAGGACATGGAGCTGTTCTCTGGCACCGTGCGCGAGAACATCGGCCGCTTCCGCTTAGACGCCACCGACGACGAAATCATCGCGGCCGCGACCGCAGCTCACGCTCACGAGCTGATCATGTCCTTGCCGAAGGGCTATTCAACCGAGCTCGGTGCATTTGGCACGCACTTGTCCGGCGGGCAACGCCAGCGTATCGCGCTGGCCCGAGCGCTGTTCCGCAATCCGGCTCTGGTGGTGCTCGACGAAGCCAACGCTAATCTCGATCGCGCTGGCGACGTTGCCTTGGCAGCAGCCATCGACGGCATGCGCAAACGTGGCCAGACCATCATCTTCGTGTCGCATCGCGTGCAAGCCATCCAGCAAGCCGATCTGCTGCTGTATCTCGAGCGTGGCGTGCAGAAAGCCTTTGGTCCGCGCGCCGAAGTTTTGGCCACTATCAACGGGGCGACGCCGGCTCAGCCGGCGGCGGTTGCGTCAAAGCCGAACGTCGAACCGCGCTCGCAGCAGCACACGGGTTCACAGCAACCTGCGACAGCATAAGAGTAAGCATAGATGTCGGCACTAACCTCAGTCGCGATGCACGCTCCAGCGCTGCCGCAACATGCCAACCCGCCGCCAAGTCTCGAAGCGATGACGGAGCTTTGGCCGTCGACGGAACCGTGGATTGCCTTCGGGCGCACCGTTCTCATCGGCTTGGCCATCGTCACCGCGCTGTTCGGCTTCGTGTCGATCAACGGCGCGGTGGTGGCCTCCGGCACGGTGACCGTGGAAAGCAGCACCAAAACCGTGCAACATCTCGACGGCGGCATCGTGCAGAAAATACTGGTCAAGAACGGTGACCTCGTCAAGGAAGGCGACGTCCTGATCAAGCTCGACGACACGCAGGTGCGCGCTAACGTCGGCGTTTCGCGCGGCCGCACCTTGGACGCGCTGTCACAACGCTTGCGCCTGGAAGCCGAGCGCGACGGCAAACCGACGTTCATGTTGCCGGAAGCACTGACGGCAGCCCAACAACTGGACCCTCAGACAATTCGCATGTTCGAGGCGCAACACGCGCTGTTCACTGCACGGCGCACGGGTCGTCAGGGCGAGCAGGGCGTGCTCAAGCAGCGCGTCGAGCAGTTGAAAAATGATCTTGGCGGCATGCAACAGCAATTGGAATCGCGACAACGGGAATTGGAGTTGACGTCGCGTGAATTGAAAGGCGTGCTGCCGCTCTACGAAAAAGGCTTTGTCAATCAGGCGCGCCTCGGTCCCCTGCAACGCGATCAGGCGCGCTTGACAGGCGAGGTCGGACGCCTGCTCACCGAAGTCGAAAAAGCCAAGTCGGCCATGACCGAAGCCACCCTCAAGCTCAACCAGAGCGATAAGGATTTTCAGTCCCAGGTGGCTGAAGAGTTGCGCAAGGCATTGACCCAATTCACCGAAGCTAACGAGACGCTTGCAGCCCTTGAGGACAAACTGGCGCGCACGGAAATTCGCGCCCCGCGCCCCGGTCGCATCAACGCGCTGGCGGTGTCGACCGAAGGTGGTGTCATCGCCCCAGGAAGCGCCATCGCGCAAGTTGTGCCCGACGACGAGAAGCTCATCATCGAGGCGCGCATCCAACCGGCGGATATCGACAAGGTCCGTGGCGGACTAAGCGCCGTAGTGAAATTCCCGGCGTTCAATGCGAAATCGACGCCGCGGCTCGAGGGCCTGGTAACCACAGTTTCCCCATCGACACTCAAGGATCAGGATCAGCAGAACAAGCCCTACTATCAGGTGCAAATCGAATTGCCGGCGGAAGAACTGGCGAAGCTCGGTCGCGATCACAAGCTGGTGCCGGGGATGCCCGCCGAGGTCTACATCGAGACGCAATCGCGCTCGATCCTGAGTTACGTGGTCAAGCCGGTCGCCGATCTCATCAGCCATCTCGGCCGCGACGGCTGACATAACGGCTACACCCACTTTCTTCCTCACCCTCGATGGGGGAGGGCGGAACGCCTTGGCGATAGCTCGGCCTGCTCAATCGTCGCCTCGTGCTTATGGCCGAGCTATCGCTTAGGCGTTCCGGGTGGGGGTGCCTCAACTGCAACCTTTCAACAGTGCACCAACACCCTAATTTTAATGTGCTTCACACGACCCGAGCCGCACCGTAGTCTCGGCGCGTGCAGCAAACGGGAGACTATTCTGATGACGATCCACGGCAAGATTTTAGCGATCGGCGCGGCGCTCGCCCTCGCCGTCGTGCCGGCCAAGGCTGCCGATATCAAGGTGCTGGCAGCCGGTGCCATGAAATCGGTGGTCACGGCTCTTGCGCCCGATTTCGAAAATCAGACCGGACATCGTCTGTCGATCGACAACGGCACGGTCGGCGCGCTCGCCAAGCGCATCGCCGACGGCGAAGTGTTTGACGTGACCATCATTGCACCGGCGGCACTCGACGATCTCGTCAAGCAGGGAAAAATCGTGCCCGGCTCGAAGGTGGCCATCGCCAAGGTGGGTATCGGTGTTGCCGTTCGCGCCGGCGCCGTTCTGCCGGACATTTCCACCGTCGACGCTTTGAAGAAAGCATTGCTGGATGCGCGCTCCGTCACCTATGTCGATCCGAAGGCCGGCGGATCGAGCGGCATCTATTTTGACAAGCTGCTTGAGACGATCGGGATCGCCGACGTCGTGCGCGCAAAAGCCAAGCTGCAGCCGGGTGGCTACGTGGCCGAACTGGTCGCCCGCGGCGAAGTGGAGATGGCCGTGCATCAGATCAGCGAGATCCTGCCAGTGCAGGGCGCAACACTGGTCGGTCCGCTACCGGCCGCCGTTCAGAATTATACTGTCTATGCAGCGGGCCTCAGTTCGGCGGCGCAACAGCCCGCTGGGGCTGCTGCACTCATCAAGTTCCTCGGCAGCGACACAGCCCACGCCGTTCTCAAAGCCAAAGGCATGGAAATTCCCTGACCGGCGCGGCGCAGCCTTTACCGACTGAGCTTGATGCCGGCCTTGTCGCGGTCCCACAGCGCGTCGCGATCACGCTCAGCCATCTGCTTGAGTTTGTATTTTTCGATTTTCTCGCTCGCCGTCTTGGGCAACTGGTCGATGAAGGCGATATAGCGCGGCACCATGAAGTAGCTCATGTTGCGGCTACAGAAGTCGATCAGCGCCGGCTCGGTCAACGTGCCCCCGGGTTTAACGACGACATAGACCATGACGTCGTCCTCGCTGACGTCGGAGGCAATGGCCACGGCCGCGACCTCCTGCACGTCCGGGTGCTTGGCAATCAGCATTTCCACTTCATAAGCCGAAATATTTTCGCCGCGACGGCGGATCGATTCCTTCTTGCGGTCGACGAACCACAGGTACCCGTCAGCATCGAGATAGCCCCGATCGCCGGTATGGAACCAAAGATTGCGGTTCGCCGCCACTGTCGCGTCCGGCATTTTGTAATAGCCGAGCATCCCGATCCAAGGCTCGCGCGACCGCACCAGGATTTCGCCGACGCTGCCCGCAGGCAATAGCTGATCATCGTCATCGACGATGGCCACCTCGGCAAGCCCATACGGATGACCGGCGGACGCAGCTTTATCATCGGGTTCGTCCGGCCGGTAGATGGTGACAGCGAACGTTTCTGTGGCCGCGAATAGCGACGTGACCTTCAATCGGAAGCGTGCGGCATAGTCTGCGAACGCCTGCTTGGACAACGGCACCACCATGCTCTGGCGCACTTTGTGCCGGCGTTCGGCGTCGCTTGGCGGTTGTTTCAACAGCAGCGACGCCATCACGCCGAGGGCATTGAACTGCGTCGCGCCGGTGCGGCAGATGTCGTCCCAGAAACGGCTGGCGGAAAAGCGCGGTGCCAACGCGATCGTCGCATTCGCCCACAGCGCTGCATTGCATGAGTACCAGAGCGCGTTGACGTGGAAGAGCGGCAGGCAAACGTACAGCACGTCATCGCCCGTGTAGCCGTACTGGGTTGCACAATACCGTCCGATATTGATGCCTTGCGCATGCGGGCTCACCACGCCCTTGGAGGGCCCGGTGGTGCCGGACGTATAGATGATCAGCGCCGGATCGCTGAATGCGACGGCGTCTGTTGGTGGTGCATTATCGGCGCCCGATTGCACTCGTCGGAAATCGACAAGTGTGGTTTTCACATCTGCAAGCATCCCCGGTTCGCCCAGGCAAATCACCCCCTGCACACCCCTGAGGTCGGGCAGCACTTGGGCGACGCGCTCGGCGAATTCAGCTTCGACGACGATCCATGTGGCATCGGATTGCGCCAGGAAATATCTGAGCAAATCGCCCTTGGCCGCCGTGTTGAGCGGCACGGCTACCGCACCTATTTTCCCCAACGCCCACACCGTCTGCAGGAACTCTGGGTGATTGCCCAGCAGCACAGCGACATGGTCGGATTTTCCGATCCCCAGCCCAAGCAGTCCGTTGGCCACACGATTGGTGGCCAGGTGAATGTCAGCGTAGGAACAACGTTGCGCGCCCCAGATCAGACAGGTCTTGTCGCCAAGCGTTGCCGCCTTGTCGGCAAGCAGGTGGCCGATGGTCCGCTGTTGCAGGGGATAGTCGCGCATGGGATGATCCCTAGAGTGCGATCGGATAAGTGTGACGCTCTTATCCGATAAATCGCGCGATAAGACAAAAAGCTAGGCGTCGGCCCACAATCGAAGTTCGGCCGAATAAGCCAGCAATTCAACGGGATTTTCAAATGGGGCTTTACTACGAGGATTTCGACCCGGCGCGGGCCATCCTCACCCGCGGCCGCACGGTGGGTGAGGGCGACATCACGCAATTCGCCGGCTTGGTCGGAGACTTCAATCCCCTGCACGTCGACGCTGCCTACTGCGCCGACACGCCTTACCAGACACGCATCGCGCACGGTCCGTTGACGTTGGCGATGGCGATCGGCCTCATGAGCCAGCAGAACTTGATCGATGGCACGACGCACGGGTTGCTTGGTTTGACATGGAGTTTTTCGGCCCCCGTCAAAATCGGCGACACCATCCACGCTATGGTTTCGCTTGTCAGTAAGCGCCCGACGCGCAATCCGGCGCGCGGCATCGTCGTGCTGCGTTTGGAAGTTTTCAATCAATCCAACGTATCGGTGCAGGTTGGCGAAATGACCTTGATGATGCAGCGCCGGAAAGATGCAACATGAACGTGCGTCAACTCACGCATGGCTGCGCGGCAGTGCTATGCCTTGTTGCGACGTTGATTTTTCCGCTTTACGCCGCGGCCGAAACGCAGACCATCGACGTTGGCGGCGTCAAGCGCAGCTATGAGTTGATCGGAGCGAGCACGGGCAAGCCACGCCCGTTGATACTTGCACTGCACGGCAATATGGGAACGGGCGCCCAATTCCTCAAATACGCTGGTTGGGACAAACTTGCAGCGGCGCAGCAGATCGTTGTCGCGGCTCCGGATGGCACCAACCGCGCCTGGAACGACGGACGGTCGCCAGCAGAGTTCATGGGCCGCAAACCGGCTTCCGGTATCGACGACGTGGCATTTCTGACGGAGTTGGTCGAGCATCTGATCACGCGCGGCATCGCCGATCGGCGCAGCGTTTTCGTCACCGGTATATCCAACGGTGGCATGATGACCTATCGCTTGCTGTGCGATCGAACAGCCCTTTTCGCCGCAGGCGCAGCAGTGATCGCCAACATGCCAGACAGCTCGGCACGGAAATGCCGGCCGAGTCGGCCGGTGCCGATGCTGATCATGAACGGCACCGCCGATCGATTGATCCCCTACGACGGCAAACCCGGCAGCTTTCTGAGCACTGCACAGACAGCGGCGTTCTGGCGCGCGCTGAATGGCTGTGCCGCAGACCCGCAACGTCAGTGGTTGCCGCCGCGTTCGTCGGGCAACGGCACGAAAGTCGAGCGGATCAGCTATAAATGTCCTCCGGCTAATCAAGTGGTCGTCTATCGCGTCGAAAACGGCGGCCACCAGATGCCGTCGCATTCGACGGCCTTCGTGCTGGAGGCGATGCTCGGACCGCGCAACCGCGATATCGAAGGCGCCGAAGAAATCTGGGCCTTCTTCAGTCAATTCGTCATTAAATGAAATGCACGGAACGCCATGCCGACACTGCTGATCCGGAATGCAGCTGTTCTCGTCACCATGGACGACGCAAGGCGTGAAATTCGCGGCGGCGCCATTTTCGCCCGTGATGGTGTCATCGTGCAGGTTGGCGCGACCGCCGATCTCCCAGCCATGGCCGATGATATCATCGACGCCCACGATCACGTTGTGCTGCCGGGCTTGATCAACACGCACCACCATCTCGTGCAATCGATGACGCGGGCGGTGCCGGCAGCCCAGGATGCGCCGCTGTTCGGGTGGCTGCAGACGCTCTATCCGATCTGGACGCGATTGACACCGGCGCATGTCCATGCCGCCGTCACCGTCGGGCTTGCCGAGATGATGCTGACGGGATGCACCACGTCGTCGGATCATCTCTACTTGTTCCCCAACGGCAGTCGCCTCGACGACGAGATCCAGGCCGCTACCGAGATCGGCATTCGCTTTACCGCCACCCGCGGTTCCATGAGTATCGGTGTGTCGAAAGGCGGCTTGCCCCCGGACGTGCTTACCGAAGCCGAACCGTCGATACTCAAAGATTGCGAACGTGTAATAGACCGCTTCCACGACCCGCGGCGGCACGCCATGCTGCATGTGGCGCTGGCGCCCTGCTCGCCCTTCTCGGTCAGCCGCGAATTGATGCGCGACACCGCGATCATGGCGCGGCAGAAGGGTGTGCGGCTGCACACCCATCTCGCCGAAAATGTCGAGGATATCGATTACAGTCTGGCACACTTCGGCGTGCGTCCGGGCGATTATGCCGAGCAACTCGGCTGGGTTGGCGATGACGTGTGGCACGCCCATTGCGTGCAGTTGGATGCATCCGAGATCGCACTGTTCGGACGCACTGGCACGGGGATAGCGCACTGCCCGTGCTCGAACATGCGGCTGGGCAGCGGGATCGCGCCGATCGGTGCCTTGCTCAAGGCTGGCGTTCCCGTGGGTTTGGGCGTTGACGGTTCGGCATCCAACGACAGCGGCCATCTGCTCAACGAGGCACGGCAGGCGATGCTATTGCAGCGGGTGAAGCATGGCGCCGGCGCCATGAGCGCGCGACAAGCCCTCGAGTTGGCGACCCGCGGCGGCGCGCGCGTGCTCGGCCGGGACGACATCGGTCATCTCGCGCCGGGCATGAGCGCCGATCTCGCGCTCTACGAACTCGGCACAATCGAAACCACTGGCGCCGATTGGGATCCGGTGGCCGCGTTGATATTCTGCGGCCCGCAGAAGGCAGCAACTGTCATCGTCAACGGCCGGCCCGTGGTACGCGACTACACCATGACGACGCTTGACCTGCCCCGCGCAATTGAGCGTCATCGAGCCCTAACGCGCGTGTTGATCGACGGCTGAGCTGTCACCGCCCAGGCCCTCGAGGCGTCCGCCACGCACGTCGGCAACGGCACGGTTAACTTCGGCGCCCAGGATAACGATAATGGCCGCCATTTGGAAAAAAACCAACGCGCTCATCACTTGCGTCAGCCCCGCATAAAACCTCGAGTAGTCGTTGACCCGCAGCCAGGAGGTGAACACGTTGGCTTCGATGATCCACAACGCAATGCTCAGTGCGACGCCGGGCAACACATCCGTTATGCGGCGATTTCCAGCGGCCAGAAATAAATGATAGGCCAGCAGTTGCGCGCCGATGGCCGAGATGACGATGACGTATCGCACGACGAAGGCGACCACGCCGCCCTGCGAGATAAGCGATAGCCAGCTTGGCTTGAACCGTTCGGCAAGCGCCGGCCCGACGATCACGCCCCAAGCCATCGCCAGGATGCCAAGCGCACTGAGCAGAACCAGAAAGCCGCTCTGTAGAATGCATTCAGGATAGCTTTTGGTTTCTTTCACCCGGTAGGCGGTATTGAGTGCTGCGCGCAGGCTTTCGATTGCGCTCGTGGCAAAAAATAGCGCCACCAGCGCGCCGATCGTCAACAGCCCGAAGCGGCTACGTCCCATCACCGACAGCACCTCCGGTTCGATTGCCGAAGCGACCGGACCGGGCAAGACATGGAACAATTCCGCCACCGCCGCGCGCGCCAGCGCCTCGCCGCCGAAGTAGCCGGCAAAGGCGCCGAGAAATATGCAAAACGGGAACAAAGAGAGCACAAACGAAAACGCGACCGCACCTGCCATGGAAAATCCGCTGTCGGCAAACAGCTCATAAAGGGCGTTCCGTACCGCGCGAACCTGATGCATCGTGCGCCTTTCAAGGCAGATTGTGGGCGCCGGCTTAATTCGGCTTCGGCTCGTCAACGCGCACGAAACGATGCGGGTTCTGAGGCAAGGTGCACACGGCACGACTCCTGCAATGCCGACGGCGTCGTCATTGGTCAAGAGCCACATTGCATTCAACGGGGTAATTTCCTATCGTCCTGGTGCAGAGGGGTTGAAGTTGGACCGGCGCCGCGGCAGCGCCGTCCGGTTTGGAGTATCCCAGTGCTGCACCATCAGCAGAACGAGCCACTATCCAATCCCGATCCGATCTGCGGTGACGCAGCCAGTTCCAATGGCCGCAAATCTCCCCCGCTCGATGATCCTTCGGTCACGCTTTGGTTGGCGCAACAGCAGCTTGAACTGATCCTCGATCGCAACGAAGACTGGCGCGCGCTCCGACAATTGCAGGCACGAGAGGAGGCCGGTGAGTGGTTCGACGTGATTGAAAGCGATGTGCTGCGTGCGCGATTGACGCGCTCGTTGGCAGCAGAACCGTCATTCATGGCTTGGCAATTCATCGATGCGGCAAGGGGCTGTCTCGCCGCCGGAATGCCTGGCGAAGCCAATTTGCAGACCGAGATCCACGGCCTTACCTACTCCCCTGTAACCGAAATTTTAGCGCCGCTCATTGCCGTGCCCAGCGACGGTCCGGCAACATCGTCGGCAGATCCGGCAGAAGCCGTACCGCTTGCCGAATTAGTCGTGGCAAATCCTTTTGTGCCGCAACTCGACCTAGCGCCGGTGAACGCGGCACTTGCCGCACGAATACCAACGCTGCAACGGCATGACAACAATGGCGTCAGTCAGCGCATCTCAAACATAGCACCGTATCAAGCGGCACCCGAACCAAGCGACGAGCCAACACGTCCGACCCGGGTTATTACGACCCGCGCCGCCCTCGACATCGACCAAGCGGACGACGACGCGGCATCGACACAGTTCGGCCGCGAGGCCATCGGCATCGCCGAGGCCGAAGTCGTGATCATTTCCCGTAAACCTCAACCGTCGCTGATCGAGGCGCGCTTGCCGCCGCTGCCACTGATTGATCATCACGTCGAACGCGGCGGTCGTTTGCCTCGGGTTGAACGGGCCTCGGCCGTCAAATGGGTCGACGGCAGTGAAGATGCGACCGACTACCGGCCGATAGGCTCGGCCATGGACGAAGCGCAGGTAGCGATCATTGATACGGCCAGCAAGTCTCAGGCACAGTCCCGTGCCGACCGACGTGCGCTCGGCATTGCCCCCGACCGCGAGAGCCAGATGAAGCGCTTTCTCGGTGCGCTATCGGGCCAGTGAATGGCGTTATGTGGTCATTCTTCGATGGTGGGCTCGACGTGCGGCCGGCGTCGGTTTTGTTCTGTGCGCCCCCGGCCTGCAATCTGGCTTGACGCCTCGTCGACTTGTCGCAGCGCCACATCGAACGCGTCGCGAATAGTCAGGCCCAGATCCTCGTTGGCATGTGCGCCCTCGCGCTCGTGGTTGATGATGATCGGCTTGCCGCCTTTGACCGAAATCTCGATCTTGACCTGAAATACCTTCGCTTTGGCCGGATTGCGGTGTGGCGCCTCCAGAACCACGCGGCAGCCACTCATGCGCCCGAAATGGCGCTCCAACTTGGCGAATTTTTCTCGCACACGTGTTTCCATCGCATCGCTCTTATCGAGGCCGTGAAAATGGATTTCGAGCGGAATCGTCATCAGCATCATCCTTCATCGAACCGCGGCAGCGCGGCAACCCCGAATAGATCACGCTCGTCGCAGGATTGGAACGGGCAATCTTTTGCCTGGCATCGGAACTTTTAGCTGGTTCGGGTCTGAGCCATAAAAAAACCGCCGATCCCAGCGGATCGGCGGTGTCGAAAGAACGCGAAAGAATGCTGGCGATTTCGCGCTATTAGCGCTTGGTCAAGGCATCGCGAATTTCCCGCAGATAAACTTCCGATGCCGGCGGGGCTGGCGGCGGCTCGGCCGCTTTTTCCTTTTCCATTCTTTTCTTCATCTCGTTGATAGCTTTGACGAGCAGGAAAATCGCCGCCGCCGTGATCAGGAAGTTGATGATGGCATTGATAAAGAGGCCATAGCTGATGGAGACTTCCGGAACTTTAGCGGCCACATCGCCGGCTTTTAATACAAGTTTATAAGCCGAGAAATCGGCGCCGCCGACGGCGAGTCCGATTGGCGGCATAATGATCTTATCGACCAATGTGCTGACGATGGGCCCGAACGCGGCGCCCATGATCACGCCGACCGCCAAGTCGACGACATTGCCCTTCATCGCAAACTCTTTGAATTCCTTCACGACACTCATGTGCTTTGTCCTCCTCACAGCGCTGCCGGGCAGCGCAATAACCCCCGTATCGCGAAGCTCGGTCGCGACCCATGACCGAATGAGTTTCATGCCGCAGCAACGCTCAGCGTTGTCGCCGCGAAAAACATCCCGTGCACGGGCTAACCTAGGTGCGTTGCGAGTCTGTGGCAACCACTGGAAGTATTGTCGCACTAGGATAAAGACAGTTAGTCTAGCCCCATGGGGGATTGACCTACTGCGTGCGGACCTTGCGGTTGTTGATCCCGGCAGCGGTGCCATCTGCCACCCGATCCTGCAGCGACGAGAAATTCACGGCGTTGCCGGTAAATTGCTGCGTCCACAGCATTTCCGCCACCTTCAGGCTCGGCCTCAACCGCATCGGCGCCGTCGATCCCGTCTGGTCGAGCAGATCGAAAGTGCGCGCAAAATCCGGATGCGTCATGATCGCCAGTGCGGGATCGTCCGCCGACGCGGTAGTTGTCATTAGCGGAGCGATGGGAAACGGACGGTATGAAAGCTCATCCGGATGATCTTCGTCGAACTCCGGCGCGCTGACGAACATCGGTTCGCGCGGCGCTGCTGCGGGTGGCGGCGGCAAGTCAGGAATGGGAGCGAACGATGCCATCGTCGTCGGCAACGCCAGCGGCTTCGGACGCGATACCGGTTGCGGCGCCATCAGCAGCCGCGGCGGCTCGCTCGTCTGCGGCGTGAACGAAGCGCGTTGCAGCAGATCGTTGAGATGCGCCTGCTCGGTCGCTGTCGGCACTGCAAAACGCGACGGTCGGTCGACGATGCGCGGCGTCTCGACCAGTTGTGGCGGTTGGTAGGCAGCGACCTGCACGCCACTGCGAACTGGACCGGCAGCGGGCTGTGTCGCAGGCATGGTCGGCGTCGGCGACACTGCCGTCTCCAGGCCTGCCAACGCAATGGTCGGACGGCGGCCTGCGCGGCTATCGTAGAAGGCAGTGATCTGCCGGGCCAGATCCCGGTGTTCCACTTTGGCCACGCGCACATCGTCCGGCGTGATGGGTCGTCCGTCCGCCGGCTGGTGCTGTGAATGTCCGTCGGGAAACAGCAGCGCCAGTTCGTGGCGCGGCAGGCGTGGCCAATGCCTGACACGATCGGTGTCGATATGCACGAACTCGATCGCCGAAGTGGGGTAATAGCCGACGCCGCCGCGCTCACGGATCAGTGCCGAATAGCGCAGCGCCTTCAACGGCACATCGGGGAAATGCACATCGGCCGCCTTGCCGAGAATGTGTCGACTTTCGCTGGCCTGACCTCCGACCGTGGCACGGAGAGCTTCGTTGGTGCCGCGCGAGCGATAGCCGGAAATGATATGGATCGGTTGCGTCGAGCCGAGCTCGGTATGGATTTCCCAGAGCAGATCGATCAGCGCCGGATCCATCTTGGTGGGTTCATTCTTGCGCCAGTCGCGGAACGTCCAATTGAATTTTTCCAACGCGCCCGCCACGAACTGGCCGTCCCGCTTGAAATCGATCGTCGTGGTCTCGTTGTTGTGAATATTGAAAAAGGTCAGCGTACGTGTTTCACCGGCGGCCCGCGTGCGTTCCCCGGCGCCGGCCAACACAGCAAGTGCCAGTACAGCGGCACCGGTCAACGCGCGCGTGAGGCCTCGCGTCCGCGGTGGATAAGACGTAGAACTCAACGCGTTGTCCCCCGGGGTTGGCGGCCCGTCATCCGTTCGGCGCATATTGTGCGCCTCACAATTCCCAACGAATATTAACCACTTGAAGTTAACGGACTGTAACACTGGCCCTGCGCCCGCAAGTGGGCGCTGATGCGGCAAAGCGATGGCAGGATTTCGGAAAGTGGCCGAAGTCGGCGGCCTTTCAGTCGCGGAGGCACGTCGGCGCCCCTTCCGCCCAAGACGCGGCGGGTAGAGAAACGGCAGGTAGGGACGCGGTCGGTGGAGTTGTCGGCGACGGGGCCGACGCCTGTGCGCGCGCCATAGTCTCAGCCGGCGCCGCAGAACCCGTCGGCAGCGGACTCTGGTCGCCGGGCTGTAGCATGAGTTTATCGAGCAGGCGGGGCGCGAAATAGGGCACAAAGCCGAAGTGGAGCAGGCGATCACGGGCCGCGGTTATCTTGATCGGATCGCTCAGATACTCCACCGCAAAAACCGGCAGGCCGTCGGCTTGCGCCCGCTTCAAATCTGTCACGGCACTGTCCACCGCTGCCGCATCATTCGCCGCTTCCGTAAACTGCAGGCCATGCAGCAGGTCCTCCTTGGCCACGCCATCGAGCAGGCGACGCACCGCCTTGTGCACCAGCAATTCCTCCGCATTCTGCATGACGATCAGGAACGCGGGGTCTCGTTTGCGAGCGACAGCACCGATTTCCGACAGAAACGCGATCATGTCGGCTTCGGCGCTCGGCCGCTCCTGGCTCCACTCGCCGTACACGTCGGTTCGATCGAGATAAATTCCATCGAAGCCTTGCGTTTGGATGTGCGAGAGGTAACCGCCGGCCGGATCAAGTATCAGTTTTTGCCAATCGGGGTGCCAGAAGCGGGCGGGGTAGTTGCCTGGCCAGTTCGGATTGACGGCACCGATCCAGGGCGGCGCGGTGGCACGGCTGCACCAACTGCCTTGCCAATAGAAGCGATATTGCTCCACCTCGCCGATCGACATGTAGGCGATGACGAGACGACGGCTGCCATCTGGCTTCCGCTTGAGCTTGGCGACCTCGGCGGGCTCGAACATGATCTTGCCGTCGTGGCGGGCGGCGTAGCCGTGGTCGACGACCAGCAGATCCGCCGCCGAGGCCACGAGCGGCGCGAGATCGTGGATACGGAGTTGGTAAGCCCAAGCGCGGGAAGCTGAAAGACGTGCGCGGCGAGACTGGCTATCGGCCTCGGCTCCACGCTCCGTCTTCGGCCGTGAAGCGGCATGCGCCGGCTGTCCCGCAAGCGACGATAGTGCCAGGACCGCCAACGAAAGCAGTACCAACAGCCGCACGCCTGCGTTGCCAAACCGCGACCATGAATCAGCGAAATATGGCATGCAGGGCAGCGGACTGTCGGGCCGATACATCGTTGCCACGTAGCCGCCACTGCTGACTTTAGAAGTTAAATACGTTCTTGACCCAATCGCCGACCGGATCAGATTTTTTCTGCCGCTGTTCGGCAAACCGGCGCCGTTCCTGGGCACTCGGCGGCGTGAACCGCTCTTCGCGCTGTTGGGCGATCAAGTGCGCCTTGCCTTCGAGGCCGAGCTGAATGCGGCCTTCATGGCCATAAATATCGGCCACCGTTTGCAGCTTGTCCTCGTCATCGACCCAGGCAGTGAAATACGTGATGTGCACCGGCACAGGTGTCGTCAGCTTGATCTCGGTATTGTCAGGGCCACTCATGGCCTGTTTGTCCACTTGGGCACGCGTCCAGCCTTTATCAGCGGACAAAATGACTTCGGCCAGTTTCAACGGATCGCGCACGCGCATGCAGCCGTGGCTGTAGGCACGTACCGACTGGGCAAACAGGCTCTTCGACGGCGTATCGTGCAGGTAGACATCGTGCTTGTTGGGGAACAGAAATTTCACGCGGCCGAGCGCATTGGCCTCGCCCGGCGGTTGGAAAATGTGGACGTTGCGCATGTCCACTTCGGCCCAATTGACGGACGCTGAATCGACCACCCGACCATTGATTTCGGCGCGCAGGCCTGCTCGTTCGAGCGGCGAGCCGCGCAGCAGTCCGGGCTGCAATTCCTTGTATTTGATGCTTTCGGGAACATTCCAGAACGGCTTGAACACCACCAGTCGCATGCTGTCGGAGAACATCGGCGTCATCGTGTCCGGCTTGCCAGTAACGATACGCTCCTTATGCACCAGCTTGCCGTCGCGCACCACGCTGACGGTGAATTCCGGAATATTGGGCTGGATATAGGTTGTGCCCATGTCCGGCATCCAACGCCACATTTCCATGTTAGCGAGCAGTTTGCGCTCCAATGCATTCGGCGTCATGGCCTTGGCTACGGGCATCCCGGCTGCTTTCCGCCCTTTCGATCCTTCGCTGGCAACGGCGTCGGGCGGGGTTTCGACCACTGGCTGTCCGGCCTTCAACGCCACGTACTTCAGGCGCAGTTTTTCGAACTGAGGATTGCGCGGATGCAAGTCGCGCAGGGTCGCCCCGGGTCGATCAGTGGTGGCGAGCATGTCGAGCACCTTGGACGCCGGCAGCACCTGTGCCTTGCGGTCTATGGCGCGGCTCAAAGCGGCCGGATCCATCCGGCCACCTCGGGCAAAGCGTGCATATTTCAGCGCGGATAACGTCAGTGTTGCCTCCGCATCGGCAAGCGTACCGCGCTCCGCAGCCGCAGCAACCGATGCCGGCACGGCAAAGGCATCCGCGGGCAGACCATAATCGCCGGCCTTGCCAAGTTCGGCGATCAGCTTGCGCGCTGCAGGAGTCAGCCCGCCTGCAACAACCCACAGTGGCGCACCCTGTCTGGCTTCATAGAATTTTTGTGCAGCATCACGATCTTCGCGAGCGCCGGATTTATCACGCGCCAGGCGCTCAGAAAGTTCTGTCGCTAATGCAAAAGCAGGCGGGACCGAGGGTACGGTCGCTGCTTCAGTAGTTGAAGCTGCCGGGGCCGATTGAACGGCCTCGGCTTTGGCAGGTTCAGTCGATGTATTAAGTGCCGGAACCGCAACCGCTTCCGCAGCTGGTGGCACGGAGGGTGCGACGGACGTCGATTGCGATGCGGCCTGTGCCGGCGGCGACACATCCTTTGTCGGTGCGCCGACGACGCGTTCAACGACAGGCACCTGAATGGATAAGGGGCTATTAGAAGCCGCTGCAGATGCAGCCGCGGGGACTTCGGCAACCGTTTGATTGGCGGACGGAGGAATCATCACGGGCTGATCGTCGGCCGCCATCGATCGCGTGGCAAATGTTCCAGTCACGGCGAGCGTGGCGATCGATGCTAAAGCAAATTGACGTACGCGAACCATCACAAAACTCCTACTCACCCAGGCCGTACAATCGGCGTGAGTTTCCGCTGGCGGACGCTAGTCTGCCGCCGCTGCGCTGCCTAGACATATTCTGCGCGGTTTTGCCGCCGTTCGTCTGCTTCGCTGCTAACCGTGGCTTTTTGGCGCCAATGCGGCCCCAAAAAACCGTCGTAGCGGCGGTTTCGCTGGCCGATTTCCGGCGTTGCGCGCGGCTTAGACTTGTTCCGGGATGCGTTCATCGAGACCATAGTCACGCATTTTCCGATACAACGTCGAGCGACCGATATTCAGCCGTTTGGCAACCTCGGTCATGTGGCCACGATAGCGGCCAAGAGCGAGGCGGATCATGTCGGCTTCGACGGCTTCCAGCGAGCGGATATCTCCCGCATCGTCGACTGCCGGAATGCCCAACGAACTTTTGCTGCCGCCGGCCGGCAAGCTCATCGTCTGTGGCGTCAGATGATCGGCGCCGAGCATGGCAGGACCAGTCGCCACCGGCATCTTAACGACATTGCCGGGGGCTGCGGGGACTGACGCTTTGAAGCCCTCGACGTGAGCCGCGATTTGCGGGAATTCATCGACGCCGAGGTCGGCCCCGTCCGACAGCACGACGGCGCGGAACACCGTGTTCTCCAACTGGCGGACATTGCCCGGCCAGCTATAGCCGCAAAGCAATTTCATCGCCTGCTCGCTGATGCCACTGACGCGCTTGCCTTCTTCGGCGGCAAAACGGGCGAGGAAGAATCTTGCCAGCTCTGGCACATCGCCCAGGCGCTCGCGCAGCGGCGGCACCCAGATCGGGAACACGTTCAGCCGATAATAGAGATCCTCGCGGAACTTGCCGTCGCGAACCTGCTGGATCATATCGCGGTTGGTCGCCGAGATCAGCCTGAAGTCGACCTTGACCGGCCTTTTCGAGCCGACCGGATCGATCTCGCCTTCCTGCAGCGCGCGTAACAGCTTGACCTGCACATCGAACGGCAGCTCGCCCACTTCATCGAGGAACAGTGTGCCGCCGTCGGCTTCCTGGAATTTGCCGATACGCTTGTCGACGGCACCCGTGAACGCGCCCTTCTCGTGGCCGAACAGAATGCTCTCGACCAGGTTTTCCGGGATCGCGCCGCAGTTGACGACGATGAACGGCTTTGTTTTGCGTTCGCTCTCGCCTTGAATGGCGCGCGCGATCAATTCCTTGCCGACGCCAGATTCGCCTTCGATCAGCACCGGAATGTGCGACGCCGCCGCACGCCGTCCGAGCGAGATGACGCGGTTCATCGCCTCGCCGCGCATGACCAGATCACCGAAGGTCAGTGTACCTTCGGCCTTCTTTTTGATACGCGTGATTTCGCCTTGCAGCGCTTCGATCTTGAGCGCGCTCTTCATGGATATATCGAGCCGCTCGGCACTCGCCGGCTTGACGATGAAATCTATGGCGCCGGCCCGCATGGCAGAAATCGCCGCGTCGATGGAGCCTTGCGCTGTCTGCACGATGATTGGCGGCGTGCCCGGCTTTGAACCGACGCGATCGAGCACCGCAAGTCCGTCGACGCCAGGCATCACCAGATCGAGAAACACCAGGGAGATGGAGGCGCCGTCGGGGCCTTCCAGGATCTGCAGCGCCTGTTCGCCGCCTTGCGCCGTCTTGGTTTCATAACCGAGGCGCTTGATATGCTCTTCCAGAATCCGGCGCTGGATCGGATCGTCATCAACGATCAGGACACGTTTTGCCATGGGAACACGAACTCTACTCAACGGGGACGCAACAAGCGGAACCGGACAGGCGCCGCGCTTACATCGGGTCGGAGCAACTGGCCGATCCCTGTACCGTGACCATGCCCGACAAGAGTAAACACGACGTTGAGAAACGCCCCGCTGTGAAGCCTTTTCGCCCAACCCCTGTCGTAAGGAAGGATGGCCGCATACCGTTCTGATGCGAGAGTTAAATTTGTGTTCATAAAGGCGCCGGCATTGCAACAATCGCTCTTTTGACGTGCCGTCCGAAAAGTGGTTGTGGTGGCACAATGCCTCTTCGATCCCCTTGGAGTTTGACATGATCCCTGTTGCAATCAACGCCGATGCCCGCACAGCCGCCAAGGAAACCGACCTGGGAGCCATGCCGGAGTGGGATTTGACAGCACTTTACTCCGCCCCCGACGCGCCGGAAATAGCAGCAGATCTTGCCAAGGCGCGCACCGACGCCTCCGGCATCAAAACGCGCTACCAGGGAAAGCTGAAGGCGTTGGCCGTGGATGGCGGCCAGCTCGCCGAGGCCGTGAAAGCCTACGAGGCATTGTCGGATGTGATCGGCAAATTGGGATCTTATGCGGGCTTGCTGTATGCGGCCAATACCGCCGATCCCGCGCGCGCAAAGTTTTACGGCGACATCCAGGAGAACATCACCGCGATCACCACCGACTTGGTATTTTTCGAACTTGAAATGAACCAGATCGACGCCGTTGTGCTGGCATCCGCCCTCAAGCACCCCGCACTCAGCCACTACAAGCCCTGGTTCGATGATCTGACCAAGGAAAAGCCCTATCAGCTTGAGGAAAAACTGGAACAGGTTTTCCACGAGAAGTCGACGACGTCGCGTGCATCGTGGAACCGGTTGTTCAATGAAACGATGACGGCGCTCCGCTTCGACGTCGAGGGCGAGCCGGGGCCATTGGCTCTCGAACCGGCGTTGAACCTGCTCTCCAATCCCGATGGTGCCCGGCGCAAGGCGGCAGCGGCTGCAGTGGCGAAGGTCCTCAAAGAGAACAACCGGCTGTTCACCCTCATCACCAACACACTGGCCAAGGACAAGGAAATTTCCGATCGCTGGCGCGGCTTCAAGGATGTCGCCGACAGCCGGCATTTGGCCAACCGCGTCGAGCGCGAGGTGGTGGATGCCCTTGTCGCCGCCGTGCACGATGCCTATCCCCGCACCGCACACCGCTATTATGCGCTGAAGGCGAAGTGGCTGGGCATGGAAAAGCTGGCTTATTGGGACCGCAACGCGCCGCTGCCCGAAAAGCCGGAGCGGGTGATGACATGGCAGGATGCCGAGCACACCGTGCTCTCGGCGTACGCCGGCTTCGCTCCCGAAATGAGCACCATCGCCAAGAAATTCTTCGACAACGGCTGGATCGATGCGCCCTTGCGCGACGGCAAGCAGCCCGGCGCCTTTTCACATCCGACCGTACCCTCGGCGCATCCGTATGTGCTGATGAACTACCAGGGCAAGGCCCGCGATGTCATGACGCTGGCCCATGAGTTGGGGCACGGCGTCCATCAGGTTCTGGCGGCCCCCCAAGGACCGTTGTTGGCGCCAACGCCGCTCACGCTCGCAGAAACGGCCTCCGTGTTCGGCGAAATGCTGACCTTTAAGGCGCTGCTCGCTGAGGCCACCGACCCGCGTGAACGCAAGGCGCTGATGGCCGGCAAGGTCGAGGATATGATCAACACCGTGGTGCGGCAGATCGCATTTTATACCTTTGAGCGGCGGGTCCACGAAGCCCGCCGCGCGGGTGAATTGACATCCGACCAGCTCGGCGAAATCTGGATGGATGTGCAGCAGCAGAGTTTGGGCCCGGCAATCGATTTCAAAACGGGCTACGAAAACTTCTGGGCTTACATCCCGCACTTCATCCATTCGCCGTTCTACGTCTATGCCTACGCATTCGGCGATTGCCTGGTGAACTCGCTCTACGGTCTTTACCAGGAGGCTCATCCCGGCTTCGTCGGGAAATATATCGACATGCTCAAAGCCGGCGGCTCCAAACATCATTCGGAACTGTTGGCACCGTTTGGATTGGATGCACGTGATCCCGCATTCTGGCAGAAGGGCTTGAGCGTACTCGAAGGCATGATCGACGAATTGGAACGCATGTGACGGCGTATGAGTTGAAATTATCGAGCATCCGAAGGATCCACGGAGGGAAACTTGGTGACGTCGAGACTCCCGAAGCGTGCCGATGGCGCCGAGCCCGCTGCCAAACCAGACAACGACGCCCAACGTCTGGAAGAGGTGCGCCGTTTCTGCATTCTCGATAGCGGCGCCGATCCTCGGTTCGATCGGCTTACGCGTCTGACGTCGGAATTGCTCGATATGCCCGTCGTTTTGGTAACGCTTATCGATGAGGCGCGCGAATGGTTCAAGTCGACGGTCGGCACTGAGATTGCGGAAATTCCGCGCGATCTCGGGTTTTGTGGCCATGCGATGCTGCTCGACGGTAACGCAACGCTGACCGTAGTGGACGCTCTGCAAGATCAACGCTTCAGCACCCATCCTTTTGTCGTCGATGGGCCGAAGCTGCGGTTCTATGCCGGCGCTCCGCTGGTCACAGTGAACGGACACAAGCTAGGCATGTTGTGCCTTCATGACGTGAAGCCACGACCGGATTTCGGCGCCGCTCAAGAGCGGATCCTTGCCCAATTGGCTGGGATTGTAATGGATGAGATCGACTTTCATCGCATCGAGAGCGAGCGCAAGTTGCTGATTGGTGAACTGTCGCATCGCGTCAAGAATGTCTTGAGTCTTGTACAAAGCGTGGCGCAGCTGAGCGGACGCGGCAATGCCGCCGCGAAAAGTTTCGTCACCACGTTCTCCGAAAGACTCTCGGCTATAGCGTCCGCGCACGATCGGTTGGTGACCACGGACTGGAACGAAGCGGGTCTGAAAGATATCGTGTTAGGCGTCCTCGAAGCGCACCAGAACATTGACAAGACTCGGATCACCGTCGACATGCCGAATTTGTCGATCGATCCGCAATTTTCACAGACACTGGCTCTGTTAGTTCATGAGCTGGTGACCAACGCCATCAAGCATGGTGCCTTGAGCGTGCCCGCGGGGCGTGTGGCGTTCACCGCCGTCAGAGTCGGTCAGAAAGGAATTGAGTTTTCGTGGACCGAACTCGGCGGTCCGAAGGCAAGCGCGCCGTCAGGCACGGGGTTCGGCCTTAAGTTGTTGAATTTAGCGGTTCGCCAACGTAACGGCACAGTGACGTCGAACTGGGAGACAACCGGCCTCGTATGCTGTTTCAGCATGCCGATTGCAACGATGGCGCAGCGGTCGATCGGTGAAGCCGCCCTGCAATCCCCTGAAACCTGTGTCCCCTGAACCCCGTTGACGCCGGGTTATTAAGCGTTTTTAATCTTATCGAACAGAAGGCAGTTGCCGGCAGCCGCGACGGGACGGCGTATTCATGACAGCGTGAGGTGTCGTGACCGCGAACTTGAAGATCGATTCCTCTCCAATAAGCGCACAAGGGGCTTTCGCGTCGCGCGCGTTTGAACCCGGAGAGACCATCCATTGGATGGATGGCCAGTTCTTGCCGACCTGGCGCATCGTCGCCAAAATCGCGACGTTGCAGGTTAACTTCGACGATCCCCTGCAGGTCGATGATCGCACCTATCTGCAGCTGGACGAGGTCTCCAACCGCTTCAATCACAGTTGCGCACCCAATGCGGCAGTCCGCGGAGCGCGGGAACTGTTCGCCATCGCGCCGATTGCCGCCGGTGAGGAGATTACTTTTGACTATTCGTTGACCGTCCAGCCGATGCTTAGAGCGCGTTATTGGGCCATGCGGTGCAACTGCGGCGCTGCCAGCTGTCGCGGCCATATTGGGGATATCAGCACTGTTCCTGCCGGCGTCCGTCAGGCGGCCATCGACCGCGGCGGCGTGCAAGATCACATTTTGCATCGGCTCTACCGGTCCCCGTGGAACTGGACAAAATTCAAACCGGGCCCGCCGCCAACGCTGCCCGGGCGAGATCATTCGATCTTCCTCAAGGGCGGCCGCACCGGCGTTCTGCTGTTGCATGGCCTGGGTGGCACGCCGATAGAAATGGGCGAGGTTGGCGCCTCCCTGGCGGCGCGTGGCTACACCGTGCTTTGCCCACAGTTGGCCGGCCACTGCGGTACCTACGCAGATTTGAAAGCAGTTCGCTGGCAAGATTGGGCGGCCAGTGCCGAGGCAGCGCTGCGCCGTCTCAAAGCGACGTGTGACACCGTCATCATTGGCGGGTTGTCGACCGGCGCTGTGCTGTCGCTCAATATTGCGGCGCGCTTCCCCAACCTCGTGCAAGGCGTGGCGCTACTGGCGCCAACGCTTTGGATCAACGGTTGGGCGGTTCCCTACCACGCCTATCTGTTTAACATCGTGCTGCAGAAGCCGATTGCCAATATGTTCGATTTCCCGGATTTACCGCCGCACGGCATCAAGGATGAGGCGATCCGGCGGCGCGTGAAGGCGGCCATGGACAGCGGCGACAGCTCGATTGCCGGCGTGCCGGTCACCCCGGGTGGCGCCGTAATTGAGCACCGCTGGATGGTCAAAGCGACGCTGGCTGATTTGAAGTGGATCAAGCAACCCGTGCTGATGGTACATCCCAGGGAGGACGAGATCGCCGATCTCAACAACATTGCGCATATCATCCGTAATGTGCGCGGTCCTGTTGAGACAATAACACTGCACGACAGTTACCACATCGTCACCGTCGACCGGCAGCGCGACGAGCTCAAGCATCGACTCGGGGCTTTCGTGGCGCGCTTGGCGGCCCGGCACACGGCCGAGAGTGGCGGCGTCGCCGATTTTGGCGAAGCGTTTGCGGCTAAGATAGCGGCGCAACAGTAATGCGTATCTAAAACGCAGCGACCGGACGCGCGGCGTGCACCTGTGCGACGCAAGCTTCCGCGTTAAACTTCCAGCTTGTTCGCCATGGCATAGGCTTTCAGCGGCTCCCGGAGACTGCCTTCGGCCGAAGCCATGAGTTTGCTCAGCTCTGCCGTCAGCGCTTCCGTATCGAGGCTCAGGATCATCGACTTCACCGGACCGATGTTGGACGGCGACATGGATAGGTTTCTGTAGCCCACGCCGATCAGCGCCATGGCTTCGAGCGGAAAGCCGGCCATCTCCCCGCACAGCGACAGGTGCGTGCCGTATTTGGCGGCGGCCTCGACGATGCTTTTAAGCGCGCGCAAGGCGATGATCGACAGCCGGTCGTAGCGATTGGACACGCGCTCGTTGTTGCGATCGGCGGCAAACAGATACTGCAGCAGGTCATTGCTGCCGACCGACACGAAGTCGACGCGCGGCATCACGGCATCGAGCTGATAAAGCAGCGACGGCACCTCCAGCATGATCCCGACGTGAACGCGCCTGGGTACCGGCCCGCCGCGCCTCTCCAGCAATTCCAATTCGCGCTTGATGAGCAGTCGCGCCGCATCGATCTCGTCCACCGTGGTGATGAGCGGTAGCATGACGCGCAACTCGCGCGCGCCGGCGCCGCGTAGCAGCGCGCGGATCTGCGTGCGCAGCAAGCCCGGCCGATCCAGCGCCATCCGGATCGCGCGCCAGCCGAGCGCCGGATTTTCTTCCGCGGGATGACGCAGATACGGCAATGCCTTGTCGCCGCCGACGTCGAGAGTGCGGAACGTCACCGGGCGCTCGCCCGCCAGATCCATCACTTCCTTATAGAACTGCGTTTGGCGCTCCATGCGCGGCAAGGCCTGCGCGACCATGAACTGCAACTCGGTGCGGAACAGTCCGATACCATCGGCCCCCGCCGCCTCGATTTGCGGCATATCCACCAGCAGGCCGGCATTGATGCTGAGGCCGATCCGTTGGCCATCGCGCGTCAGCGCTGGAACAGATTTGAGCGAACGGTATTTACGCCGTTTGCGGGCCCGGAAGCGCGCTTTGTCGGCATACGAGGCGATGATTTCGGACGACGGGCGGATATGTACATCGCCGGTCTCGGCGTCGACGATGATCGGGTCGCCGAAGTCGACGCGCTCCATGACCCCGCGCGCCTGTCCGACAGCGGCGATGCCCCATGCCTTGGCGACGATGGCGATGTGGCTTTGCGCACTGCTGTCCTCGATCACCAGCCCTTTGATGCGGGTGCGGTCATAATCCAGCAGATCCGCGACACCCATCGTGCGCGCGACAAGCACCGTGTCCGCCGGCAAGGCTTGTGCGTGCTGGCCCGTCTTGCGACCAGCCAGTACCCGCAGCAGCCGATCGGACAATTCGTCCACGTCCTTCAGGCGCTCACGGAAATAGGCGTCCTTGTGCGCGCTCATCCGGGCGCGGGTATCGTTCTGCACGCGCGCCACGGCCGCCTCCGCACTGAGGCCCTGTTGGATCGCCTCTTTCATGCGCCTCAGCCAACCGCGATCGTTGGCGAACATCCGATAGGCCTCGAATATCTCGCGGTGCTCGCCGGCCGCGGCGACGTCGTTCTGCTCCAGCAACTCGTCGAGCGTAGCCTTCATCTCTCCCACCGCCGTCTCCAGCCGCTCGCTCTCGATCGCCGGATTTTCGCTGCGCAACTCCGTGATGACGACGCGGCTCTCGTGGATGACGACATGGCCAAGGGCAATCCCGTCGGCGATCGGCTGGCCCCTCACCACGTGCGAGCGGGAACGCGAAAATTCGGCGGCCGTGTTGACCCCGGCCACATCGCCGGAAACGAGATGCTCTGCCAGCACCATCGCCGTGGTTTCCAGCACTTCGACGTCGTCGTCCGAGTAGAGCCGCTCTGTCCGGTTCTGTACGACGAGCACGCCCAGCACGTCGCTGCCGCCGCGCGAAACGGGTACCGCCAGCAACGAATGATAGATTTCCTCGCCCGTTTCAGGGTGATAGGAAAACGAGGGGTGGTTTTGCGCATCGGGCTCGTTAATGGGTTGCGCCAGATGCGCGCACAGCCCGACCAGACCTTCGCCACGCATCATGAATGTGATGTGCTTGGCAGCCGGATTGAGGCCCTCGGTCGCGAACAGCTCGAGGCTCCCGTCCTGCCGCTTCAGATAGATCGAGCAGACGTCGGCGACCATGTGGCCCGCAACCTGCCGTACGATTGTGTCGAGGCGGGTTTGACCGTCGCTCGGTTCGGCCATGATCTGGCGCAGCCGGCGCATGAAAATACGCAGCGCGGGTTCGGGGCCGGCAATACGCGGGTCATTGCCACGCGGATTTTGCATGCTCGCCTGCTCAATTTCGGGCGGGCCGTTATTCCCGACCCGCTGCTACAAATTGTCGACCGTTGTGCCTCGTACGCCGCCACACCGTGAGGGCCGCCACGTACTGGCGTTGCACCATTGTAAACCCACGCGATCAATCTACCACGATAACGAGCGGGTCCGATGCCACTATTTTTTGCACGACTGCACCCAATTCAGCGCCATCTTGCGAGCCACGGCTGAGCCGGCGTGCAGTCCGCCGCAAATTTTTACTCTTTGTCCAGACCGTAAAGCGAATGCAGGGTGCGCACCGCAAGTTCCGAGTAATTGGCGTCGATCAGCACGCTGATCTTGATCTCGCTGGTCGTGATGGCCAGGATATTGATGCCTTTAGCCGCCAGTGCCTTGAACATCATCGCGGCGACACCGGCATGACTGCGCATGCCGACCCCGATCACCGACACCTTCACGACATCGGCCGAACTTTTCACATCGAAGTAGCCGATTTCTTTCTGAACGCCCTTCAACACTTCCAAGGCGCGCGGCAGCTCGGCTTCCTGCACGGTGAAGGTCATGTCCGTATGCTTACCGTCCGACGACAGGTTCTGCACGATCATGTCGACATTGACGTTGGCCTCTGCGAGCGGACCGAACACGCTGGCAGCAACCCCCGGCTTGTCCTCGATTTTGAGGAGCGTCACCTTGGCTTCATCCTTGGCGTAGGCGATGCCGCTGACAACCTGCTGTTCCACGATCTCATCCTCGCTGCAGACGATAGTGCCGATTTCGCCCCAGGTCTCGGGCGAGGTAGCTTGCATCGCGTCCGGCGCCGTGAACGACGACAGCACGCGCGTGCGCATCTTGTAGACCATGGCCAGTTCGACCGAGCGCGTTTGTAGCACCTTCGAGCCGAGCGACGCCATTTCGAGCATCTCTTCATACGAGATCTTACTGAGCCGGCGCGCCTTGGGCACGATGCGCGGGTCGGTCGTATAGATGCCGTCTACGTCCGTGTAGATGTCGCACAGATCGGCCTTCAACGCGATGGCAAGGGCGACGGCGCTGGTGTCGGATCCGCCGCGTCCGAGCGTGGCGAGGCGCTGGCGCTCGGGCTCAATGCCCTGAAAGCCGGTTACAACGGCAACTTCGCCATCGTTCAGCCTCGCCAGTAGTTTCCTGCCGTCGATATCCTTGATGCGGGCGGCGCCATGCGCGTTGTCGGTCAGGATGGGGATCTGCCAGCCCTGCCATGAACGGGCGGAAACGCCGATCGACTGCAGGCAGATGGCGAGGATGCCGGCCGTCACCTGCTCGCCGGAAGCAACCACAGCATCGTATTCCCGCGCGTCGTGCAGCAAGGACGCCTCGCGCACCCACGACACCAGCTGATTGGTGGCGCCCGACATGGCGGAAACGACAACGGCAACTCTGTTGCCGGCATCCACCTCGCGCTTCACATGACGGGCGACATTCTTGATCCGTTCGACATTGGCAACGCTGGTGCCGCCGAACTTCATCACGATCAGAGCCATCGGCAGATCGCAGCAAGCGCCCCCTGGGAATGCGGTCTCAAAGCACGGCCACCCGCGGCCGCCGCGTCGTCAGCCAGGGCGTGCCCGGCCGACGCGGGGGTTGTTTAGCCACTGCAGGCCGGGTGCGCAACCCGCTTCGTGGAATGAACCGAAAAGCGCTCTCTGGCCGCTCAATGCGCAGAAAGCAATGCGCCGACTTGCTCGTAGTTCTGGCCGGCAGGTGAAGCCACTAGATCGTGTGACGTCAACGGTTTCGGCGAATCTGGATCCCAGGCTTCGGCGCGCATTTTCAGGAGCTGCTTCGGCAAAGTATAGAAGCGATAGTTCATCGACCGAAGAATCTGAATTGTCGGATGCTCTTGGGGCGGAATGCCCGTCTGGTTCAATTCGAAAATGATCGCCCGCGGCCGGCATCTCTCCAGCAGATCCGATCCACCGCGAAGAACTTGGGGTTCGTATCCTTCGACGTCGATTTTGATGAAATCAATTTTCTCGATTTTTTCCTCGCTCGCGACGTCGGTCAGTGGTCGCACCGGGACCCGAATAAGCAGCGATTCAGCGAGTGAACCATCTGGAACGAAGGATGCGGCGCCAGTGTTGCCTACTGGCACAGATAAGCGCAATTCCTGGTCGAACTCGCCGAGGCCGATTTTATGCAGCCGCACATTGGTGATCCGATTATAGGCAATAGCTTGTTCAATGTTTTTGTTGAGATAAGGGTTCGGCTCGAATGAATGTACTTTTCCCAGGTTGCCGACGAGCGACGACAGGTGCATCGTCACCAATCCGATATTGGCTCCGATATCGAGAACCGTATCGCCGGATTTGACGAGCCGGGAGCACACCCAGGATACTTTTCGATCGAGATCGCCGACATAATAAACGGCACGCCCGACATAGTCGTCCAGCGGCGCGAGGACATGATATCCACCAGGGCCTTTGGCCCAAACATGATCGTTTGAATCTGGCGTAAAACGCCGGACCAACGCCGAATTTGCGAGCGTGCCGCAACCGCTGTATAATGGATAACAGTGAAGCACTGCCGCGGCGATTTCCCGGCGCGAAAATGGAATTTTTAACATTAATTTAAACTCCACCCCGTTTTCGCAGTCCACGACGAAATAACCGAAGCAAGTTTAACGCCGTGCATGTAATCGCCCTCTTCACTCATAATATTCGAAATATAGGGTATCGTGCCTCGTGTTGTTACGCAATTGACGTTTGCGAATTGTCTCTGGATTGTTTAACGTCGATTTTTGTTTGCTGTATTTTTTTTGATAGGCTCTTCACCCCGCCCGCTGCACAAGTCCAGCGAGCTCACCCAGCAGCATTCCCCAGGCCTGATCGATCTCAGCCGTCCAATCTGCCCCAAGCAACTCGCGCAGCGTGTCCGCGACGGCCCCGAAGAACAGGCCGAATTGTTCCGGTGCGATGCCCATGCCGGTGTGATTGACGGCTTCGGCGCGGATCAGGTTCTCGCCGAAGCTGCGGGCGCCGGCGTAGTCGAGAATGGCGTTGATAACCCACGCCAGCATCGAGCCGCGCACCGCGCCGGTTGGGTCCATGACGAAAAATTGTTCGAGTTCTGGATGTTCGCCAAACAGGCGCGCGTAGACGAGCGGCGTGAGGTCGTCGCAGCGCCCGGCCGCCAGCTCGAAACTGTCGACGATCATATTGTTGGTCATGCCGCGCCCTCTCGCCAACGGACCTTAACGCGTCTCTTTCGCCGCGGCTCGACTCGCCTTGTCGAACAGCGAAAACCTTCAGCCGATTGTCGGGATTGTCAGCAGATCTCAGCCCGCGCTGTTGGTCACCGCGATCAATTTTGCCAACGCGCCCTTTGCAGCACCGCTGTCGATGGACGCCGTGGCCCCCGCGACGCCATCGACGAGGTTGTCCGCTTTGCCGCCGACGATCAGTGCGGCCGCCGTATTCAGCAGCACGATGTCGCGGAACGCGCCTTTCTCGCCGTCGAGCAGACGGCGAATAGCGTTAGCGTTCGTCGTCGCATCGCCACCTTTCAAATCCGACAGTTTTGCCGGCGGCAGGCCGGCATCCTGCGGCGTGATCTCGAACACGGTCACCTTGCCGTTTTTCACTTCGGCAATTTCAGTCGAGCCTGTCGTGGTCAGTTCGTCCATCCCGTCGTGGCCGTGCACTACCCACACATGCTCCGAGCCGAGCGTGGCCAACACATGCGCCACTGGTTCCATCCAATGCCAAGAATAAACGCCGAGCAATTGCCGCTTCACGCCGGCCGGATTGGCCATTGGTCCCAGCAGATTGAAAATCGTCCGCACGCCCAGCTCTGCGCGCACCGGCGCCCAGTTCTTCATCGCCGGATGATGATTGGGCGCGAACATGAACCCTATCCCCGCCTCGGCAACGGATTGCTCGATGATTGCGTTCGACACGTCCAGTTTGATGCCGAGCGCGGAAAGCACATCCGACGCGCCCGCCAGTGACGACACCGAGCGGCTGCCGTGCTTGGCAATTTTGAGGCCGGCCCCCGCAGCCACCAGGCTGGCGCCGGTTGAGACGTTGAAAGTTCCATGATGATCGCCACCGGTGCCGACGATATCGACCGCGCCGTCCGGCACCGACACGCGGCGCATCCGCGCCCGCATCATCTGCGTCGCCCCAATCAGTTCCTCGACGGTTTCGCCGCGCACTCGCAGCGCCATCAGGAAGGCGCCCATCTGCGCCGGCGTCGCATGACCTTCGGTCATGATTTCGAGCGCTGTGCGCATCTCGTCTTCGCTCAGGGCCTTACTGTCGGCGACCTTGGCGATCAGCGTCTTCAACGTAGCAGCGGGCATGGCGAGTTCGGCTTCCGTTGTGGAATTTTTACGCAGCGACGCGCGACGACTTGGTGTTGCGGCGCTTCACGTCGAGCCCGGCGAGACCGAGGAAATTGCCCAGCAACGCATGGCCGTATTCGGACGCGATGCTTTCAGGATGGAACTGTACGCCGTGCACGGGATGCGCTTTGTGCTGCAGGCCCATGATCAAGCCATCGTCGGTGCGCGCGGTAATCTCCAGGCAATCCGGCAATGTTTCCCGTTCCACCAGCAACGAGTGATATCTTGTCACTTCGAAGCGTTGCGGCAGCCCCTTGAAGATGCCGCCCCGTGTCGTCACCACCGTCGACAACTTGCCGTGCATGGGCTCCGGCGCACGTTTGACGACGCCGCCGTAGACCTGTCCGATCGCCTGATGTCCGAGGCAGACGCCGAGCATAGGTATAGTCGGACCGGCAGCCCGGATGAGCTCAAGGCAGATGCCGGCTTCGTTGGGAGTGCACGGCCCCGGCGACAGCACGATCGCTTTGGGCTGCTTGGCCATCACGGCCGCGACACTGATTTTGTCGTTGCGATGAATTTCCGAGGCGTGGCCGAGTTCACCGATGTAATGCACGAGGTTGTAGGTGAAGCTGTCGTAATTATCGATGAGAATCAGCATGCGTGCGCCTTTGGAGAGCGTGGTCCGGCCCGGTGTCGACAAGATGTCCCGCATTGGCGCGCGGAACGCTGACGACACGCGTCGTCCGGTGTTCCCGCTTGTCGCAAGGCCCCCCGATGCCGTCAAGCCTGCCACAATCAGCACTCCGCTTTTCCCACCCGCTCGACGGGGTGGCCACTCGTTATTGTCATGGCCGCGTAGGCGGCCACCCAAGCAGGTTTGTGGTTTGCACAATGCCAATCACAAGAAACGATTTGATTTCGAATGCATCCAGCGCATTTAAAATTGCTGCCCCCTCCATGCTTGCTTGGGTGGCAGCCTTCGCGGCCCATGACGAAAGTGGCGCGGCCATTGAGCCTAAAATTCTGACTGCCGGTCTAAGTCGCTGGTGTTTGGTGCGCAGGCGCCTCAGCCGCCGCGCACAGGTGCGCCGCGACCGACGCCACCCAACGACGCACGAATTTTCATCTCTGGCATTGGGCCTGCACGGACCCCTTGCGCGCCCGCGCCAACGCTGCCAGTTGGAGATGGGATACAACATTGGAGTTCGGCAATGCGACTGGCGGCATGGTCAAAGGACGGCGCAGTATCGTTCGGCGTTGTCGGCAACGATGGCGCCCTGTTCGATCTTGCCCGGCGATCGAATGGGACGTGGCCTGATCTCGCGGCCGTTGTCGCGGCCAATGCCGCCGACGCCGCCGCAAAGCTCGCCAAGGGTCCGCCGGACGCCCATATCGACGATGTCCAGTTACGCCCGCCGCTGGCCCGGCCCGGCAAGATCATCTGCGTCGGCGTCAACTATCCCGAACGCAACGCAGAGTATAAGGACGGTTCGGACGCGCCGAAATATCCGAGCCTGTTCGTCCGCTTTCCCGGCTCGCTGGTCGGCCACGAGGCGCCGATCCTGCGACCACCCGAATCCACCCAGTTCGACTACGAGGGCGAGATCGTTATCGTCGTCGGCAAAGGCGGGCGCCGCATCGCCGAGGCCGACGCCCACGCCCACATCTTCGGCCTGACGCTGATGAATGAAGGCTCGGTGCGCGATTGGCTCCGGCACGGCAAATTCAACGTCACGCAGGGCAAGAATTTCGACCGGTCGGGATCGGTGGGCCCGTGGATCGTGGCGACCGACGCGCAATTTCGCTTCGATAATCTGGAAGTCATCACACGCGTCAACGGCGAGGAGCGCCAGCGCGGCAACACCGGCACGCTGATGTTCAGCTTCGCGCAAATTCTTTCCTATGTCTCGACGTTCACCGCTTTGGAGCCTGGCGACATGATCGCCACCGGTACCCCCCCCGGCGCCGGCGCCCGCTTCGACCCGCCCAAGTGGCTGGTTGCCGGCGACGTCGTGGAAGTCACCTGCGACGCCATCGGCTCACTGCGCAATCGGGTGGCCGACGAGGTCATCGGGTAAGGAGCCGGCCATGCCGCATCTGATCGTCGAGTATTCCGCCAATTTGGAAACCGATCTTGAGCCACAGGCGTTGGCGGCGGCGATCCATGCCGCAGCACTCGCAACCGGCGTATTTCCCATTGGCGGTTGTCGTACGCGTCTGGCCCGACGCGACGTCTATGTGATCGGCGACGGGCATTCAGACAATCGCTTCATCCACGTTCAGGCACGGATCGGCGCCGGCCGCACGCCTGCGGTCCGTCAGCAGGCGGCAGAGCATATTTTCGCTTGCCTCAAGACGCTGACGGCCGAAATCTTCGCTCACCAACCTCTGGGGTTGACCTTGGAAATCGTCGAGATCGATCCGGTCGGTTCCCTGAAGCACAACAATCTGCACGAGATCATCGCAGCTCGGCAGAAGGTGGCAGGGGCTGAGGGTGCATTACCGCCGAATTTGTAGATACGTCATGCGGCTCGTCCCCTCGGCGTCGAAGATTTTGCTGATCGAATAGACCAGCACCGACCCGCTTACGATCATCAAGCCGATGATGCCGGCCATCGCCGTGCCGTAGGTTGCGGCGATCCGACCTGCCGCCACCTGACCTTCGGCGCGCAGCCGATCAAGCGAGCGGTTCTCCGGACCGGCCAGCAGCGTTATGTATACCCGGCGCCCGAACCAGGGCAGACTGACGCGGTAATCGACCACGTGCTCTCTGTTTTGTGGTCTGAGAGCCCGATCAAGCGCCGTCAGTTGATCGGGCGTGAAAGTTGCTCGCAGTGGTTCTGGAATCCGGTGTAGAGCCCGTTCGAATATGCGGTTAGGAGCGTTCTCGGCCATCGGCGCTGCACGTTCCTCCTGCTCCCCTGTGCGCATCAAACACATTCCCACGATATCACTGTTCAAGTGTATCTCTTTAGAATTGCACTCAATGGTTGCTGTATGGTGAATTGCACTTGTAAAACCTTATCAATCCATCGGTGCTCGATGTTTCCATGATCCACACCAATGCCGCATTGCGAACCAACGGCGGGAGCGCTATTTCACACCTCTTGCTCTTTGAGACGATCTCACGCGCCCGCGGGCGCCTTGTTCGGAGGCTTACATGGCCGCCTCACCGCTCATGTCTGTAATGATGGCTGCGGCCCGCAAGGCCGGCAAAAGCTTAGCGCGAGACTTCGGCGAGGTTGAAAACCTGCAGGTTTCCATCAAGGGGCCGGCGAACTTCGTGTCCGCCGCCGACCACCGCGCCGAACAGATTGTTTTCGATGAACTTTCCCACGCCCGCCCCGGCTATGGCTTTCTGATGGAGGAACGCGGCGAGGTCGCCGGTGTCGACAAAACCCACCGCTGGATCGTCGACCCCCTCGACGGCACCACCAATTTTCTCCATGGCAATCCGTTGTTTGCCATCGCCATCGCGCTGGAGCGTGAGGGCCAGGTCGTTGCCGGTCTCATCTACAATCCCGTCATGGACGAAATGTACATGGCGGAGAAGGGCAAAGGTGCATTCATGGCCGACCGTACCGGCCGCGATCGGCGTATCCGGGTTGCTGCCAGAAAGACACTTGAAGACGCGCTGCTAAGTACCGGAATTCCCCACCGGGGGCGTCCGCATCACTCCTATTTTCTAGACGAAATCGAGGAGGTCATGAAAGTCGCCGCCGGCATCCGCCGCACGGGATCGGCATGCCTCGATCTGGCGTGGACCGCCGCCGGGCGTTTCGACGGTTATTGGGAACGCAATCTCGGCGCCTGGGATATCGCCGCCGGCAGCGTCATGGTGCGCGAGGCCGGCGGCATCGTTACCGACCTCATGGGCGGGCAGGATATGCTTAGCAAGGGAACCGTCTGCGCCGGCAATCAGACCATCCAGCGCTCCTTGTTGGCAACAATTAGTGAAGCGCGCCAGGCCTGATTCAAGCTGCGCCGGATATCGGTGACTGCAGCATCGACAACGCCTTGCCGATATCGCCTAGCGTTTGTGCCAACTTATCTCCCACTCCCTGGGTCTGCATGCCGTCGTCGGCGGCAGAAAGTTGTTGCATGACGGCCTGCCGCCAGCGTTCCAAAGTGGCAATTTTTTCGCCGCGGGTCAGCATCACTTCGTCGACGAGGTCGAGCGGGGTTTTGTACACGCTGGCCGGGTCGTTTTTGGCGGCGGCGGGTTTGATACTGCCGATTGCGCTCATGGGAATGCTTTCTCGTAGAGTTCTCAAAACCGAACTTACCGTTGCACCGGATTTCAACCCACTGCTGCAAAAACTCACGTATTCACGTTCTGCCTTCAATAGCATCGCTTTTTTGACGAAAGTGAAGCTTTTTCGTGGCCAAGCCATTATAGAGCCGTGTCTCCGCCTCAGAATTTACTCTTACTGCCAATTGCGTACCACCCGCTCGCGGACCGATTTCATCAAGCCCCGGCTGCTAACCCCACGCACACCGCGAAAGTTCCATCATCCGACATTGACGGAGACCGGGAATGGTGATGCAAAGCGACATGGACGGTATGGCTTCAAAAAGTGCGATCAAGAAAACATTGGTGCTCAGTTTGCCCAATGTTTTGACGTACTTGCGCATAATGGCTGTGCCGGCAGTTATGCTTTGCCTGCTGCAGATCCCCGGCGATCTCGGGCGCTGGCTGGCGTTGTTCATCTATGTTTTGGCCTGTATCACCGACTGGCTGGACGGTTTTCTTGCCCGTGTCTGGCAGCAGCAATCGACCCTTGGACGCATGCTGGACCCGATCGCCGATAAATTACTGGTCGGCGCGACTCTCTTGGCATTGACCAGTGACAGAACGATCGGCGGCGCGGCCCTGTGGGCGGCAGCCATCATCCTCACCCGCGAAATCCTCGTCTCGGGCCTGCGCGAATTTCTCGCCGAGCTGAACGTCAAAATTCATGTGACGCAGTTGGCGAAGTGGAAAACCACCCTGCAAATGATCGCTCTGGGGGTGCTGATTGCGGGGCCGGCTGGCGACAAGGTGCTGCCGCATACCAGTGAGATCGGCTTGGTCTTGTTGTGGATCGCAGCGCTGCTGACCTTGCTCACCGGTTATGATTATCTCAAGGCCGCCGTGCGCCATGCCATCGACCACTGAGCGTTCCAGACGCGGCACGGAGTTTAAGTCAATGACAGTCCGCCTGCTCTATTTTGCTTGGGTGCGTGAAAAACTCGGGCAGGCCGAAGAGACCGTCAGTTTGCCGGCTGAGCTTACCACTGTCGCGGATGTTCTTGGCTGGCAGGCTCAGCGCAGCGAGATCCATCGCAATGTTTTTACCAGCGCCGGCATCGTCCGCGTGGCCGTCGACCAGACGCATGCACAACCGTCCGTGAACATCAAACACGCTCGGGAAATTGCTTTTTTCCCGCCAGTGACAGGTGGTTGATAAGTGGCTATTCGGGTCCAGACGGAAGATTTCGATATCGGCCGGGAAATCGCCGCGCTGACGGCGGGGCGTATCGATATTGGCGCCGTCGTCACGTTCACCGGCCTCGTGCGTGGCGCCTCACCCGGCAAATCGTTGGCGACCCATTCGTTAGCAACCATGACGCTGGAACATTATCCCGGCATGACGGAAGCTGAATTGGAGCGCGTCGAGGCTGCTGCGCTCGAACGTTGGCCGTTGCAGGCGAGCCTCATCGTGCATCGGGTGGGGACGCTCGCCCCCGGCGACAATATCGTGCTGGTGGTCACCGCCTCTCTGCACCGGCAGGCAGCGTTCGAAGCCGCCGAATTTCTCATGGATTACCTCAAGACGCAGGCGCCCTTCTGGAAGAAGGAAGCTGCAACAGACGGCACCGGCGACTGGGTCGATGCGCGCGCGAGCGACGATCAGGCCATCGCACGCTGGCGCTGACGCTTCCCCGCGTCGCCCGTCTTTACCTTGCGCGGGTTGCCGCGTTGGCATGTCGGTGCCACATGCTAATGTTGCGGATCGAAACGCGTTTGTCTTAGAGTGCTTCCGGCTAAAGTGTGCTGCGGTTTTCCGAAAAGAAGCACGACAAAACAAAGAGCTAGGGTCGTTCCCCGATTCCACTAAAATCGGAACGACCTTAGGTGTCGGCACTAGAGTGCTTCCGGGAAAAGCATGCCCCGGACGAAAATCCGGGGTGTGAGCGGTTTTCCCGACTAGAAGCACGACGAAACAAAAGACTACGGGCGTTCCCTGATGCAACTAAAGTCGGAACGCCCCTAGAGTTGTCGCCATTACCTGTCCTAGATCCAAGAGAATGCCCATGGACGACCAGCTGCCGTCCGGCCCTTCGGCAGAGCAGATCACAGCCCCGGCGGCACCGCTGGTGCTGGCCTTTACGGCCACGACATTTCTGTCGGCCGTGCTGCTCTTCTCGATCCAGCCGTTGTTCGCCAAAATGGTGCTGCCCGTGCTCGGCGGCGCGCCCTCGGTGTGGGCGATGGCGGTCTGCTTCTTCCAGCTCGCGTTGTTGGCCGGTTATTGCTACGCGCACCTGTTGAAGTCGTATGCACCGGCCCGTATCAGCGGCTACATCCACGTCGCGCTCTGTCTCGTTGCCCTGCTGGCGCTGCCCATTGCGTTGCCGCAAGGATGGGGCGAACCCCCGCCGGGCGAACCCTATCTTTGGCAACTCGGCCTGTTCAGTGTCGCCGTCGGGCTTCCGTTCGTGGCCGTCGCAGCCAACGCACCGCTGCTGCAGGCATGGTTTGCCGGCACCTCGCATCCGGCCGCCCGCGAACCGTATTTTCTCTATGCGGCGTCCAACCTCGGCAGTTTCGTAGCACTGTTGGGGTATCCGTTCATCCTCGAGCCAGCCTTCGGCGTTTCCGCCCTGAGCCGCTTCTGGACGTTCGGTTTCGTGGCGCTTGTGGTATGTCTGGCAGCCGTGTTTCTGCTGGCCCGGCGCCATCCGGCTTCCGCCTCGGTTGTCCACGCAGCGATGGCACCGTCACGCGCGCAAGCCGACCACCCTGCCTGGCCGGCGCGCGCGCGTTGGGTCGTCTTGTCATTGGTCCCCTCGGCGCTGCTCACCGCCTTCACCACCCACATCACCACCGACGTTGCGTCGGCACCACTGCTGTGGGTGCTGCCGCTGTCGATGTACCTGTTGACGTTCGTCCTCGTGTTCCGCGAGCGGGCGCTGGTGCCGCGTCCGATCATGCTGATGGCGCATCTGGTGACGGTGACGCTGGCGCTGCTGGTTCTGTCGCAGACCAGCATCGATGGCTGGTATGTCACCGCGCCCATCGGCGCGCTGGCGTTCTTTCTGTCGGCCATGGTCGCGCACCGCACACTGTACGAGGAGCGGCCGCCGGCTCGCCACCTCACCGAATTCTATCTGTGGATGTCGCTGGGCGGCGCGCTGGGTGGGCTGGCCGCCGCACTCCTCGCGCCGAAGATTTTTTCCGAAGTCTACGAATATCCGCTGTTGCTCGCCCTCACGTTCGCCTGCCGACCCGGTGCCCTTACCTGGGGCCGCCATTGGCGGGATCAGACGATGGCGCTGTGGATCATCGCGGCGATCGGCGGATTGGCGCTGTACTGGATTCCATGGGCGCTGCCGAAGCTGCCACAAGTGGACCTGATCACCCAAGTAACGAGTTGGGGCGCAGCCGCCCTGGCTGCTGGCGTCATGGCCATCGTGCTGGTGCTGGCGTGGCGCCATCCCATGCGGCAGCTGGCGGCGGCGCTGGGTATGTGTCTGGCCGTCACGTTGTTGCCGTCGGCGGTCAGAAAGGGTGACGCGCAGCGCAGCTATTTCGGCGTCTACCGCGTCATGCAATCGGCGGACGGGCAGTACAACACGCTGGTACACGGCTCTACCTTGCACGGCGCCCAACGCATCCGCGATGCGGAAGGGAATGCCGTCGCCGACATTACGCCGTCGACGTACTATTACGCAGGCAGCCCCATGGCGCGTGCCGTTGCCACCCGCCGCGCAGCGCTCGCAGCCCTTGGCCGCAAGGGTCGCTATGGCGTCGTCGGGCTCGGCACCGGATCGATGGCCTGTCACGCAGCCGAAGGCGAGCAGTGGCGCATTTTCGAGATCGATCCGGTGATGATCGAGATCGCCAGCGGCGACGAGAATTTCACCTTCGTCGAGAACTGCATGCCCAATCCCGACATCAAGCTCGGCGACGCCCGGCTGACGTTGGCTAAGGAGGCCGACGCATCGTTTGATCTGCTCGTGGTCGATGCCTTCTCATCGGATGCCGTGCCGGTGCATCTGATGACGGCGGAAGCGATGCAGCTCTATCTCAGCAAGCTGACGCCGGATGGCGTGGTGCTGCTGCACATCTCCAATCGCTATCTCGACCTCGAAGCGGTGCTCGGCGCCACCGCAACCGCCGTGCCGGGTATCCATGGGTTCGTCCTGACCGACGATGCAGCCGACGGCAGCTATGCTCAATCAAGTTCGTCGGTGGGCTTGTTTGCCAAGTCTGAAGCAGCTCTCGAAGGCTACAAGGAGCTGGCCGACTACAAGCCCCTCGACGCCTCCAAGATGCGCCCCTGGACCGACGACTATTCCGACATCCTCCGCCCCTTCATCTCCAAATACCGCCGCCGCTTCTATGCTCCCGCCGATACCGCCATCGAAGACACCAAGTAGTCCTTGGCGCCACCATTTCGCAATTCAGCGCTATCGCAATTGGAGTTTGCGCATTGCGAACGACTGGAAACGCAGAAGAACCAAGCGATCCGGCACGCTCGTTGGAAGGCCTCCGTACCGTGCTATCCACCAACGCAATTCAATTCATGCATCGCCCGACGCCACAACCTAAATTGTCATCCTACCCCTCGTGGGTAGGACCCAGGGTCCAACAATCTTTGGCTCGCCATGGTGGCACCCAGGTTCCTGGAGTGCTTCCGGGAAAAGCATGCCCCGGACGAAGATCCGGGGTGTGAGCGGTTTTCCCGATAAGAAGCACACAAAACAAACGATTAGGGTCGTTCCATGATTGAACCGAAACCGGAACGACGCTAAGCACGACCCACTGTTGCGCTTCATGCCCCCGGCAGCTATTGAGGGCGCACAACAACCTGAGTCACCTCATCCATGCATGTCGATGAAAAAACCGTCCGCCGCATCGCCAGCCTCGCGCGCCTGAAGGTTACGGACGCCGAGGCCAAGAGCCTTGAGGGCGAACTTTCGGGCATTCTCGATTGGGTGACCATGCTCGACGAGGTCGACACCAAAGGCGTCGAGCCCATGACCTCTGTCGAAGCCACCAGCCTGCGCCTGCGCGAAGACAAGGTCACCGACGGGAACATCGGCGCCGACGTCACCCGCAACGCCCCCCTCAAAGAAGACAATTTTTTCGTCGTCCCCAAAGTCGTGGAATAATAGGACTTTTGTCCCGCCGACCCTACGCGGCAAAATTTCCCTTTTCTTCCTTCCCCTTGAGTCGGGGACTCGCCACTCCCTCGATGGGGAAGGGCCCAACGCCTAGAGTGCTTCCGGATAAAGCATGCCCCGGACGAGATCCGGGGTGTGCAGCGGTTTTCCGAAAAGAAGCACGACAAAACAAAGAGCTAGGATCGTTCCCCGATTCCACTAAAATCGGAACGACCCTAGGCGTTCCGGGTGGGGGTGCCTCGACTAAACGGTCTGCAGCCGACACCGCCGATTTCGTCATGGCCACGCCGGTGGCCATCCACGACAATCGGCAACGGTCTCGGTGCTGCGCAAAATTCCCACTGACGCAACAGGCGCAGTTTGCCACGACCAACGCCTGGGCCGACATCTTGTCGTTGCTGTCCACTTACACAGCCAAGACCACCCTGTGAAACAGGGGAGGGGATCGGGGAGCCCGCTCCCCGATCGGGTGCAGGGCTGAAGCCCTGCTCGCGTAGCGAATTACCGAATTGGTAAACTGGTTAACACTGCGCGTTAGCGATGATTTGCCAGCACGCAGCAGCGTCTGAGAGCGGAGCGCGGGCGGCGCCATCGGTGGGATTACACCACCCCTACTCGTCCGGGTTTACACCGGCCCAGGACCCACAATCGCCAGTCCCTAGCACGGCTGACGGCCCAAGATACTGGC
>JANXWC010000225.1 GCA_025351355.1 Hyphomicrobiaceae bacterium
CAGCAGCGGATCGATGATTGCCCACTCGGCATCGCTGAGTTCGTAGCGACGTAGCTGTGCCATCCCAACCTCCCTCAGTTGGAATCATGAATCACTGTTCGCGCCGTTTGGGAATCCCGTTTATGAGTTTATGACCTAGGCTGGGTTTTTTGCGTAGGCCAGGGCATCAGGTCGTCGATTCGGGACGCGGGCCAGCGGTTGACGAGCTTGGTGAGCACGTCTGTTGTCCACGCCAGCGGATCGACGGCGTTGAGTTTGCAGGTTTCCAGAAGCGAGGCGAGCATCGCCCAGCCTTCGGCGCCACGGTCGTTGCCGGCAAAGTGCGCGTTCTTGCGCGACAGGGCCAGACCACGGATCGATCGCTCGACCGTGTTGGAGTCAATCTCAATACGACCGTCGTCGAGGAAGCGGCCAAGGCCGTCCCAATGGTTGAGGCCATAGGCCAGCGCTTCGGCGATCTTGCCGCCACGCGGCACCTTAGCCAGGCATTCGTCGAGCCACGGCTTCAGCGCATCGACGAGTGGTTTGGCTCGCTGCTGGCGCGCGCGTCGTCGCAGCTCGGGCGGCAGGCCACGAATGTCCGCCTCGATGTCGTAAAGCGGTTTGATGCGCGCCAGCGCCTCGGTCGCGATCGGCGCATTCCCGCCGACAAAGACCTCATAGAACAGACGCCGGAAGTGGCTCCAACAATAAACCAGCGTCACTGCGCCGCCGGGCCGCGCCGGCCGGGCGAGCTGCTTGTAGACGGCATAGCCGTCCACCTGCAAGATGCCGCTGAAGCCATCGAGCAGCTTCACCGCATGCTCGCCGCCGCGCCCCGGCGCGTAGGAATAGGCCACCGCTGGTGGCTCATGACCGCCCCACGGCCGGTCATCGCGCGCGAGCGCCCACAGGAAGCCGGTCTTCGTCTTGCCGCGGCCAGGATCGAGCACCGGACAACGCGTCTCATCGCAGAACAGTTTCGGTGACGCCTTCAGCGTGCGCAGCAGATGATCGTGCAGGGGTTGCAGCTCGGCAGCCGCGGCGCCGACCCATTGCGCCAAGGTCGAGCGCTCGATCTTGACGCCGGACCGCGCAAGGATCTGCGATTGGCGATAGAGCGGCAAATGATCGGCGTGCTTGCTCACCACGACGTCGGCAACCATCGCTTCGGTGGGCAGGCCGCCCTCGACCAGCCGCGGCGGTGCCGGTGCCTGGATGATGCCGGCGACATCATCCGCTCCAGCCTTCTCGCATGCACGGCAAGCGTACTTCGGCCGCTTCGTCACGATCACCCGCACCTGGGCAGGCACCTTGTCGAGACGCTTCGACGTATCCTCGCCGATCTTGTGCAGATCGCCGCCGCAACAGGGGCAGACCGAGCTTGAGGGCTCGACCACCACCTCTTCGTGCGGCAGATGTTCCAGGTTCTGATCACGGCTGCGGCGGCGCTCGCCGCTGCGCTTCGACTTCAGCACCGGATCGGTCTTCTCTTCTTCCGCCCGCATTTTCTCCAACGCGGTTTCGAGATCGTCGAGCGCGAGCGAGAGCTGGTCGTCAGTAATGCGCTCGGACTTGCGGCCGAAGTGGGCGCGACGGATCTCGGCGATGATCGCTTCCAGCCGCGCGGTGCGAGTGACGAGGGCGTCGCGCTCGGCGACGACTGCAGCATGGCCTGCACGCTCAGCTAATATCAACGCGCGCAACGCGTCGATTGTCTCGGGCAGTGCGTCGCTCGAATGAGCCATTGGTGATCGTGTCTGGCGCGCGGATGACTTGCTGAGCACGAGCCACAATGTCGCCGATTCCGGCCGTTTTTGCAGCATCAATTGCGTTCGTGAGTCATCGTGTCGCGGGATCATTGGGTGGCACTCGGACGAATAACGTCGCGGCGCTCCACGCGCGACCACGCGCCGCCTTCCAGCAGCGTGGACAGCTGTGCGGCCGTCAGTTTCATCATGCCGTCCTCGATCGGCGGCCATTCGAAACAGCCGCTCTGCAGCCGCTTCGCCATCGGGCAGATTCCGGTACCGTCCCACCAGACGAGCTTGATACGGTCCATTCGCCTTGAGCGGAACACATAAATCGCACCGCAGAATGGATCGGCGCCAAGCGCTGCCTGCACGATTGCCGCCAGGCCATCAGCCTGCTTGCGAAAATCGACCGGCTTCGTCGCCACGAACACCTGCATCTCAGCGCCAGCCGTGATCATGACGCCCTCCGCACGGCGCGCATCACGGCCACAAGCGTCGTGGTTTCCACCGGACCAAGGATGCGCACGACTATGTCGCCAATCGAGATCTCGATCGCGCCCGGATGGGGCGATGACGGCGGAGAACCCGGCGCGGGCAGCGGCGAGGCCAACGCAATCACCAGCGGAATGAACGCGGGGGCTTCATCACCGGGAACCGACGCCTGCGTTAGGCCGACCTTGCTGAGGCGCTGCGGTGCCGCCGTTGGTGCTGCCGCGCGCGCGGTGTCCTCGTCCCGGAACAGCGCCCGGGCCTCCCGCCGCCATGCAAACAACTGCTGCGGTGAGAGGCTGTTGCGACGCGCCACTTCCGACACGTTGGCGCCGGGGATGAGGCTCTCCACGACGATACGCGCCTTGTCATCATCAGACCAGCGCCGCCGCCGTTCGCATCCGGTGATCAGCTCGATCCGCCGCACACCGGCACGGCCATCGCCCGTACGATCCGCGCTACTTTCAATTCTACGCTCAAGCGTAATGTCAAAATGATCGCTCATGGTCTGACACTAAGCCATAGCAAGCGCCAATCCGAAATGTGGGGACGAACGCCCGCTCACGATTGATCCATGAGGCGGAAGTCGGTGTCAGGTGGACGTGCCAATGTGGACGCTTGGCGAGAAAATTGCGAACTGGCTTGGTCTTGTGGGTCGCGTAGTTGTCCATCACGAGATGCACCTCGAGCCCTGCCGGTACACGCT
>JANXWC010000011.1 GCA_025351355.1 Hyphomicrobiaceae bacterium
AGATCCAGATGATCGACAGCTCGGTCGTGCGTGTCCATCAACATGCCGCGAACGGCGAAAAAAAAGCGGTCGAAGTCGTTGCATGGGCCGCTCCCGCGGTGGGCTTACGACCAAAATCCTGACTTGCCGACGGCAACAGGCCCCGAAAGGGCGATAACTGTTTTCACGGGAATACCTTCAGGTTCGCGCAATGTGCGAAGACCAGAATTGGCCGAAGTGCACCGTCGCGGTTCACGGCCTCCGTCAGTGTCACCATGATGGAGGTGTCCTGGCCGCTATAACCGCCACGACAACTCTGAAGCGCAACCGACGCCAGTCCCCCACGGTTCGCATGCGATATTAAAGTACGCGTAAGCATCTCATGGCCTGCCAAACGACCAATATCCCCAAGATTTTCTTGGTCTTTAGTTCAAGCAGGTCTTGGAGGAAATGCGGACATCTCTAGGGTGTGAACAACAAGAGATAAGCCCAGGCGCATCGATGTCCGGAATCCCTGCATAGTGTCGTCTGGAGGTCGTGTAAATTGCATGGCCCTGAGCGGTGCGCGTGATCACGTCGCTCAGCTATTCGTCGACTGCAGAGTTTCTTAGCTCATGATAGTCGTTGTCTTTTCTCGCTGTCCCAGGAACGGTCAGGGAACGGCCATTCTGCGCTCTTGAACTCAATACATCGAGGTGCTACACGGGTTCTTGTAGCGAGAGTAAACAGTGTGTAATATCAATTGGTTGCCGTTCGGCGAGGGGTTTCCTCTTGACCGCACCATCACTTTTAGACTTTTCATGCAACCGCGACGCGTTTGATTGGTAGGGCGGGGTTTGTTCCTGCTGGTTTGCTGGTGCGCGATCGGAAAGGCCATCCAGCATGGGCACTAAGATCTATTTACACCACGGTGATCTGCCTGCCGGGATGCGGTTTCCCGATGGTGTGGCCATCGATACCGAGACACTGGGGCTGAAGCCCCACCGCGACAGGCTGTGCCTAGTCCAACTGTCGGCCGGAGACGGCACCGCGCATCTCGTGCAATTCGACGGCCGCTCATATGAGGCGCCGCACCTCAAGCGCCTGTTGGCCGATCCCGATACCATCAAGATCTTTCATTACGCACGCTTCGATGTGGCCGTTCTCTCGCGCTATCTGGGCGTCGTGACCAAACCCCTTTTCTGCACCAAGATCGCTTCCAAGCTGGTGCGCACCTATACTGACCGCCATGGCCTCAAAGATCTGGTCGCCGAACTGCTCGGTGTCGAGTTGTCCAAGCACCAGCAAAGCTCTGATTGGGCGGCAGCATCGCTGTCTGATGCCCAGAAATCCTATGCGGCTTCGGATGTGCTGCACCTGCATGCTTTGCGCTCGCGCCTTGATGCCATGCTCAAGCGCGAAGGGCGCACTGCGTTGGCCGCGGCTTGCTTCGACTTCCTGCCGAACCGGGCGGCCATGGATCTCGCCGGCTTTGAGGACATGGATATCTTTTCGCACTGATCTACGCCGGCCGAAAGGGAGTTCGGAAGTCCCATTCCCACCGTATTTGCGCTGCATAGCTGCGCCGTGGTGATGTGTAGTGCTTGCGGTCAGTTAGGGCTCGCAATTATCGGGTGAGGCGGCCAAGACACCCGACTTCTTCGGGGTGGGGCACCAGGGCAGTTCATGACGTCGACGGACGCCATCGGCGCAAACGCCAGACGGGACGCAAAAGCCGAGCGGGCGACCGCACGCGTGCGCGATAAGCTGTTTCGCTCGGCCCGCCGACACACCAACGTGGTCCGCCTGCTGCGCGGCATGCTGCCGCTCGGCATTGTGGCCGGCTTCGGCGTGTACGCCGTGATCCTGCAGTCCAGCTTCGGGTTCGGGATTGGCGGCGACGGCAAGCTGATGCCCGGCAAGGTCGAGATCACCGCCAGCGATCTGAAGATGAAAAATCCATCCTATTTCGGCGTCACCAAAGAGAACGGCAAATATCAAGTGCGGGCTCGCGAGGCCGCCGTCGATTTCGCCATGACGGGGCCGGTCAAACTCGAGGGTATCGACGGGGATCTCGTGCAGGCCAACGGCGTGCGCACCGTGCTCAAGGCAACGCGTGGCGCGCTCGACAACAAGAAGGGCGAGCTCGAGTTGTTCGACGGTGTCGACGTCGACGCCTCCAACGGCATGCGCGCGCAACTCGACCGCGCCTTGATCTTTACCAAGGAACATCGCGTCGTCTCCCGCGATCCCGTGCGGGCACAGATGCCGACGGGCACGTTGACCGCCAACGCCATGGACTTTTCGACCGACAAGCGGACGGGAAAATTTCGCGGAAATGTCAATCTGCGCCTGACGCAACCGCCGGCGGCTTCTAATGCAGCGCGTCCCAGCATCGGGCTTGGTGGTGATGGACGGCAGCCCGTCGATATTCGCGCCGAGGAATTCGACATCGACGACCTCCGATCGAAGGCGGATTTTCGTGGCCAAGTCATCGCGCGGCAAGGCGAGACGCAGCTGACGGCGCCGGAGCTCAATGTCACTTACGAAGGTCAGGCCAGTGCGCAGGCCGGTTTTGACGGAACGGCCGCGGCGCCGGCTCAAACTGCGGCGACCAACGCTACACCGCCGGCCAATGGCGGCGCGCAGATGTCACGGTTGATCGCGCGCAATGGCGTGGTGCTGACTGCCGGCACCGATCGGCGCGTCACCGCCGAAGTCGTCGATTTCGACGTCAAAGCTGATACCGCGCTGTTCACGGGCAACGTCGAACTGCTGCAAGCCAAAAATGTGTTTCGCGGCGGGCGGCTGGCGGTCGACCGCAAAGTCGGTAAGAGCCGTCTCGATAGCCCCGCTGCGACGCCAAAAGCGTTGCCGGGCCGTATTGCCGCGACGCTCGTGCAATCGGCCGATCCGGCCAAGGCTGCCGCCCCTGCCAAGGCCAAATCACCCACGCCTGGTGCCGATGCGACAAACCCATTCGGCGGCACCCTGCGTGGCGATTCCAATGCACCGACAGATATCGAAGCCGACACGCTGGACGTCAACGATCAGGCGAAGCAGGCAATATTTCGTGGCCGGGTCATTGCCAAGCAAGGCGAGCAGGTCATCCAGACGGCCGAATTGACTGCCCACTATTCGGGCCAGACCGGGTTGATGTCATCATCCGCCGATGGCGCGACGAAGGGCGCCAGTGGGGCGCAGCTGACGCATATCGATGCCAAAGGCAATACCAAGATCACCTCGCGCGACGGGCAGGAAGCGGAAGGTGCCAACGCTCATTTCGATCTGAAGTCCAATACAGTCACTATGGACGGGCCGAATGGCGTTTCGCTGCGCCAGGGTACAAACAGCGCGCTGCGCGGCTGCAAGCTGCAAATGAACCTGATCACCGGTGTTGCCCATGTCGAGCAATGTGCAAATCAAACGGCGGCAACCGAACTGACGGAGGCGCAGAAAAGTATCGCCGCCAAGCCAGGCGTGGCACCTCCCCAACAACCAAGCGATTGTCCGCCGGGTCGGATGTGCCTCATGATTCAACGCGTCGACCAGTTGAAATCGGCCGTGGAGGAACGTTCAAAAGCGAACGGCGCTACGACCCCGCCTAAACGCAAAGTAGAACCGGTGCAGCCGCAAACCAGCCCCAGCACGGTCTACCGGTCCAATTGACGCCAGGTTCGCATCGTATCAACTGTCGTCCACAAGCCTACGCTTCCGCCGCCAAGGTCACGCCATGAAGCTCTTTCGCCCCGCGTCTGCGCCGCCCGCCAACTATCAGGGCAACGCTACTCTCGATGCCCTACACGACCAGGGGCATGAACATGAGTACGCGCCCGCCTATGCGCTTGACGATCAATATGAGCAGCAGGAAGCCGCCGACGCATTTTCGGCTGACGACGAATCCATCGCTTATCACGGTGGCGAAGGCCTCTTGACGGCCTACGGTGTGCAAAAGAGCTACAAGAGCCGGAAAGTGGTCAAAGGGGTCAGCCTGGCCGTGGCGCGCGGCGAATCAGTCGGCCTGCTCGGCCCCAATGGCGCGGGCAAGACGACCACCTTTTACATGATAACCGGCCTCGTTCCGTCCGACGCCGGCCGCATCACCATCAATGGCCGCGATGTCACGCGGCTGCCAATGTACCGGCGGGCTCGACTGGGGATCGGCTACCTGCCGCAGGAAGCGTCGATCTTTCGTGGACTTTCGGTCGAGCAGAACATCATGGCCGTGCTGGAGCTGGTCGAACCCAAGCGCCGCAAACGCAAGGAAAAGCTCGACGAACTGCTCGAGGAATTCAAGATCACCCGGCTGCGCAAGAGTCCGTCCATGGCACTTTCGGGAGGCGAGCGGCGGCGCTGCGAAATTGCTCGCGCACTGGCGTCGGATCCCGCCTTCATGTTGCTCGATGAGCCGTTCGCCGGCATCGATCCGCTGGCGGTTGGCGATATTCAGGACTTGGTCCGCCATCTGACGCGACGAGGAATTGGTGTGCTGATTACAGACCACAACGTCCGCGAGACTTTGAGCCTCGTCGACCGGGCTTACGTGATCGCCGATGGTCAAGTTCTGACACATGGTAACCCTCAGGCAATCATACAAAATCAAGACGTGCGCAGGGTCTACCTAGGAGATATGTTCGGTTAAGGCCTGTCACGTATAGATACCGCCTGTAGGTGCATCGGAGGCTGCCCGCGCATGATTTGCGGGGCGCTCATACGGTGTGCCACTTTAACCAAGCCGGGGTACTCGTACACCTGGCAGCAGAGATCAACCGGGCGGTTATGGGACTTACGCCAAGACTCGAAATGCGACAGGGCCAGCAACTGGTGATGACACCCCAGTTGCAGCAGGCGATCCGCCTTTTGCAGTATTCCAATATCGAGTTGGCTGCATTCGTAGAGACCGAGCTTGAGCGCAATCCATTACTCGAACACGAAACCGGCGATGATCCCACGGATATTTTGCCTGATCGAGCCGCGGCAACAGCAGCCGATGGGAGCGACGACAGCCAACTCGCGGCGCTTGAATTCAGTGGCGCCTCGACCGCTGCGGATGACGCGATCGACAGCGACCCGGGCTCGCTGTTTCCTGACGCCACGCCTACGGAAATTGCCAACGGTGACCATTCCGGCCCATCAAGCGAAGGTCCGCAGATGTCCGGCTGGGAAACACTTATCCAGCGCAATGGCAGCAGCGACACCGACGGCGGCAGCATCGAAGACCAGCTCACCGAGCAGGCGTCGCTGAAGGACCATTTGCTGGGCCAAGCAGGCCTCGCGTTCCCCGACCGCATCGATCACCTGATCAGCACCCACATTATCGATATGTGTGATGATGCAGGCTACATCGACGGCGATCTGGTTATCCTGGGCGACAAGCTGGGCATCGAACAGACGCGCATCGAGCGCATTCTGGGGGTGTTGCAAGGTTTTGATCCGACCGGCGTTTGCGCACGGTCGCTCGCCGAATGCCTCAGACTTCAGTTGATCGAGCGCGACAGATACGATCCGATCATGGCGCGGCTGATCGACAATCTGGCGCTACTTGGCCAACACAATATTCCCGCCTTACGCCGTGCGGTTGGCGTCGACAGCGATGAACTCGCTGAAATGATCGAGGAAGTGCGCGCGCTGGAACCGAAGCCTGGGCTGCGGTTTGGGCGAGTCATGACGCAGCCCGTAGTGCCCGACGTCTATGTACGCGCCGCGCGCGACGGCGGCTGGCACGTTGAATTGAACACCGATACGTTGCCGCGCGTGCTGGTCAATCGGAGTTACTATTCGTTGGTCAGCGCAACTTCGCGCCATGCGGGAGACAAAGACTATCTGCTCGACTGCCTGCAAAGCGCAAATTGGCTGGTCAAGAGCCTGGACCAGCGCGCCCGCACAATCCTGAAGGTTGCCGAAGAGATTGTTCGGCAGCAGGACGCTTTCCTGAGTTATGGCGTCCAGCACTTGCGACCGATCAACCTCAAAACTGTCGCCGACGAGATCAAGATGCACGAAAGCACGGTCAGCCGCGTCACCTCGAACAAATATGTGTCGACGCCGCGCGGCATCTTTGAGCTGAAGTACTTCTTCACGTCCGCCATTCAATCGGCAGACAGCGATACCGAAGCGCATTCGTCAGAGGCGGTACGCTATCGTATCAAGCAATTGATCGATGCGGAATTACCCACCGCCATCCTGTCGGATGACAAGATCGTCGATAAACTAAAGGACCAGGGCATCGATATCGCCCGTCGCACGGTCGCAAAGTATAGAGAAGGTATGCGGATTTCATCATCGGTCCAGCGGCGGCGTGAGAAATCCCTGGCGCTGGCCGGGGAGCGGCAGCGTTCTATCGCGTAGACGGTCAAACGTCATGCAAATTGACGACCGAGCGCGTAATTGATGGTTGTTCACTATCGTTCGTGTGTCCGCTGCTGCGCATTCGGAAATCGGCGTCACGTCGTTGCGGGGTTAACAGTTTGCGCACCTAATTCGGAAGCTACTGCTGTAGGAACGGCTGCGGGTGGAAATTGCAAGTCGTGATTTGACAGCGCTGACGCAACGCACTACGCCAAAACCATCGGGGTTGCCGGGGTGTGTAGTTTTCGTCGCGTGCAGAGCCCCTTCTGCTGCGGTGCCGCGTCGTTGGTCAAAAACGTGCATGTGGCGCAAAACAATGAAAACTTTGGATTTCAAATTAACGGCGCGGCGGCTGAACCCGGTAGAGCCTACTGGCGTTCGGTGGTCGCCACTGCGGTGTCGCGATTTCGCGCCTGTTTCAGGCGCGAGCCGACGATGATTGGGTTCTGACGGAAGGTTAGCTCCGTAAAACAGAATTTTTCTTTACCGGCAGATGTGGCGTTTAGTGCAATGGTCGACCAGCCGATCGATAAGGACAACAACGTGGCAGTCACACTTGCTGACTTAATCCCCCCGCAAGCGGTCATCTCCTCATTGAAGGCCAAGACCAAGAAGCAGGTGCTCGAAGAATTGGCCAACCGGGCGTCAAAACTGACGGAACTTCCGGCGCGGGAAATATTCGAAGCGCTATTGCAGCGCGAACGACTGGGATCGACCGGCATCGGCCGCGGTATCGCCATTCCCCACTGCCGACATCCATCCGTTGAGCATATCTTCTGCATTTTTGCACGCTTGGGCGCGCCAATCCCGTTCGATGCGATGGATGGGGAGCCGGTCGATCTGGTGTTCCTGTTGCTCGCGCCAGAGAATGCCGGCGCCGATCATTTGAAAGCGCTCGCCCGATTATCGCGACTGATGCGTGAACCCAGAACAATCATGCAACTACGTGCGGCCAAGGATCAAACATCCCTCTACGCAGTGCTGACGCAGCCTGTCGCCAGCGCGGCGTAACGGCTGCAGGCCGGTTCGCGTTATCGGCCCTGCCATTGCGGTGGTCGCTTGGCAAGAAAACTTTCCAAGCCCTCGCGAAAATCGCTACTGCCATAAGCCAGTGCCACCATGTCGTGGTCTTTGGCGCCAGCACCTTCGAGCCTCACTCGTCGCAAGAGTTCTTTGGTCACGCGCAAGGTGAGGGGAGCCAATCCAGCCACATCTCTTGCCATGGCCAGAGCGCGCGCGACGACGGCGTCATGCGACGCATGCACTTCGGTGATGAGGTCGAGAGCTTTTGCTTCGTCGGCATCGAGCAAGCGGGAGAGAAAAATCATTTCAGTAACCTTGGCCGGACCGATCAGCGATACCAACTTGGCCAAGCTCGCTGCCGAGAGGCAATTGCCGAGCGTGCGGGCGATGGGGAAGCCAAATTTCAGATCCGCGGTTCCGATCCGCATGTCGCAGCAGGCGGCGATGGCGGCGCCGCCGCCCGTGCAGGCACCGGATAGCGCAGCAATCGTCGGCACGGGACAGGCTTCGATCTTGCCGAGAATGATCTCCATCCGCGCCTCATAGGCCAAACCGTCTTCAGCGCCCTTGAAATCGCGAAAAAGGGAGATATCAGTTCCCGCGGCGAAAGCCTTGCCTCCCGCGCCCGAAATGACCAGCGCACGCAACGACCCATCGGGCGGGACCGTCGAACAGATCTGGGCGACGGTCGCATACATCTCGAAGGTCAAGGCGTTGCGCTGCTTTGGTCGATTGAACGTGATGTGCCCGACGCCGTCGGTCACCGCATAAATCACATCTAGCGAAAGTGGTTCGAATCCGGGCATCGTCGTGAAACCTGTCTGATACCGTCCGGACGAACTCCAGACTCAGTCGATTTTGCGTCCGTAAGGTAATACACCTTTGCGCGCGCGACCATGCGCATTATCCGAAAACACGTACGGGCAAATCAAGATCTTAAACACCCGCTGATGGCATGCGGCTTACACACAATACCGTAAGCTGACATTGTCGGCCGCGTCATCGGTCTTGAGTGCTACGGCACCGGCAATCCCCGGCCCGACATCGAGATTGAACAGCCGCCATCGCTTAATGTCGTCCATCGTTGCGCCATCAATATGCAGCACTTCGGGCGGCATGTTGGACGCCACCGAAACCTGGAACGACGACAACGGCGTGTTGAGGCCGTCGCCGGCGGCCTTGAGGAAAGCCTCTTTTCGCGTCCAGCAGCGATAAAACGCTGCCAACTGCTCGCTCGCGTCCAACGCCGCGATCGCCTCGGTCTCCGCCGGCGAAAAAAACCGTTCCGCCAGGTTTTCACGGATTGGCCGCACCGCCTCGATGTCGATGCCGACGGGATAACGGCTCGTGATGGCCAATGCCGCCCAGCCGTTACTATGCGATAGGTTGAACTGTGGCGCGTCCGTGCCCAACAGCGCCGGTTTGCCGGCCGCCCCATAGACAAATTGCAGCATATCCGGCGGCAAGCCCATGTGTAATGCCAGCGTTTCGCGCAAAGCCCCACGACCCGCGATATAACTCACGCCGTGCGCCGCCGACAGGAACCGCAGCGCCCGATCACGTTCATCACGCGACAACCAATGCCCCAGTTTCAGCACCTCGTCGTGCTGCGTCTCCAGTTGCCAGACCCAGGCGTCGATCACTATATCGGCCATCGATCACTCTCGACTAGTGCAGGAACGGCGCGGCGGTGCCCGGCACGTGTGTCGCGTTCGATTGCTCCCGCTCGACGGCGCGCCAACCAATGTCGCGACGGCAAAATCCATCCGGCCAATCGATGCGATCGACGGCTGCGTAGGCTCGCGCCTGGGCTGCGCGCACGTTGGCGCCAAGCGCCGAGACATTGAGGACGCGCCCGCCCGTGGCGATGATCTTGCCATCGCTGAGAGCTGTGCCGGCGTGGAAGATCTGGACGTCCGATGCTTCGGCCGCCGCTGCCAGTCCGCGGATCTCGCTACCTTTGCTGTAGGCGCCGGGGTAGCCGTTGGCGGCCATGACCACGGTCAACGCGACCTCATCGGACCACGCCAGTTCCATCCTGTCGAGCGTGCCATCGGCAGCGGCAAGCAGAGCAGGCAGCAAGTCCGACTTGAGCCGCATCAGCAAAGCCTGTGTTTCGGGATCGCCGAACCGCGCGTTGTATTCGACCAGTCGCGGACCTTGTGGGCCGATCATCACGCCTGCGTACAGCACACCTTTGAAGGGGGTGCCGCGCTTGGCCATAGCGGCAATCGTGGGCTTGACGATTTCGGCCATCGTGCGCTCGACCATGGCGGGCGTCATGATCGGCGCTGGCGAATAGGCGCCCATGCCGCCAGTGTTCGGACCCGTGTCACCGTCGCCGACACGCTTGTGGTCTTGCGCCGTTGCCAACGGCAGCACGTGCGTTCCATCCGACAGTGCGAAGAAACTGGCTTCCTCACCTTCCAAGAAGGCCTCGATCACCACTTCGGCGCCGGCTGCGCCGAAAGCACCATCAAAGCACGCATCGATTGCCGCTTCCGCTTCGGCCCGCGTTTCCGGAACCACCACGCCTTTGCCGGCGGCCAAACCGTCGGCCTTGACTACGACGCGTCCCGTCTGCTCAGCGAGGTAGGCGCGCGCCGCCGCCTTGTTGGTGAAGCGGCCATAGGCACCGGTCGGCATGCCGAACTCGCGGCAGAGGTCCTTGGTAAAGCCTTTCGAGCCTTCGAGTTGGGCTGCCGCTTTTGTCGGACCGAAATACTTGAGACCGGCAGCGCCGAGCGCATCACCGAGGCCCGCCACCAAAGGTCCTTCGGGGCCGATCACTACGAAATCGATCGCCTCGCTGCGGCACAACTCGATGACTGCGCTGTGATCGTCGAGGTCCAAAGGCAGGCAAGTGGCGAATTCGGCAATGCCGCCGTTGCCGGGTGCGCACAACAACCGCGTCAGCAGGGGACTGCGCGACAGAGCCCACGCCAGCGCGTGCTCGCGCCCGCCCGATCCGATCAGTAGAATGTTCATGGCCGCGATTTAGCGTGCTTCCCGAGCGGTGTGAAGCAGTTTCGGGGCAGCACGGGTTGCAAACACCGGCGCCGGACGGAGCCACTTAACGCGTCATCCCTGTCTTCAGGCAGTTGGTCGTTCGCCACGTGCCGCTGCTGCGGCAATAAGAGACGGCGCCGCTGCAATCCTGGAAACAACGACCGCCGCTACCCCGTTCGCGGCAATTGCTCAAGCAGTAGCTCAACGCCGCAGAACAGGACGTTTCGAAATTTGAACAGGCGCGGTCCGCTCCCGCTGCCGTAATTCGGCGGCTATCGCGGGTGGGAGCCGAGGCACCCGGAGTCGACGACGGCGTGAATGAAGTGGGTTTCGCGCGCTTGGCGTCCTCCGTCGCGGTGAGGGTGATTCCATCGCTTGACTGAGAAAGTGATGGTTCGCCAAGCCTGCTGTTTACGCCGGCGGTGTCGCTAGCAGGTGCGCCGGTCGGTGGTTTGGTCACAGTCGTCAGCGCGGCTGGTGGCGTCAGCGGCGGCATCGTGGTCACCTTCGCGGGCTTGTCCGGCTCGTTCGATTTAGCGGGAATATCATCCGCTCGAACTGGCTTTCTTGCAACGCATTGGCCGTCCGGCTCCGTCATGTCGGGCGGGCAGGCCGGCGGACAGACCAAACCCGATCGCGACTGCAACGCAATGAGCGTTTCAGGCAACGGCGCATTGGTCTTCAGGGGCTTGCCGGTGAGCACGTTGTAGCGTTCCAATCCGCGCCTGACGCCTTGCCCCCACTTGCCATCCTCGGCGCCGGGCGCGCAACCGATGCGCGTCAGTTCAACCTGGATCTGGCGCGTCAGTGCCGCAACATCAGGTTCGACCACTACCGCGGGCGGTGGCGTCGTTTTCCTGTCGACAATTGCCGCGACGGATGTGGCCGGAAGTGCATTGCTGCCGTCGAGACCAACACGCCCTACCGCGCCGCGCGCGATCAACTGCTCGCCCTGTTCGGTGTCGGTCCGGATTTCGGTCGCCTTCAATTCGGCGTCCGACAGCCAATGCATACCCTTCGGCGGCGCACCGATCAGCAGCGGCATGATACTTTCGGCGACACCCATTTCGGCGAAGTACTTGCGAATTTTGACATAGGTTTCGTCGCTGGTGGCGGTTTGCACCGTCTTCTTGGCACCGCGGGTCTCTGACACGATACGTCGGTCGATTTCAACGATCTTGCCGCCACGATAGGCGCGTTGAACTTCGTATTGCCGATAGACCTTCTGATAGGTTTGGAAAGACGTGATCTGGTGCACGCCGACAAGGGACGACGGCCCCACGTAGCGCCGCACACCACTGGCCAGCAAAAATCCGCATGACGAGGCGCAGATGGCGCCAAGGCCAAATGGCCGGCCCAGCGCGCGACCATTGGCAACCCGCTTTTTGCAGGCCGCATCGTCCTTACCGCATCCGACGAGTTCAGTTCGGGTTACCACGACATCAAGGCCCTTGGCCCGAATCAGCCGGCCCATCTCCATGGCGTCGCTGACCGATCCGCCACCGGAATCGACAAACACCGCGAGCTTCCGTTTATCCAATTTCTGCACGAGTTCTTTGAACGTTTCGGCGGCGCCCGCCTCGATTTTGCCTTCGATGGCCAACCATTCAGGGCAGGATGGCTCGCAAAATGGATCCGCCAGCCGCACCAGTTTGATTTTCGCCGGTTCCTCCTGTTGGCGTCCCGCCTGATAGGCCTGCCGCAGGCCCAAGATCGCGCCGCGATTGGTCGGCGAAGAGCGGAGTATTTTTGTAAAATCAGCCGCAGCTTCGCTGAACATCTGCTTGTCGTTCTGGACGTATCCCCGCACCAGCAACGCGAACTCGTAGTTGGGCCTGAGTTCGACCGCCCGCGATGCGTCGCGCAGCGCTGCGTCGTAATTCTTGCGCTGCATGTGGCTCATGCCGCGATTGGCGTAAGCAAATGCCAATTTCGGATCGAGTTCGATGGCCTTATCGAAATCGGCCACGGCGGGCTCGTGCTTGGACTGGTTGAGATAGGCCAATCCGCGATTGCCGTGCAGCCGTCCGCGTTCGGTCGCGTCGCCGGTGCCGCCCATAAGGTGCAGCGCCTTGGTGAGATCGGTAACTGCTTTGTCATTCGCGCCGAGCCCGATGTGGGCGCCGCCACGCTCGGCATAGGCCGCGGCATAGTCGGGCATGGCCGCAATCGCCTTCTCGAATGCCGCAAGAGCGGCCTTGAAATCGCGGCGCTTGAGGTCCGCCAACCCCTCATTGAGCAGCGCTATGGCCGCAGCGGCCGCTGAGGTTGAGACTGCCTTGGCCGTATTGGCGGACCCAGACGCCTTCGTTTGATCGCTGGACTGGTCGGAACCTTGCTCGGACCCATTGGTATCGGAGCCAATACCCGGCGTAACAATTTCCTGCGCCAACGTCGTCAGGTATGAAAAACACGCAACGCAGAGCGCCAGCGCAAAACTAGAAAACCTGGCACGCGCCATCATTGCCGACACTCAAACTGATCCGAGCCACTGCATTTGCGTTCAATAGTCCAACAGGACACAACATTTCACAAGTAGACTTTGGCGTTGCAAACTTTCGCGCCGCAAGTGTATCCGCGGCCATAAGTCAGAGACTATCGCCGCGGATATAATAGGCAAAGTCGCCGGAACGATGGTAGGCAAGGCGGCAACGCGCTATCGTCAACCTGTAACCAGCCGAATGAAGCTTCGCTGAATGACTACTTCGCTCAAACCGCCTGCGACTGGCGCCAATGCCGCACCGGCGGTCGCCAAGTCCAACGTGGCCGAACTGTCGGTCTCGGAACTGTCGAATGCCGTCAAAAAAACGCTAGAAACAACATACGGTTACGTGCGCCTGCGCGGGGAAATTTCCGGCTATCGCGGACCGCACGCCTCCGGCCATTGCTATTTCAGCCTGAAGGATGAAAAGGCGAAGATCGAGGCGGTGGTCTGGCGCGGCGTCTACAGTGCGTTACGGTTCAAGCCGCAGGAAGGCTTGGAAGTCATCGCCACCGGCAAGGTGACGACTTATCCAGGCTCGTCAAAATATCAGATCGTCATCGAGGCATTGGAGCCGGCGGGTGCCGGCGCGTTGATGGCGTTGCTGGAAGAGCGCAAGCGCAAACTCGGCGAAGAAGGCCTGTTCGACGAGGCGCGCAAGCAGTTGCTGCCGCATTTCCCGCGCGTCATCGGCATCATTACGTCGCCGACGGGGGCCGTCATTCGCGATATGCTGCACGGGTTCGACGAGCGATTTCCGGCGCATGTGCTGCTTTGGCCGGTACGCGTGCAAGGGGAAACCTGTGCTGCCGAGGTTGCCCAAGCCATCAAGGGCTTCAATGCGTTGCCCATTGGCGGCGCCATTCCGCGACCGGATGTGATCATTGTCGCGCGCGGCGGCGGCAGTCTCGAGGACCTGTGGGGGTTCAACGAGGAGATCGTCGTTCGTGCGGCCGCCGGCAGTGCCATTCCGCTGATCTCGGCGGTGGGCCACGAAACCGACTGGACGCTGATCGACCTGGCCGCAGATGCGCGCGCGCCGACGCCGACGAAGGCTGCAGAATGGGCGGTGCCAAAATATTCCGAACTGATCGATCAGACCGCCAAGTTGTCGGATCGACTCCGTGTCGGATTGCGGCGGGCCCTGGAGGGGTATCGCAGTGCGCTGCGGGCTGCCGAACGTGGCCTGCCGCGCCCGCAAGACCTTGTCGCGATGCCACGACAGCGCTTCGATTCGGTGGGCCAACGCCTTGGGCGTGCGCTGAACGCCAATACTGCTGCGCATGCCCAGCGCCTCAGTCGCATCGCGCCGCGCCTGCAAGTGCGTTTGCTCAGCCAGCGCATCGAGACCGCGGACAAACGGCTGCATCTGGCCTGGCAACGGGGATCTAATGCGCTGGCGCGGCTGGCCGGGGCGCGTCGGACCCGGTTCGAGCGCGTTTCCGGGCGCCTGGCGCCGCGCATTGTGCTCAACAGGCTGGAACGCTGGCGCGCCATGCTCGACGCACAGGCCAACATGCTGACCAGTCTCAGCTATCAAAGTGTGCTGCGGCGCGGCTTTACGCTGGTGCGCGACGCGCAGGGCCGCGCAGTCCGTCAAGCCTCGGGCATCGCCGCGGGCGCTGTCCTCGATATTGAGTTCGCCGATGGCCATATCGCCGCAGCTGCGCTTCAGCCGCGCGGCGATCCGGTTGGCCCGCAGCTCGGAACCGGCGCGGAGTCAGCCCCAACTAGCCGTCCGACTGGTGCAAAAAAGAGATCGTCGAGCGGCGGCACCCAAGGATCGCTTTTCTGATCGGGTAGAGCTTGCTAGGAGAAGCAACGGCTGTTGCCCGCCTCTGCTATCGCCTCCTAGGATGTCCACAATGAATCGTATCGAACGTTTTTTTGGTCTCAAAGGCGAAGCGCGCGTTCGCTTTCTCGATGGTGAATACCAGGTGATGGGCACCGGCGACTTTGTCCGCTGCGCCGTCACCGGGGAGGTCATCGCGCTGACCGAGTTGCGCTATTGGAGCGTGGAGCGGCAGGAAGCCTACGCCAATCCGCAGGCCGCACTCCAGCGACACAAGGAAGCCTTGGCATCGAAGGTTTGACCACATTCAACATAGAATTTCATGCGATCGCGCCCATCGCCGTGGTGGACACAGCGCGCCGCCGCCGAGGCTCATGATATATGCGAAGTGTGTATGATTGGATGATGCGGATGTCGGCCGGCCCCAATGCGCCGTGGGCGCTGGCGCTAGTGTCGTTCCTCGAAAGCTCGATTTTTCCCATTCCGCCAGACGTCATGCTGGTGCCGATGGTGCTCTCCGATCGCAGCAAGGCCTGGCGACATGCCACCGTTGCCACTGTCGCTTCCGTCATCGGCGGGATGGCCGGTTATGCGATCGGTTATTTCCTATTCGAGCTGATCGGTAATCCGGTGCTCAACTTCTACGGTTACGGCGGCAAGTTCGATACCGTTACGGCTTGGTTTCGCGACTGGGGCGTGTGGATCCTGATCGCCAAGGGCTGGACGCCGTTTCCTTATAAAGTGCTAACCATCCTGGCTGGGGCCGCCAAGATGGACCTGCTGTCCTTCACCGTCGCCAGTATCGTCGCGCGCGCCATGCGCTTTTTTCTGGTGGCGGCACTGCTGTATTTCTTCGGCGAGCCGATCCGCGACTTCATCGAGAAGCGATTGACGCTGGTAACGACGGCATTCGTCGTCGCGCTCATCGGCGGCTTCGTGACGCTGAAGTATCTCGTTTAAAGAGCGATCACGCTGATTACGCCGAATTTCGCGAGGTCAAAACCTAATGGCAACCCACCTGATCACCCGGCATGACGCCTATCGCCTAGGCTCGGCGGCGCTGGTGATCGCTTTGGGAGCGATCATTACGGCCTTGGCGTTTGAACACTTCGGCGGCTATGAGCCCTGCCCCCTCTGCCTGATGGAGCGCTACGCGTACTATGCCGGCATACCCGTGCTTTTTCTGGCATTGACGGCCCTATCGGCACAGCAAATGCACGTTGCAGCAGTTGGTTTTCTGCTGGTATCGCTGGCATTTCTGGCCAATGCCGGGCTCGGCGGCTATCACGCCGGGGCGGAATGGGGCTTCTGGCCGGGGCCGTCGACCTGTTCCGGAGCATTGAAGCCACTTGGATCGCCAGCGGATCTGCTCAAGGGTCTCGCATCGGTGCGGGTGATTCGCTGCGATCAAGCCAGTTGGTGGTTTTTGGGCTTGTCTTTTGCCGGTTGGAACACGGTCACCTCGGCATTGCTGTGGATAACTTCTTTGGCGGCGGCGACCATCACGTGGCGTGATCGCTCCTTGCACGCGCCAATTTATTGAATGATATTAAAGACTTGTTAACCAATTTGGACATGGCTGCCCGTATTGACGGCGCATAACGCTAGAGGCTGTTCAGCCACGGCTCACGATAAAATCATCGATCGAGCAAAAAACTGTCTCAAAGATGCCCCAAAGCAACAGCATTGTCCCCTTGTTCACGGAACACACCGCGAACCGGTGGGGCAAGAGGGGTGCTGCGTAGTGTTTGAGTTCTCTCGCCAGCCGGTTCCAAGTGTCAGTTTTCGGTCTCACATGTCGGAGCGTGTGTCGCGTTTGTTTGAAGCGGTGAGGCCGAAAACCAGTGTGAACCAAGTTGCGGGCCAAGAGTTGAGCTCACAGTTGCGTAGAGTCAGCCGAGTAAATTTGTCCGAGTTGTTGGGTAGCCAGTTGCGTCCTGTCGGTGTGCGTAGTGTCAGCGCCGAAAGCCAAGTTCGGGTCTTGAAAATTTCAGAGCCCATCCAAAACCGCCCGCGTCTGTTTGCGCGTGTGCAGGTCGGTTTGGACGGTCGGTCGCCGCGGCACGTGCTGCAAAGCATGGTGCCGAAAATGAAGCGAACCGCAGCAGCCAGTGTGTTTGAGCGTATGCGCGAGCGGTTCTCCAGACTTCCTAGTGCGTCCCAGCGTGGCCTGAGTTTGTTTGCGTCCAACACCAAGTATCCGTTGCGTTCAAGCGTGTCAGTCAACAGTGCGTCAGTTGCGAGTGCGTCAGTAATCCGTGCGTCAGTAACGAGTACCGATTTCCCTGTTGCGTCGCGTTGTCATTGAATGAGTTTGTAAGGTTGCGTTTCGCGTTGGTTGCCGTGCGTTCTTCGTGTCCCGGATCAGTTTGTGTGTGTCACGTGCCGGGCAAGTTACAGAGAAAGAATTGCCATGTTCAGAGTTGCGTCCGCGTCTCCGAATTCCGCGTTCGAAAGTTTGCGTTCACGTCAATCGGCGCGTCCGGAATCAAGAAGCGAGTTTAATCAGTCCCGCGTCATCCCGTTTCCAGTTGCGTCGGCGTCAGTAGATGAGAATTGGCAATCGGTCGGGCAAGCCGCGTTCAATGTGTTGCGTAACCTGCGCCCCCGACCGACGCCATCTCAAGGCGAGTGAGTATCGGTTTGTTCGAGTATTGCGTTGCGTCCTCAGTCAGCGTCCAAAGTGTTGCGTTGCTTGGTCGAGTGCGCGTCAGTTCGAGTTGGTTCCGAGTTCAACAGAGGTTCGTCGTGCGCTGATCGCGCCGAGCGGAAACCGATCCAGAGAAATTGGACGCGGAGCAAATCCCGCGTCCCACGGAAAGCAGGTACGTCGAGCGTCGACTTCAAGTCATCTCCAAATGTCACATAACAAAGTCTCGCGTAGTGATATCGGAGCGCTCCTCGTGCCTGCCCACCGCCTTTTCTCTGGTCGAGATGACGCCCGACAATCGATTGGGGTTACAGACGCACCCACACAGGTAGGCCATCATGACCCCCAACAACGTCAATCCCGTGCAGTGGCAGCAATCGGTCGGTTATGCGCGCTCGGTATGTGCGCGTGTGTTCCGCGACGGCGGTCAACCCTCCGATGCGCTCGCAGCTTTTGGCCTCGATGCCGCATCGGCGCCAACCGATTGGTCCGTTGTCGTCGATCGCATCGCGACGCAGATCTCAAAGGCGCCGGCCCGAAAAGCTGCCTGATAAGCCACCGATTGATCGCATCACACCGGTCGGCCAGCTATGCCGCGCGCGCCGAGGTCTGCAATCTCGGACGTTGAAAATCCGAATTCAGCCAGTACGGCCTCGCTGTCGAGACCAGGCTCGCGCGCCACAGAGCCGGCCTCGGGTTGGGTCCGGCTAAACCTTGGCGCCGGCTGCGGCGCGGTCACCCCGTCGACGGTTTGCAATGTAGCACGTGCCGCCATGTGCGGATCACGACTGACCTCATCGAGCGACAACACCGGCGTGACGCACGCATCCGTGCCGGCGAACACGGCCGTCCATGCGTCCCGTGTCTTGCCCTTGATGACATCCGCAAATGTTGCGCGCAGCTCCGGCCAGCGCTTGCGATCATGCTGCTTGGGCAGTTCGGCAGAAGACAATCCGAGCCCGAGCAGCAATTCCTGATAAAAGCGCGCTTCGATGGACCCCAGCGCCAACCACTTTGCGTCCGCCGTTTCGTAGACGTCGTACCAGGGCGCGCCGGTATCGAGCAGGTTGACGCCGCGCTCGTCCTGCCATTGGCCAGACGATCGGAAGCCATACATCATGGCCATCAGGTAGGCTGCGCCATCGACCATCGCCGCATCGACGACTTGGCCCTTGCCGGAGCGTGATGCTTCGAGTAGCGCTGCCACTATGCCGAATGCCAAGAACATGCCGCCGCCGCCGAAATCGCCGACGAGATTGAGCGGCGGCACCGGCGCCTGTCCCTGGCGGCCAATGGCGTGCAATGCGCCCGACAGCGAAATATAATTGATGTCGTGGCCGGCGACGTCGGCCATGGGTCCATGCTGCCCGTAACCTGTCATGCGTCCGATCACCAGTTTGGGATTGGCCGCCGACAATACGTCGGGTCCGAGGCCGAGCCGCTCGATGACGCCGGGCCGGAAGCCCTCGATGAGTGCATCCGCTTTGGCAGCCAGTCGCTTCACGACGGCAATTCCGTCAGCACTTTTGAGATCGACCGAGATCGACTGCCGTCCGCGACCGAGAATATCGAACTTCGGCGTGCGTCCGGGAACGCCGAGATCGGCCTGTTCGCGACGGTCGACCCTGATCACGGTCGCTCCCATGTCGGAAAGTAGCATGCCGGCAAACGGCGCCGGCCCGATACCAGCCAATTCGATAACGATAAATCCCTTGAGCGGCCCCATGGCGACGTCCTTGTGCGAATTCAAATCGTGATTGCGCAGTACTGACCGATTGTGCCAACCCTGATCACTTGCTCAACCGGCAGCAGTTAGCGCGCATTTATCGCGCATTTTTGCAAATTCCATAAGCTTTTCTCAAACCCCATGTGGTTGCTTGACCCTTGCTCAAGGAGGGCTAAAGCCGATCAATGGCTGTTCAAATCCCATCAGACCTGACACAGGGCCGCGCTACATTCCGTACGAGGCTGCGCCCGCGTGTCGGTCGTCCTGTCCGAAATCCGGATTTGGTAGAACGCCTGCAGGACATGGATTGGCAGTTACGCGAGACAGAAGTTCGCTATCGCGATCTGCTCGACAATCAGGAAGATGTCATATTGCGCTGCGACGAACAGGGTCGCGTGACGTTCGCCAATGCCGCCGTTTGCTCGACGTTCGCTGCACCCGACACAGCGTTCCTCGGCCAAGTGTTCATGCCGCGTGTTATCTCCGGTCGCAGGCCGTCGCTGCTGACACCGGGCTCGCACCTGCGCCGGCAACGTTTCGTCCTGGAGATCGAGACCGCCGCCGGCCCGCGCTGGTTCGATTTCGAGGAACATGTGGTTCCGGCGACTGACAGCGAGAAGTTTGAAACCCAGTTGGTCGGGCGCGACATCACGGAGCCACATCGTCAAGCGGCCGAACTCGCAGAAGCGCGCGATCAGGCAGAAGCCGCCAACCGTGCCAAGTCGCGTTTTCTGGCAGCAATGAGCCATGAAATACGCACACCCATGAACGGCATTCTGGGCATGGGCACATTACTGAAAGACACCGAGCTGTTGGCCGATCAGCGCACCTATGTGCATGCGATCGATCAGTCGGCGCGCACGCTCTTGGCATTGATCGACGAGATCCTTGATTTTTCTAAGATCGAAGCGGGCAAGCTGGAGCTGGAAGCGCGCACTTTCAATCTGGAAGATTGCGTGCAGTCAGTCGTCGAGCTGATAATGCCGAAGGCTGCGGAAAAGCACATCGAACTGGCGTGGGCCGTCGATCCGACGCTACCGGAACTGTTGGTCGGCGACGAACTGCGCGTGCGGCAAATCATCACCAATCTAGTCGGCAATGCGGTGAAATTCACCGAAGCCGGCGGCGTGCTTGTGACGGTGGAACGCGACGGCATCATGGATCAGCCGTCGAGTTCTGTCATTGGGAGCCGGCGTGGTCATCGTGGCGACCGCACTATTCGGCTGGCGATCTCGGTCACCGATACAGGTATCGGTATAGCTGCCGATGCCTTCTCAACGCTTTTTTCAGAATTTGAACAAGGCGACAGTGCGATCCAACGCCAGCATGGAGGCACCGGTTTGGGATTGGCGATCTCGCGCAGATTGGTGCGCGCCATGGGCGGCGATATTTGCGTTTCCTCTGATCCCGGCAGCGGCTCGGTATTTACCGCGATCGTCGCCTTGGAGTGCTCGCGTGTCGCGCGTCCCCTGCGCCGGCCGGGGCACGATTTCGATGCCTTTCATGTGTTGTTGGCCGGGCTCGCGCCAATGACGGAGACCGCGCTGCGATTGACCTTTGAAGGCGCGTATGTGGCGACCGAGGCGGTGGCGACGGCGCGGGCGGAACAAGCGTTGGCGTCGGCGGCTGGCATGAGCAGCCCGTTCAACGTTTTGATTATCGGTGGGGAGTTACCGTTGGAGACGGCGCGTCGACTGCTGGCAACAGCCAAGCGTCTCGCGCCGCACGGCGACTGCCGCGGTATTGTACTCGTCGACACACACCAGCGAGCAGCCTACCAGGTCTTCAAAGGCGCCGGTTTCAGCGGCTATCTGCTGCGCCCCGTGCGTCCGAGCTCGCTGCTTGCGCAAGCACTCGGCACACGCCGCGCGCAGCAATGGTCGGGGCAATCGTCGGGGGGCGCGTCGCCGGCACAGATCCAACCGCCGTTGCGGGCGCGGGCTCGTTTGCGCGTCCTGCTGGCCGAGGACAACGAGATTAATGCGCTTGTCGCCACCCGCATGCTTGAGCAAAGCGACTGCGACGTGACGCATGTCGCAACCGGCTTTGACGCGGTCGCGGCTGTGCTGCAGGCGGAGGCGCGAGAGCACGCCAAATTCGATCTGGTGCTGATGGATATGCACATGCCCGTTATGGACGGCATCGAGGCCACGCGCGCGATCCGCGCTCATTTCGACAGGCCGACGACAGCGTTGACCGCGGAGAGGCGACTCTATGTCGTTGCACTGACCGCCAACGCGTTTGCCGAGGATCGCCGGCGGTGCCTCGATGCCGGCATGGACGACTATCTGGCTAAACCCTTTGAACGCGCCGATTTCGAGGCCCTACTCGAGCACTTGCGAATGCGGAAGTCGGCTTGAGTACCGGATTAAAAAATCGGCCGCCTCTTGTGAGACGACCGATATTTTCGTCAGCCTAAAGGTTGGTTAGAGGGTCAGTCCCTGCGACGTGGGCGATCGCCGCCGCGGCCACCGCCGCCATCACGGCGGGGCGGGCGGCTCGACTGTTCGGCCATCGGATCGGGCTCACCTTCGGCGCGCGGCAATTCGATGCCGGTCTGCTGGTCGATGATCTTCATCGACAGGCGGGTCTTGCCGCGATCGTCGAACCCCAGCAGTTTGACGTAAACTTCCTGGCCTTCCTTGACCACTTCATTGGGATGGTTGGGGCGCATCGTGTTGCTCAATTGCGAGACGTGCACGAGGCCATCCTTGGAACCAAAGAAGTTCACGAACGCGCCGAACTCCATCAGCTTGACGACCTTGCCCTTGTAGATGGTGCCGACTTCAGGCTCCATGGTGATCGCCTTGATGCGGTTCATCGCGGCGTCGATCTGCTCTTTCTTGGAGCCCGCTACCTTGACGGTGCCGTCGTCCTCGATGTCGATCTTGGCGCCGGATTCCTCGACGATCGAGCGGATCACCGAGCCGCCGGAACCGATCACTTCACGGATTTTGTCGACGGGGATCTTGATCGTTTCGATGCGCGGGGCGTGCTCGCCCAGTTCGGCGCGCGCGCCGGTCATGGACTTGGCCATTTCACCGAGGATGTGGATGCGGCCGCCGTGCGCCTGCTCAAGCGCGACCTTCATGATCTCCTCGGTGATGCCGGTGATCTTGATGTCCATCTGCAGGGCGGTGATGCCCTTTTCGGTGCCGGCCACCTTAAAGTCCATGTCGCCCAAGTGATCCTCGTCGCCGAGGATGTCGGAGAGCACAGCGAAGCTGTTGCCTTCCTTGATCAAGCCCATGGCGATGCCAGCGACCGGACGCTTGAGCGGCACGCCGGCGTCCATCAACGCCAGCGAGGAGCCGCAGACCGTAGCCATCGACGAGGAGCCATTCGACTCGGTGATCTCGGAGACGATGCGGATGACGTAGGGGAACTCGTCATTCGACGGCAACAACGGACGCACTGCGCGGTAGGCGAGCTTGCCGTGGCCGATTTCGCGGCGACCGGGCGAACCCATGCGGCCGGTCTCGCCGACGGAGTATGGAGGGAAGTTGTAGTGCAGCAGGAAGCGCTCTTTCTTGGTGCCTTCCAGGCTGTCGATGTACTGCTCGTCGTCGCCGGTGCCGAGGGTGGCAACCACGAGAGCTTGTGTCTCGCCGCGGGTGAAGAGTGCCGAGCCGTGGGTGCGCGGGAGAACGTGCACGTTTGAGCTGATCTGGCGGACGGTTTTGAGGTCGCGTCCATCGATGCGCTTGGAGGTGCGGATGATGTCACCGCGCACGACATCCTGCTCGAGCTGCTTGAAGACAGAGCCGAGCTTGACGATCTTGGCGGGCTCGGTACCTTCCGGCGCCATGGCGGCCATGGCCTTTTTCTTGGCGGCGGAGACGAGGTCCTGACGTTGCTGCTTGTCGGGCGTCTGGAAAGCTTTGCGCAGGTCTTCGGTGATGAGCGCGCCCATCTGCGTCTTCTCGGCGCTGAGGTCGGGGGGCGTGAAGTCCCACTGATCCTTGGCGGCTTTTTCGGCGAGGCGGATGATCGCATCGATGACTGGCTGGAAGCCGCGATGGCCGAACATGACGGCATCGAGCATCTGCTTCTCGGACAGCTCCTTGGCTTCGGATTCAACCATCATAACGGCGTCGGCGGTGCCGGCGATAACGAGATCGAGATCGCTCTTGGGCATCTCGTCGACCATCGGGTTGAGCACGAACTCGCCGTTAATGAGGCCGACGCGGGCGCCGGCGATCGGGCCAAGGAACGGCAGACCAGACAAGGTGAGGGCTGCCGATGCGGCAACCATGCCGAGCACGTCCGGATCATTCTCGAGGTCGTGGCTGAGCACGGTGATGACGACCTGAACTTCGTTCTTGAAGCCTTCGACGAACAGCGGGCGGATGGGACGATCGATGAGGCGCGACGTCAGCGTTTCTTTCTCGGTCGGACGGCCTTCGCGTTTGAAGTAACCGCCGGGGATCTTGCCGGCCGCGTAGGTTTTTTCCTGGTAGTTGACGGTCAGCGGGAAGAAATCAATGCCGGGCTTGGCAGTCTTGGCGCCGACAACGGTGGCGAGAACGGTGGTTTCGCCGTACTGCGCGAGAACGGCGGCGTCGGCCTGACGGGCCATGTGGCCGGTTTCGAGCGTCAGCTTGCGGCCGGCCCAATCGAGCTCTACGCGGTGGATTTTAAACATTCTATCATCTCTCTTTTCGGTCATAGCGGACGGACGGACAATTCTGACGACAGCTAGCTGGCGGCAGTTTCTTCAAACTCAGAAATACCAACCTATCGTCATGGCCGCGCAGGCGGCCACCCAAGCCTATCGACGGGGC
>JANXWC010000023.1 GCA_025351355.1 Hyphomicrobiaceae bacterium
CCTGCGGCAGCCCCGATGCCCGTTCCTCGACGTATCGTCCCGTCACCGAGTTGCGGAATTCCTTCGCGACGGCCACGTCCCGGTACCCGCGCACGCGCGCCGACCTGCCCAACCACGAACCGCGCGGATGCTCGCGCGGTGCGAGCTACAGCTGGTATCTCTATTCTGGGAACCGGGTGAAGTATCCGCTCGTACGCTCGCGTTTGGTCAAGCTGTGGCGCGAGGCGCGGGCCACCATGACACCTGTGGCGGCATGGAAATCCATAGTCGAAAGCGCCGACAAGCGCGCAAGCTACGTCAAAAAGCGCGGGCACGGCGGCTTCGTGCGCGCCGGCTGGGACGAGGTCACCGAGATCATCGCCGCCGCCAACGCCTATACGGCCAAGACCTACGGTCCTGATCGCATCTTCGGGTTCTCGCCAATTCCGGCGATGTCGATGGTCTCGTATGCAGCCGGCTCGCGCTACTTGTCGCTGATCGGCGGCGTCTGCATGTCGTTCTACGACTGGTATTGCGACTTGCCGCCAGCGTCACCGCAAACCTGGGGCGAGCAGACCGATGTTCCGGAATCGGCCGACTGGTACAACGCCGGCTTCATCATTTTGTGGGGTTCTAACGTTCCGCAGACCCGTACGCCGGACGCGCACTTCTATACCGAGGCCCGCTATCGCGGCATGAAGAGCGCCGTCATCTGCCCCGACTATTCGGAAGCCGCGAAGTTCGGGGACATCTGGCTCTCCGTGAAGCAAGGCACGGATTCGGCGCTGGCCATGGCGATGGGACATACCATTCTCAAGGAGTATCACGTCGACCGGCAGGTGCCGTATTTTCGCGCCTACGTACGCCAATACACCGACATGCCAATGCTGGTGCGTCTCGTCCAGCAGGGCGATCAGCTCGTTCCCGAGCGCTTCCTGCGTGCGTCGGACTTCGACGCTTCGCTCGGCGAGACTAATAATCCCGACTGGAAGACCGTCGCTTTCGACGAGATCTCCGGCAACATCGTCGCCCCCAAAGGCACCATCGGATTCCGCTGGGGCGAAGCTGGAAAATGGAATCTCGAAGAACGGGAGTCGACGGGCAAGGAAACCAGGCTCCGCCTCTCCCTCGCGGACATCAAGGACGAGTTCGCCGACGTTTCCTTTCCGTATTTCGGCAACATCCCGACCGCCCACTTCACGCACACCGATCACGGCAGCGTGCTCAAGCGCCGCGTACCAGTGAAGAAACTCAAGCTTGCAGGTGGCGAAACGCTCGTTGCCTCCGTGCATGATCTGTTTCTGGCAAACTATGGCATCGATCGCGGCTTCGGTGGCGAGAACGTCGCGAAGTCACTCGACGATGACGTACCGTACACGCCAGCTTGGGCGGAGAAGATCACCGGCGTCTCACGCGATAAGATTATTCAGGTCGCCCGCGAGTTTGCGACCAATGCCGAGAAGACCAACGGCCGCTCGATGATCATCATCGGCGCCGCCATGAACCACTGGTTCCACGCCGACATGAACTATCGCGGCGTCATCAACATGCTGGTGATGTGTGGCTGCGTCGGTCAATCCGGCGGTGGCTGGGCGCACTACGTCGGCCAGGAAAAGCTGCGCCCACAAGCTGGCTGGGCACCACTCGCTTTTGCGCTCGACTGGGGACGCCCACCGCGTCAGCAGAACTCGACATCGGCCTTCTACGCGCATACCGATCAGTGGCGCTATGAAACGATGAACGTCGGCGATCTCGTCTCGCCAACGGCGCCGGCCGGCCCCTGGGACGGCACGATCATCGATTACAACATTCGTGCGGAACGCATGGGCTGGCTGCCGTCTGCGCCTCAACTAGAGACCAACCCGCTGCAGGTGGCGAAGGATGCGGCGGCGTCGGGTCTCGAGGCCAAAGACTATGTCGCCAAGTCGCTCAAAGACGGCACGCTCAAGCTTTCTTGCGAAGACCCGGATAATCCCAGCAACTGGCCACGCAATATGTTCGTGTGGCGCTCGAACCTGCTGGGATCGTCGGGCAAGGGACACGAATACTTTCTCAAGCATCTGCTCGGCACGGCACATGGCGTTCTTGGGAAGGATCTCGGCCCTAAAGGCCGCGCCAAGGCAACCGAGGCCGTTTGGCATGAGCACGCGCCGGTAGGCAAACTCGATCTGCTGGTGACCCTCGACTTCCGCATGTCGACGACCTGCGTCTACTCCGACATCGTGCTGCCAACAGCCACTTGGTACGAAAAAAACGACCTGAACACGTCGGATATGCATCCTTTCATACATCCGCTGACCAGTGCGGTGGATCCGGCATGGGAAGCGCGCAGCGACTGGGAGATCTACAAGGGGATCGCCAAGGCGTTCTCTATGGTCGCGCCGGAAGTGCTCGGCGGCGAGAAGGACGTCGTCCTCACTCCGATCAAGCACGACAGCGCCAACGAGATTGCCCAGGCGTTCGAGCCTAAGGACTGGAAGAGGGGCGAGTGCGAGCCTGTCCCCGGCAAGACCATGCCGATCGTGACGGTGGTCGAGCGCGACTATCCGCACATCTACGAACGCTTCACAGCGTTAGGTCCGCTGATGGACAGCATCGGCAACGGCATCAAAGGCATGAGCTGGACGACCGGCCATGAGGTCGATCATCTCAAAGCCCTCAATGGCGTCCATGCCGAAGGTGCCAACAAGGGCCTTGCCAGGATCGTCAGCGACATCGACGCGACGGAAGTCATCCTGATGATGGCGCCGGAAACCAACGGCGAAGTCGCGGTCAGGGCTTGGGCCGCACTCGGCAAAGCAACCGGTCGCGAGCACACACATCTCGCACTGCCCAAGGAAGATGAGAAGATCCGCTTCCGCGACGTGGTAGCGCAGCCGCGCAAGATCATCTCGGCGCCGACCTGGTCCGGGCTCGAAAGCGAGAAGGTCTGCTACAACGCCGGTTACACCAACGTGCACGAACTCATTCCGTGGCGCACGCTGACCGGACGACAGCAACTCTATCAGGATCATCTGTGGATGCGGGCGTTCGGCGCGTCGCTGTGCGTCTATCGCCCTCCTGTTGATCTACGTGCGGTCAAGCCCGTCATCGACCTCAATCCGAATGGCGAAAAACAGATCGTTCTCAACTTCATCACGCCGCACCAGAAGTGGGGCATCCACTCCACCTACACCGACAACCTGATGATGCTCACGCTGTCACGCGGCGGGCCCATCGTTTGGTTGTCGGAAGTCGACGCAGAGAAAGCTGGCATCGTCGACAACGATTGGGTCGAAGCCTTCAATGCCAACGGTGCGCTCGTTGCGCGTGCTGTCGTCTCGCAGCGCATGAAGGAGGGCACGCTCTTCATGTATCACGCTCAGGAAAAGATCGTGAACGTGCCGGGTTCTGAGATGACCGGCAACCGCGGCGGCATCCACAACTCGGTGACGCGGATCGTGCTCAATCCCACGCACATGATCGGCGGCTACGCGCAACTCGCCTACGACTTCAACTACTACGGCACCATCGGCACGAACCGAGACGAGTTCGTCGTGCTGCGCAAGGTTAAGACGGTCGATTGGCTGGAACGGCCTTACGACGAGAAGAAGAAGCACGTGACCACCCTTGCGGCCGAGTGAAGGAACGCCATCCATGAAAATACGCGCTCAAATTGCCATGGTGCTCAACCTCGACAAGTGCATCGGCTGCCACACCTGCTCCGTGACATGCAAGAACGTCTGGACCAATCGAGAAGGCATGGAATACGCGTGGTTCAACAACGTCGAGACCAAACCCGGGATCGGCTATCCGAAGGACTGGGAGAACCAGAAGAAGTGGAAGGGTGGCTGGACGCGCAAGCGCAGCGGCAAGATCGAACCGAAGATCGGCGGCAAGTGGCGCATCCTGGCCAATATCTTCGCCAATCCCGATATGCCGGAGATCGACGACTACTACGAGCCATTCACGTTTGACTACGAACATCTGCAGAAAGCGCCCGAGCTGGAAGCATTCCCGACTGCACGGCCACGCTCGCTGATCACCGGCGAGCGCATGGAAAAGATCAACTGGGGTCCGAACTGGGAGGAGATCCTCGGCGGCGAGTTCGCCAAGCGCTCCAAGGACGCCAACTTCGAAGGCATTCAGAAGGAGATCTATGGCCAGTTCGAAAATACCTTCATGATGTACCTGCCGCGGCTGTGCGAACACTGCCTCAATCCGGCGTGCTCGGCAGCGTGCCCGTCCGGCGCCATCTACAAGCGGGAAGAAGATGGCATCGTCCTCATCGACCAGGACAAGTGCCGTGGCTGGCGGATGTGCGTGTCGGCGTGCCCCTACAAGAAGATCTATTTCAACTGGTCGAGCGGCAAGAGCGAGAAGTGCATCTTCTGTTACCCGCGTATCGAGGCCGGGCAGCCGACGGTGTGCTCTGAGACATGCGTCGGCCGCATCCGCTATCTCGGCGTAATTCTCTACGACGCCGACCAGATCGAGCACGCGGCCAGCGCCGCGGACGAAAAAGACCTCTACGAAGAGCAGCTCAAGATTTTCCTTAATCCGAGTGATCCGAAGGTCATCGCCCAGGCGCGCGCCGACGGCATATCGGAACATTGGCTGGAAGCGGCGCGGCATTCGCCGGTCTGGAAGATGGCGATGGAGTGGAAGGTCGCTTTCCCATTGCACCCCGAGTACCGCACACTGCCGATGGTCTGGTACGTGCCGCCGCTGTCGCCGATCACGGCAGCCGCAGAAGCCGGCAAGATGGGCATCGACGGCGGTATGCCCGACGTCAAGTCGCTGCGCATTCCACTCAAATATCTCGCCAACCTGCTGACAGCTGGTGATGAGGCGCCCGTCGCGCAGGGGCTGGAGCGGATGCTGGCCATGCGCGCCTACATGCGCGCGAAGACAATTGACGGCGTGATCGATGAGGGGATCGCCAAGAAGGTTGGACTCACCGGGGCACAGATCGAAGAGATGTATCACATCATGGCAATCGCCAATTATGAGGACCGCTTCGTCATCCCGACCACGCATCGCGAAGCCTCCCAAGATGCCTACGAATTGCGCGGCAATTGCGGGTTCTCGTTCGGCGACGGCTGCCTGCCGAGTGACAGCAAGCCCAATCTTTTCGGTGGCATCAAACTCAAGAACGACAAGAGCAAGGTGGGAGCTGCCGTATGAAGACGCTCAAGGTCCTTTCAGCGCTCCTCACCTATCCGACCGAAGCGTTGGTCGAGGCTGCGGCCGAATGCAAGGCGGTGTTGGCGAAGGAGGCGTTACTGCCGCCGAAGTATCTAGCCGCCGTGAAAACACTTATCGATGACATTGCCGCGTGTGACCTGCTGGACGCGCAAGAGCGCTATATCCTGCTGTTCGATCGCACACGGTCGCTCTCGCTGCATCTGTTCGAGCACGTCCATGGCGAAAGCCGCGATCGCGGCCAGGCGATGGTCGATCTCATCAAAGTCTACGAGGACGGCGGCTTCACGCCGACTGTGTCTGAGCTGCCAGATTTTCTACCACTGTTTCTGGAGTACGCCTCGACGCGCACACCTGCGGAAGCGATCGAACTGATTGGGCAACCCGGTCATGTCCTGGCCGCTTTGTCGGAGCGACTGGCCAAACGCAGTTCACCCTATCAATCGGTTTTTGCAGCCTTGGTTGCGTTGTCAAATGCGAAGCTCGACGCTGCCGCGCTGAACGCGTTGCGCGAAGAGCCGGACCCACAACCCGACGATCTCGAAGCATTGGACGCCGCGTGGGAAGATGAAGAGGTGACGTTCGGCCCCGGTGCGCTCATCGATGCCTGTGGCCGCGACGGGTTGGCCGCCAAAATGCGTCAGGTGCGTCGGCCCGCGCCGGGCATGGAGCGCCCAATACAAACCGGACCGCGAACACTCGTCACGCACGCGGGCAACCGCGCCCGGCAGGAGGTTTAATCCATGCGAGACACACTCTTTCATATCCTTTTTGCGTGGTACCCGTATTTCTGCCTGACCGCGTTTCTGGTCGGCAGCTTGATTCGCTACGATCGTGAGCAATATTCCTGGCGCGCCAGTTCCAGTCAGATCCTGCGCAAAAGACAGTTGGTGTGGGGATCGAACCTCTTTCACATCGGTATTCTCTTTCTCTTCTTCGGACATCTGGTGGGACTGCTCACTCCGACGTGGATTTACACGCTGGTGATGACCGTGCCGCAGAAGCAGGCGGTGGCGGTGTTCGCAGGTGGCGTGGCAGGAACCGTATGTTTTATCGGCCTCAGTCTGTTGCTCACGCGGCGTTTGTTTGATCGCCGTATCCGCGCGACGTCGACGCGGATGGATCTCGCGATCCTTGTCATCCTGTGGGTTCAGCTCACGCTTGGGCTGATAACCTTGCCGTTCTCGTTGGGCCATACTGACGGCTCGGTGATGCTGATCCTCGCGCATTGGGCGCAGCATTTGGTCACGCTGCAACCGATCGAGATCGATGCCCTGCAAAACGTTGCTTGGCCATACTTGGTTCACATCGTTCTTGGCATGACGATTTTCCTGCTGTTCCCGTTCTCTCGTCTCGTGCACGTCTGGTCCGCGCCCGTCTGGTATCTTGGTCGCCGCGGTTATCAGGTTGTGCGGACCCGGCGAAGGCTCACGCATCACACCGCGGTCCGTCCCGCCCAACATCCCGCGGAGTAAGCGCCATGACCGTTCAAACAGCAGCCAAAGGCTGTGCCGTAAAGCCCGTGATCGAGCGGACGCCGCGGATCGTAAGTGTCAATGGTGCCGTGATCACGCGTTCCGCCATCGCCCAGGAGATCCAGAACCATCCGGCAGCGAAGCCGACGGCGGCGTGGCTCGCGGCGGCGATCGCGCTCGCCATTCGCGAACTGCTGCTGCAGGAAGGTCGTAGGCTGTCCATCGAGGCCATCCCAATGGAAGACGACCAGGGTCGGCGCGAGACGCAAGAGGAAGCGTTGGTGCGGACGCTGATTGCGACCGAAGTCAAGACGCCCGAAGCCGACGATGCCGTGTGCCGCCGCTATTTTGAAATGAATACGCAGCGGTTCTGCTCGTCGGACCTCAACGAGGTTCGGCACATTCTACTGCCCGCCGCACAAGGAGACGCGGCGCTGCGCGCTGAGGCACGGCAGCAGGCGCAATCGATCCTCGCGAAGCTTGTCGACGCCCCGTCCACCTTTGCAGGGGTTGCAGCGACCGCGTCAGCGTGCCCATCAGGTAAGGTCGGCGGCAGTCTTGGCCAGATCGGCGAGGGACAAACCGTACCCGAATTTGAGGTGGCGCTGCGTGAAATGAAAGTCGGCCAGCTGGGTTTGATCGAAACTCGGTACGGCTTGCATGTCGTGGCGTTGGATCGGCGCATTGAGGGTGTCGCACTTCCGTTCGAACTGGTGCGCAACCGGATCGCCATATGGTTGAATGAAAAAGTGCGGCGGCAAGCCATCAAGCAATATATCGCGATCCTTGCTGGCCGCGCCGAGATCGTCGGCATTGATTTGGCCGCCAGCGCCACGCCGCTTGTGCAATAGGAGGCCGTTTTGCAACTCGGTGTTTTTCTTTCAAGCCTCAAAGACGAAGCCAATGCGGCAGAGGCTTTGGACGCTATCGGCGACATTGTCCTTTACGCCGAGGTTTTGGAGGTAGGCGCGCGTTACGATGAGGCGCCCGGTCAATACGTCAGCGCCGCCGTGCGTCGCTATGCGTCGAGGGCCTCAGATGAGGATTGGCTCGGCCTCATGACCGCGGTCGAGAAAGTCGACTATGCTGAACGGGCTGTGCTGCAGCGGATCGTGCAATGGGCCCTGGCAAAAGATACTACAGAGGGCGCGACGCCGCCGCACAGTGGGTGTCCATGCGGAGGAGGGCCGGCTGGGTCTCATGACCATCTCTGACGCGCCTCAGCCAAATTCCCGGGAAGAGCGACCGATCATCGAGGATCTTCCCGTGTCGTTGCTGGACCAGCCGCTCGATTATATCTCTGCAGACCATTGTCGCCAGCGTCTTGTGTGTGATGCGTTGGTGCGGTTCGCAGACGCCGGTCGGGCGGATTGCAACGCCGCTGACACAGTAACCACCTTTCTTTCCCGCGAACTCCTGCTGCACCACCGCGACGAGGACGAACATCTCTTTCCCAGCCTCAGAAAACGTGCACACGCGCAAGACAAATTGGATGAGCTGCTTTCTGCACTGAGCCAAGATCATAGTCAGTCCATGGCCGCAGTCGGGTCGATCAAGCGGATTCTCTCGCAACTACCCATGGCAGGTCAGATCAAAATTTCAGGCGCAGATCGTGATGAGGTGGTTGACTACGCAAAGCGAGAACGGCGGCACCTTGCGATCGAAAATGGGATTGTGATGGTGATTGCGCGCAAGCGACTGAAGGACGCCGATCGTGAAGCAATGAGCCGCGCCATGAAGCGGCGAAGGGGCCTGACAGACTGAGATCGGTTTCAATCTCAAATGGTCCCAACTGACGGAAAGCAAACAAGGAGCAATATTGGATGAGCCGACTGCTGGCCGCCGCGCCGATCACGGCGCTTGTCTACCATGAAGGCCGGGACGTCGATCCCGTCATGCGGCGCATTTCGGATCGGCTTGCGGCGCAAGGCCTTTCGTTGGCGGGCTTCATCCAGCGTGACGAATGGCGCGCCGATCGACCCCGCTGCGATATGATCTTGCAAAATTTGTCGGGTGGACATGCGATCAAGATATCTGAGGATCGTGGCGCCGGTGCGCGGGGATGCCGACTGGACCCCAGCGAACTTCTGCGCGCCATGGCAGCGGCCCGTGAGGCGATCGCGACGCGGCCGGATCTGCTCATCGTCAACAAGTTCGGAAAGATAGAAAGCGAAGGCGGTGGGTTTCGCGATTTAATCGCCGAAGCGGTCATGCAGAATGTACCCACTTTGGTCGCCGTGCCGTGGCGCAACATCGACAACTGGCGTCGCTTCGCTGGCGAGTTTGCTGTTGAATACAGAGTTGAAGACTTGCCGTCTGATGATGCCGGTCTCTGTCGTGCTCTAGGGTTGCAACGTCAGGAAACGGTAGACGAGCGCGCCGCATCACGCCCCGAGATATGACGGAGACCATGCCATGGCCACCACGGCCGAACAGGTACGACAATATTCGGGACCGGCACTTTTGAGCTACGGGTTCCGGCCGTTTTTTCTGGGTGGTGCCGTTTGGGCCATTGTCGCAGTGACGCTGTGGTTGCCCATGCTTGCCGGCGAGATTTCGGTTCCCACCGCTTTCACACCGCTTGAATGGCACGTTCACGAACTCATCTTTGGGTATGTTCCTGCCGTCATTGCCGGGTTCTTACTGACCGCAGTACCCAATTGGACTGGTCGTTTGCCGGTCACAGGCACGCCGCTCCTGGCGCTGTTTCTGATCTGGCTGGCAGGACGTTTTGCCATCCTGGTGTCTGCGCGATTGGGTGTGCCACTCGCCGCAGCGATCGATGTGCTGTTTCTGGTCGCGCTCGGGGCGGTGATCGCGCGTGAAATCATCGCCAGCGGCAACACACGCAATTTGAAAGTCCTGGCAATTGTCGTGCTTCTTGCAGGTGGCAATGCGCTTTTTCACTTCGAGACATTTCGGCACGCGGACCATGGATACGGCACTCGGATCGGAATTTCCGCAGCCATCTTTCTGATTATCCTGATTGGCGGACGCATCATACCGAGCTTCACCCGCAACTGGTTGGTTCGGCAGTTGCCGGGGCGATTGCCAGTGCCATTCGATCGTTTCGATATCGTCATCATGGCGGCCAGTGGTCTCGCGTTGGCGGGCTGGGTTGTCATGCCAGATCACACTGCCACGATGCTGGTAACTGGCATTGCCGCGCTGCTAAATTTCATCAGGCTCGCACGGTGGGCGGGCGAGCGCACCGTGGCTGAGCCGTTGGTGCTGATCCTTCACATCGGTTATGCTTTCGTTCCAGTCGGATTCCTGCTGGTTGCGCTGAGTGCTGCCTTGCCGGCGTTTGTATCTCCAACAGGGGCCTTGCATGCCTGGACGGTTGGGGCCGTGGGTATGATGACAATCGCCGTTATGACGAGGGCCAACCTCGGCCATACCGGGCAACCGTTGACCGCGACGCGTCGTATCCAGCTCATCTATGGCTTCGGCATCGTCGCCGCGCTGGCCCGCGTTGCCGTCGCGTTCGGCTTTGCCCGCGAACCGCTTCTTCATCTATCGGCGCTGGCGTGGGTGTTGGCCTTTTCCAGCTTCGTCGCAGTCTATGGTCCGTGGCTCACGCGTCGGCAGGCGTGAGCATGTCACATACGATCCCCGGCGCGAACCGAACGCCGTTTGAAATCTATCTAGCGTGGTCCGACGTAACCTTAAGAGTAGAGGCATACCAGAGTGCGCTTCAGGTCCTACTCACCGCTGGTATCCCCATTGAGCCAGGATGTGAGGTGGGAGGATGCGGTTCGTGCGCCACTGACTTTGTCGAGGGCGACGTCATCCACATGGATGGCTGTCTCTCACCCGTTGACCGAGTGCACACCTTTTGCCCCTGTGTTTCGCGCGCTCGTACCCGCGTAGTGTTGGCGCTGTGACGCAGCCAAGACGACCTTTAATATCGACGGTCAAAAAGAATGACCGTCGGTATCAGATTCTTTGTTTGCGCGCGGCCGCCCCACCAACCCCGCGCGCGCATACCATCGGTCAAGAATAATGACCGCTGGTAAAAGTCATCGACAGCCCGGTGCTCCTGCGCCGGGCAAGTGTTCGGGGTCCTTGGCACGAGTTCCGCGTGATGAGGTTGCAGCGTTTCAAAGGAAACCGCCGAACTTGAAAGCGCGATCAAGCGTCAAGGCGTATTGATATCACGGTTCCACTGCCGCAAAAGCGAGGCTAATCCACGGCAACGAGTGCGGCCATCACCGGGCGCTGCTCGGCAAGCAGAACATTGTAGGTGCGGCAGGCAGCACCGGTATCCATGACCTCGATGCCGATGCGCCGTGCGTGAAATGCGGCGGTGACGGCGGGTGCAGCAAAAATCTGTTTGCGCCCGGTGCCGACCAGCAGGACCTGCGGCTCCCCCAATCGATCGAGGATGGCGAGCAACGGTGCCGTCAGATCAGCGCTGGTCACGGGCGCGTCAATGGACCAGGCGTGCATGCCGTCGCCGAGCGCCAGCAGCGAACCGCGATGGCTCATGCCGGCGAAGCGGAAGCCGCCGTTGCCGTAGGCCTCGATCGCTGACCGCTCCGGCACGAAGCCGTCGAAGCGCGGTAGTGCCGGAGCGTCGATTTTGTTGCCGTCGGTCATTGCTGCTTTCTCGTGGCTGTCGTCACTATGTGTTTCACCAACCCCAACCGCTCCCGCCGCGACCAGCGGAGCAGCATCAGAGCGGCCACGATAGTCAGGCCGGAGGCGAGCCCGATCCAGATGCCGACACCGCCGAGTTTGGCCCAGAACGCCAACGCCGCTCCGACCGGCAGACCGATCACCCAATAGCCGAGCAGCGCATACAGCATCGGCACGCGCCCGTCCTGCAAGCCGCGCAACATGCCCGCGCCGACGGCCTGCCCACCATCGACGATCTGAAACAGCGCCGCCAGCAGCAGGAAAGATGTGGCCAGGCGGATGATCTCGGCGTTGGCGGGATCGGCCGTGTTCAGGAAAAGCCCGATCAGCGTCTTCGGCATGATTATCATGATCAGCGACAGCGTCACCATCAGCGCCAACGTCAGTGCGTAGGCCGTCCAGCCGGCGCGGCTGATGCCCTGCCGGTCGCCGGCGCCATAGGCGAGGCCGACGCGCACGGTCGCCGCCTGTCCGACGCCCAACGGCACCATGAAGCTCAATGCGGCGATCTGGATGGCGATGGCGTGGGCGGCCAGCGACGCCGGGCCGATCAACCCCATCAGGAACACGGCGGCATTGAAGATCGTCACCTCGAAGCTGAGTGTGGCGGCGAGCGGCAGGCCCAGGCGCCAGAAGGCGCGGAACCGTTCCCAGTCCGGCCGCCAGCAGCGCTCGAACAGGGCGTAGCCGGCAAACTGGGGATCACGGATAGCGACGACCGCGAGGGCTGCGAACAGGGCGCAGCTGGTGAGCGTCGTCGCCAGGCCGGAGCCCGCAATGCCCATGGGCTCAATGCCGCAGTGGCCGAGCATCAAACACCAGTTACCCAGTGCATTTACGGCCACGCCAGCGAGGCCGATGGCCAAGGCGACAGCCGGTCGCTCCAATGCGCTGACGAAGCCGCGCAAGGCGAGATAGCCTAGGAACGGCAACAGCGCCCATTGCAAGGCGTGCACGTAGGTTGCGGCAAGGGTTGACAGCGCTGGGTCCTGGCCAAGCGCGTGGAGGATCGGGCCAGTCCACCACAACACGAGCCACGCAGGGATCGAGATGCAGACAGCCGACCACAGGGCTTGTTGCACCGTGCGGCGAACTTCGGACGCGGCACGGTTGGCGCCAACGTCGGCTGCCACCAGTGGTGCGGTTGCATTCAACAGGCCAATGCCGAAGATCAACGCGACCAGGTAGAGATTGACGCCTAGCGCACCCGCCGCCAGCGTTTCGGCACTGAGGCGCCCCATCATGATGATGTCGGTGGTCGCCATCGCCAGCTGCGCGAGATTGGTCAACGCCATTGGCCAGCTCAAGCCGATGATGGCGCGCAATTCGGCCCACCAGTCGGCGTGGCTATCGGCGGCAAGGGCGGAAAAGGGCGGCATGAGACGGAATTCCTTTGCGTCCGATACCGGATGCCAGGGTTGCATGATGTGGCGTGAGGGGCAGGTGCAGCGTGCCGCCCTCGCTTAGCATAGCCACGACGGCTTTGAGCGCGCAGCCAGGCACCACCTCCACTAAATTTGAACTGTGCCGAGGCGGAAATGGTATAGGTTACTGTCACAGACCAAACGCAAGCTCAGGAGGACCGCCATGAACGTCACCCCCTATTTGTTTCTGGACGGCCGCGCCGAGGAAGCGATCAAATTCTATCAGCAGGCGCTGGGCGCCGAAGTCGGCATGATGATGCGTTTCAAGGAAAGCCCCGACGGCCAGCCCGGTTCGATCCCGGCAGGGTCGGGCGAAAAGATCATGCACGCCTCGATTTCGGTGGGCGGGCATATGCTGATGCTGTCGGACGGCAACTGCGGGGGCAAGCCAGTATTCCAGGGCGTCGCGCTCTCGCTAGGTGCCGATTCCGACGCCGAGGCCGACAGGCTTTTCGGCGCACTGGGCGAGGGCGGGCAGACGCAAATGCCGATGACCTCGACGTTCTTCGCCAGCCGGTTCGGCATGGTTGCCGACAAGTTTGGCGTCAGCTGGATGGTGATCCACGAGAAACCTCGGGGCTGACGGCGTAGTGGCAATACACGATCGCCAAGCCGTGAAGCTGGTTCGGTTTAGCCTGAAGTGGAATCGGGTTCGGTGTGGAAAATCGCGCTAAATTAATGAGCGAGAAGACGGTTTCGGTACAATCAATAGCGATCGTGTTTTCGGGTCCCGATTGTGAAGTTCGTCCGATTATCCAGAGGCCGTTTCCGAACGTCGCGCTCGCCCAGGGCCCGTTCTGAGCTTCATCTTCAGTCGGAACGACCCTATCGGAAATGTTTCGATAGTTTCAGATGCTGGCCCTGGTAGTTGCTCTTCAACTCGCGACCATAAAGAATTTCCGGCACCTCCGTCATGCGCTCGTAGACGAGGCGGCCGATGGTCTGGCCATGCTCGAGAATGAACGGCACGGTGTGCGATCGCACTTCCAACACGACACGCGCGCCGCTGCCACCGGCTGCCGCATGGCCGAAGCCGGGGTCCATGAAACCCGCATAATGGACCCGGAACTCGCCGACCAAGGGGTTGAACGGCATCATCTCCGCGGCATGTGTCGGCGGCACATGCACGGCTTCCTTGGAGGCGAGGATATAAAACTGGTCGGGGTCGAGGATCAGGCGATGCGACTTGGATTTGTTGGCGTCGACGTGGATCGGCTCCCAATAGTCGGCAATCGCACAGCTGCCGGGCGCATCGACGTCGACGATGCCGGTGTGGCGCTTGGCGCGATAGCCGACCAAGCCGTTTTTGTCGCCGGCCAGATCGACGGAAAGCGCGATGCCGTTGGCGATATCGTCGACCCCGCCACTCACGAGCGTGTATTCCTGGTGCAGCTTCGCGAGGTTCGCATCGGTCTCGATCGGGTGGCCGGTGCGGAAACGGATCTGCGACAGCGTCGAGCCCTCGCGCACCAGGATCGGAAACGTCTGCGGGCAGATTTCCGCGTAAAGCGGTCCGCGATAGCCCGCAGCGATCTGATCGAAGGCGCCGGAGCCGTCGGCAATGACACGGGTGAACACGTCGAGACGCCCGGTGGAAGATTTTGGGTTGGTGGTGGCCGCGATCGCTGATGGCAGCGCCAGGCTTTCCAACAGCGGCACGATATAGACGCAACCCGTCTCGAGAACTGCGGGAACCGACAGGTCGATCATGTGCAGCTTCAGGTCGTCGAGCTTGGACGCCACGGTATTGCCTGGACCCGGCAGAAAGCTGGCGCGCACCCGATAGGCGACGGCACCCAGCCTGAGGTCGATCGACGCCGGCTGCAATTGGCGTGCGCTCGGCGGGTGCGATAACAGCAGGCTTTTATCGGCGATCAACTGCCGGATGGCCTGCGCCGGCAGAATGCCTGACAGTGCGGCGCTTGGCGTTGCCGTGGTGGCGCGCTTCGCCGGTTTGCTGATTTTTGCCATGGGATTGGGTGAGCTCGGGACCGCGTGTGAATTCGAAAACGCAAAATGTTTGACCTGCACAAACACCCCCTCACCTGTCCGTCCATGCGGAGCATGGCTCCGCCATGACGGACATCCTCTCCCCAAGGGGAGCCAACCGGCCATCCTTCGCCGATGTCTTCCTTCTCCCCTTGGGGAGAAGGTGGCCGAGAGGCCGGATGAGGGGATGTAATTTTAAGTAGTCAAACCTTTCGCTGGAGGCGTGATTGGAGACGCTTGTGTAGCCAAGCAAGGAGACCGATACAACTGCTGCGGCCCCAGCCTGAAACTCTTCGCACCGCGTCGCGTCAACGCGCGACTTCAACCTGCGCGCAAAGCCAAGCATCACAAACGCACATTTACACTACTGCGCCCGCAGTCTATAGCGGCACCCAACAGTTCTTCTTCTTTTTCGATACGGACCCACGTCATGCGCGCCGAAGCCAAGCTCAATGCCGACGCCATCAAGGAATCGCTTGGTCTGCTCCGGAGGTATCTTTGACCCGGAGGCTGCCGCCAAGCGACTTGCCGACCTCAATAACCGCGCCGAAGATCCGAGCATCTGGGCCGACCCGAAGGCCGCGCAGAAAATCATGCGCGAGCGGACCACAACCGAAAAATCGCTGAAGGCGTTCACGTCTTTCGAGAGCGAATACGATGATGCCATGACGCTCGTCGAGTTGGGTGAATCCGAAAAGGACGCGGCCACCGTTGCGGAAGGCGAGGCTGCGCTGCTGCGGCTCAGTCAGGAAGCGCGCAAACGCGAGATTGAAGCGCTGCTGTCGGGCGAGGCCGACGGCATGGACACCTACCTGGAAGTGCATGCCGGTGCCGGCGGCACCGAGAGCCAGGACTGGGCGTCGATGTTACTGCGTATGTACACCAAGTTCGCCGAAGCGCGCGGCTTCAAGGTGACGCTCACAGACCTGAGCCCCGGCGACGAAGCCGGCATCAAGGGCGCCACGCTCGAAATCAAGGGCGAGAACGCCTACGGCTGGCTCAAGACAGAAGCAGGCGTGCACCGCCTCGTCCGTATCTCGCCATTCGATTCCAACGCGCGGCGGCACACCTCGTTTTCGAGCGTGCAGGTCTACCCGGTGGTCGATGATTCCATCGATATCGAGATCAATATGGCCGATATCGAAATCACGTACGCGCGGGCTCAGGGTGCCGGTGGCCAGTCGGTGAACCGCACAGAGTCGGCCGTACGCCTCGTGCACAAACCAACCGGCATCAACATCTTCGCCCAGGAACAGCGCTCCCAGCACCAGAACAAGGACATCGCGTTCAAGCGCTTGAAGGCGCGGCTCTACGACATGGAGCTGAAAAAGCGCGAGGACAAGGCGGCAGCCGAGCAGTCCGACAAGACCGCCATCGGCTGGGGCCACCAGATCCGCTCCTACGTGCTGCAGCCCTATCAGTTGATCAAGGATCTGCGCACCGGCACGACGTCCGGCAACCCCGCCGCCGTGCTCGACGGCGAGCTCGACGAATTCATCGAGAGCGCGCTGGCGCAGCGCATGAAAGGCGGCACCGCCGCCGCAGTCGAAGACATCGATTAGGGTGCGATCGCCGATCCGTTGGTGAATTACCGCGCCCGGTAAAGGTCCCGGATATTTTTCCAACGCGAATGGCGTTGTCCAAATTCCGGGAAAGCGGTGATCATCCCCGCTATTTTTTCTTCCGGCCGGCGATCATGTCGAGATCGATCGTATTGGCCATGGCGGCGTATCCCACACGGTTGGGGTGCAGTTTGTCGCCAGGACCACCGGTCGACGAATTCGGCTGCATCTCGGGCTTCAATTCACCGGTTTTGTCGTCGAGCGTCGCCGCATCGAAATCGATGACGCCGTCGAATATTTTGCTGGTGCGCAGAAAGTCATTCAGCGCCTTGCGCTTGGCGTCGACTTCGGGCCGACCATGGGTGGCGATCGTGCTGTTCAGTGCCGACGTCAATGTCGCCGCGTAGACCTTCACGCCTGGAATTTTCTGCCTAAGGTCGGCAACGCCTTTGCTGAAGCCGTCCCGGACGGCGTCGAACGACGTATCCGCGCCGAAGTCGTTGATCCCTTCCATCCAGACCACCGACGCAACGCCGGGCAAGGCGACGATATCGCGATCGATGCGTGAGACCGCCGATGGCCCGCCGGGAATTGGGTTGGCGGGCGTGTATTCGGATGGCCCCGCTACCCGATTGCCGCCTATGCCCTGATTGACCAACGCGTAGGTCGCGCCGAATTTTGCGTGCAGTCGACGTGACAGCACGTCCGGCCAGCGGTCGTCGCCATTGATCGTCGTCGCCGTTCCATCGGTGATGGAATCGCCGAACGCGACCACGACTTTCGTTTCATTGCCGACCCGCATGTCGACTTCGTCGAGGAAGTACCACGATGTCGTCGGGAACGGGAAATCCCGCTCGCTTTCCTGGCGACCTTTTGATCCCGCGCCGGCCGCGGTGACATACGACGTAGTCAACGCTTTTGCATGCCACGTCATGGGGCCGCTCTGACCGGCGACGTGAAAACTCACGCTCAGCTTGCGTCCTTTTAACAATGGATCGGCGGTTGACCTGACGAAATTGAGTGACACCGCATCGCTGACGACACTTCCACCTGGCGGCACCGTTACGGATTTTTTGCCGGCGAACTGCAGTGCGCTGTTGGTTCCGGCTGTCACCGCACTGCCGCTTTCCTGCAGCCCCACGTAGACATCGTCAAAGGTCACGGGCCTAGTACCGAACGCATTGGATAGACGTATACGCGCCTGCTTGCCCCACACGTCCGGGCGGATCGTCAAGCGGAAGGTTTGATCGTTAGCGCCCTGTTCGGGTACCGGAAATGCGAATTTCATCTCCGGCTGCGCCGTGGGATTGCCGATAGGGTAAGGACCATGCGCCGAAGCCGTCCAGCTGGCGACCCAGCGATCGGCGTGCGCCGGCATCGTCATTGCGACCCAAACCATCGCCAAAGTTGTCGCTCGTACAGACCAACTCATCGCATTTCTCCGAATTCACTTGAGTATGAAGTTGCTACTCGGCCAAAAGCTAACTCACGTGCTGCAAAACACAACGCAAAATCACACGGCGCTGCAACACCGAGCCGACGGAGACGCGCATGCCCGGCCGATTGATCGGCATCGCCAGCCGCACTGCCAAGCGGGCACCTATGCAATTGCTTGCCGCCGCCGAATTGTCGCTCGCTGCCGGGCTCATCGGTTGTTGGCGAAGCGGCAAATTCAAGTCGCGCCAGATCACCATAATGGCCCGCGAGGATTGGCACGCAGCGCTGCTCGACCTCGCCGGGCCTGAGGGACCACCGGATCTGGTGTGGACGACGCGGCGCGCCAATTTGCTCGTTGAAGGCCTGCGTCTGCCGCGCGTCAAGGGCGGCGTATTGCGCGTTGGTGCGACCGTGCTCGAGATCACCGGCCAGACCAATCCCTGCCATCGTATGGAGGAGGCTTATCGCGGACTGTTGTCGGCGTTGCATCCCCAATGGCGCGGCGGCGTCACCTGCCGCATCGTCGAGGCCGGTTCGATCCGGCTTGGCGACGCCGTCGAAATTCTCGTCGCGCCGGTGGAGCACGTCATCCGCCTGCCGGGGTAGCGCCGGGCCGGCTCAAGCTGCGTCGAACTTAACTGCTATGTCATCCACAAGCTAAGTTCGTCTCTCTCGTTCGTCATGGCCGCGCAGGCGGCCATGACGATAAGAATGCACAGGTCGAAAGTATTGTTGGACGGCATCAATCGCAACACGTGCCGCCTTTGCTGTCGTCGCTGACGCTGGCGTCGTTCTTGTCGGGCGGCAGATCCATGGCCGGGTTCTCGACGAAGAAGCCGTTCGGCTTCAGCATGAAACCGGCGTACTCCACCGGCATGATCGGGAAATCCTCGGGCTTGCAGACGTGCGTGTGTCCGAACGTGTGCCAGACCACGATGTCCTCGTTTTCGATGCCTCGGTTCTGCGCGATGAACTTCGGCAACCCATCGCCGCCGGCGTGCTGGTTGGGAAAATTGCCGCTGGCGTAGCGCTCGGCGGGATCATACTTCGTCACCCACAGGTGTTTGGTGGCGAACGCGCCGCGCGCCCGCATACTGCAGCCTTCCTGCGCCAGCATCAACGGCGAGGCTGTGACGGCCAATTTGTATCCCGGCGCATTGCCGACGCTGTTCTTGAGATTGGGATTGACGATCTTCCAGTACCGCCCGGTGCGCCCGTCGGCTTCACGTGCGGCGTCCATCTCGCGCGACAACACCCGTGAAGTGGTGTCGAACACGTTGCCGTGCGGATTGTCTCGACCCCAGGGCCGCGGCACGAACTCGTGCTCGCTGATCGAATTCTTCTCGCCGTCCACCATCATGTGCAGGCGCGCGTTGAAGAAGTGCTGATGTGTCGGTCCACCCAATCCCTCGGCCACCATGCCGCCCCACGGGTAAGGCTGGCCGGGTGTAACTGCGGCGGTCTGTATAATGCCGGTCAGTTTGGCCTCGAGCTGGATGGTGCCGTCCTGGTAGAAGTACCAGAAGAAGCCGTAGTCGTAGTTGCCGACGGTGGCGAACGACGACACCACCAGCCGGCGCGAGCGACGCACTTCGAACGTATCGTTGCGGAATTCGTAGTGCTTCCACAGCACCCCATAGTCTTCCTCGTGCATGCAGATGGCGTTCTTCATCACCGTTGGCACGCCGTTGTCGTCGGCCACCGGCACATCGAAATAGTGGATGTTGCCGAGGCAATCGCAGCCCAGTTCCAGGGCGTTGGCAAGCTTGCCCAAGCCGTATTCGCCGGCATCGAACGCGCTCTTCCAGTGGTGGTTGGCGGTCGGGTCGGCATAGGGCACCACCATCTCGGTCATGCTGGCGCGATAGATGATCGGGCGCTGTTTCTTGCCGTCATGGATGGAGATCTGGTTGAGCACCAACCCTTCGCGCGCCGAGAAGCCGATGCGGAAGGACCAGTTCTGCCAATGGACCTGCCACCCCTCGACCTTGAAACTCGGCCCCTCGCGCTGCACGATGTCGAGCGGTTTGATGTCTTTGCGCGTCTGCGGATAGGCGGCGCGATGGTAGTTCCTCTTGGTCTTGGGGATCGGCACGATTTCCTTCTCATCGACCAGATCGACCACCCGCTCCTCGATCAAATCTACCAGCGCCACCACGCCCTCGATCGGGTGCGCGTAACCGTTGTCCTTGATGTCGGTACGATAGTAGCTCACCGCGGAGACGACACGGTGCCCCTTCTCGGCCTCGCGGCCAAAGTAGCCCGACGAGAACGGATCGACCTGCACCAGCTCGATATCCTTATCGCTCAACCCGCGCCGTTTCATCGCCTTACGCCACCCGGCATCCGCCTTGACGATGTCGCCGACCTTGAAGAACTCCTCGATGATGATCGGCGGTTGGCCGTAGGGATGCTGTTTCGCCTGATGTTCGATCCAGGACGTCACCGCCTGCTTGTCGAGATCGACGATGCCGATATGCACGGCGCCCGTTTTGCTGTCGAACACGGTCGCCGCCGCCCGCCGCTGTAGCGACTTGGCACGCGTCCAGGCCAGTACATCCGCCTTGACCGGCTCCTCCAATTGCACGAACGCGAAGCGCGTGGCCGAACTGAGTTTCTTCTGCGTCTTGAGAATTTCGCAGGCAGATGTAATTTCGGCCTCGCTGAGCGGATCGAGCGGATGCCGATGATCGGGAACCGCCGACTTAGTTTTGCTTGATGCGAGGGACTTGGCCATGAAACACCACGAACTGGAGCGGGAGGGCGTGCGACGGGAGTGGATCACCCGCCCGTGACCGCGGTCAAGTCGTATGGGAGCAAAGTTCTCATTGGATGGCCGGAGACGATCTCAAATCCGGTGCTGACGGTCCGACATAGTTCGATGCTCGCGAGCACTCTGATCACTGGTGCCCGACCGGCGCTGCGCGATCTAACTCATGGCGCGTCGCCCTCCCCCATCTTGCCAGAGGCGAGCCGCCGACTCGACGGGAGAGGAAGAAAGGGGAGCGCGGGGTTGGTTTGGTTAACTGGTTAACGCGGCGCGGTGACGCGGCCAATTTTCAGCCGCCACGGCGTCTGAGAGCGGAGCGCGAATGGCGCCATCGGGTGGGGTTTGCACCACCCTACTCGTCCGGGTTTACACCGGCCGCGTTCGTCGGGGTTAGCACCCGCCTTGTTCGTCGGCACTTACAGCCGCTTCAGCGTGTCATCGTCTCGGGTCGAGCGACGCGTTCTCCAGATGGTTTCCATCCGCGCCCCTGTCTCAGACGCCGTGGCCGCAGGGCCCTGCGGATCGGCGCTCCAAAATAGAGTGCCAAAGCATTGCGCAACTTATGGTGGAAAATCAAGTATTCACCCACGACATGGTGAAGACGTTCGCGAGCTTCGGCATCAACGCGGCGCTGTGCGAACCGTGGTCGACCAGCCGCCGACTGGCGTTCTTTCACGCCGTTGCCGCAGCGGGGCTCCCAGGTCTGGCCCGGTGTCGGACGACATGTCCTCAAGCACCGTATCTTCGCCCGTTGCCTCTTTGACCCGCAGTGTCGCCACCGGTTCTGGCGTTTCCGGCGACAGGGCGTTGGTGGTGATCGTTGCGCGTGCCTGAGGCGGTCGTTGCACGCGCTCCGGACCAACTGCGCCGAAGAACGGCACCATGGCTTCACGACTGCGCGCCTTGTCGGCAAGCAGCTTGGCCACCTGCGGCTCAAAGCTGGCCATCAGATCGCGACGGGGTTCCAGCGGCGCCTTGGGTACCAGATGCACGACGCTGTAGCCGCGTTTGGCCAACTCATCGAGAATGACCGGCAAGGCTCTGGCGGTCGATGCCTTGATGTCGTGGAACAACACGATACCGCCGTGATTAGCCTCGATCTTGGCCAGCGTTTCGCGGGCGAGGCGAGCGGGATCATTGATGAAGCTGTCGTTGGAGACGACATCGACGGTGAACGAGGCGATATGCCGTTCAGCTAGATCTGCCACCATGCCTGGGCTGTCGCTCAAGCCGGGAAAGCGAAAAAAGGGAGCGATCGGCCGGCCGGCAGCCGTTGCCACCGCCGCAAATCCGCGCTCGATCTCCGACAGGGCTGCGTCTGGTTTCAAGCGCTTCAAGTTCAACGGATGCGACCAGGTGTGCGACCCCACGGTATGGCCGTGATCGAGCACTTCACGCAGCACCGACGGATAGGCGATGGCCATCTTGCCAACCGAGAAAAAGGTCGCGCGGGTACAATGCTGTTCCAGTGTCGCCAGGATCGAGCGGGTAATCCACGGCATCGGTCCGTCGTCGAAGGTCAGCACCACCTCGTCGGACGCGAGGAAATTCGCTTCACGGTGCAATTTGGTGAAGTTGCCGATCACAGGCCCCTTACTCGTGTCGATCTCGACAACCCGTCCGACCCCGAGCGTGCTGGGATCGGAGGCGGCTTGCGCGCAGCCGTTCGCGGCACCTGCCGGAGCCTGCAGCGCACCGGTCAGAGCCAAGCCAAGCCCGAGGCTCAGCCACAACCTGCACCGTCCCGGAAAATGATCAAGTTTCAACATGCTGGCCGGATTATGCCAACTCGCGGCCGATCGACAACCGAAATCTATCCTCAATGGTCAAATGGCAGCGAGGATGACGTCTCGTCGGGGCATGAATAATACAATACCAGCTCGCAATCTGACACTCACCGCTGAAAGACTTTGTCGCGCCAATCATCGTTCGCGGGCAGTCGTTGACGTGCCAAACGGGCATTCGCATCCGGCGGCAGTCCCACTGCCGGCAGTGGTCCAGGCGCACCAGGAGCCGTAGGCGTCGATGGAAGCGTAGAGACAGCGTTACCCGCCCCTGGGGCGGCGCGCGCAAGCGTATTAGGTCTGACGGTCGTTGCGAAGCCGTTGAGGCCATTCGGTTGTGCCGGACTATAGGCGTCGCCATTGGATGCCCCTGCCGTCGGGGCGGGAGCGCGAGCAATCAGCGTCGGCGGTGCAGATCCCCACGTCACACTGCGCTTGGCTAGCGGTTGTGCCGATGCCACCGCTTGATTGCGCGCCTTACCGTCCCGCGCCAACGCATCGAACTCGGGCAGTGTCGTCGCCATCGATTTAGGCCGCAGGTGCACGACACGGTAACCTTTGGCCCGCAACGCTTCGAGCAACCCTGGCAACGCATGGGCGGTTGCCGGCTGGATATCGTGAAACAGGATGATGCCTTTGCCGGTCTCGGCGAGCTGGTTCAGCACGTCCCGATGCACGGCCGCCGCATTCTTGGTCTTCCAGTCCTGGCTGTCGACTTCGATCGAGAAAACTCCGAAGCCGCGTGTCTGGGTGTAGCCGAGCATGGACTTGGTATCGGCCAGATAGGGAAAGCGGAAAAACGGCGCGACCGGTTGGCCGGCGGCGGCGGTGACCGCGCTCAGCCCTAGCTCAATCTCCTGCCGCGCCTTTAACGGCGTCGACTTGCGCAGATTGGCATGGCTCCAGGTGTGGTTGCCGACAGTATGGCCGCGCCGGATGACCTGGCGCACCATTTCAGGATCGGCGATGGCCTGTGAGCCGACCATGAAAAATGTCGCTTTTGTGCACTGCGCATCGAGGGCGTCCAGGATCGGCTGCGTATGGGGCCGCAGCGGCCCGTCATCGAACGTCAGCACGATTTCACCAGGTGCCAGGAAATCAACGTCCTTGTACTGCTGATGGCCGAAACGGGGACCATTGGCGGTGTCGATCTCAGCGATGCGGGAAACGCCGAGTGACTTGGCTTGGTCCTGGCAACTGTTGCCACGCGGCGCCGCCGACACCGCTGACCCGCCGGCTGCCATGGAAAATACCACAGCCAGCCCGCCCAGGAGCGAACTCCAGGCCACGGTGCGCTTGAGCGAACCTGGGGCTGACAACATCAACGGCTCCGCGGTGAGCTCCTCGAATCGGCGGAGGAGGGTCAAAAGTCAGGCGCTTTTGGCACGCGACTATGGCCGCAGCAAGCCAACGCGGTGCGGGCGATGGCCGCAGACCAAAAACGATGCTCAAACGCAACGAAATCAGCGCCAAGATGCGGCAAAGGGGTCACACCCGTCTGGCCGAGTGTGACTAAGCCAGCGACCACTACGACGACACGCTGCGATGTTTGCCGATCAGCTGTGCCCGCGTGGCCGGAACTTCAATAATTTCGCCGACTTGCTTAGGAGTAGCCAGCGGTGGGCGTGACCGCGTGCGCGGACCCACCGAATGCGCCCAACCGTAGGCGAACATGGTGATCAACGCGCTGGCGGCGAAGAAATAGATGCCCGGTTCCACCCGCGCTTCCGAATAGCCGGATGAATTGACGTAGAAAATAATCAACGCCAGCACCATCACGTCCGTCATTGAGTAGCGGCCGAGCCATTCCATGGCCGCAATCGAGCGCACCCTGAACTCGTGCGGCATATCCGGCGACGTCACCAACGTCAGCAGATACAGCAGCTTCAGAAATGGAAACACTACCGAGAACGTCATGATGACGATGCACAGAAAGAATTCCTCGTTGGTATAGAGCGCCCAGATGATGCTGAGGATCGAATGCTCGTTCTTCCAAACGAAAACCGTCGTGAAACGGATTGCCGGCATGAAGATGCCGAGCGCAAAACAGACCGTCGCGATGATGATTAGGAAACTCAGCACGAAATTGCGGAACGGTGCCGAGCGCGGCGGCTCAATCGTCGTTGCGGCGATGGCATCCTTGGCCCCGGTACCGGTCGCGTCCGCATTCAACCACGTATAGGCCAGCATCATGAACAGGATCGCGGTCGTAAAGAAATACACGCCGTTGAGGCTGCTGGCGTCGTAGACCCCTTGGCTTTTGATGAAAAAGATCGTCAGCGACAGCACGAGGACGTCGTGCATCGACCATTTGCCCAGCCACTCCAAGGCGCGGAGTTGGCGCGCCGCACGCGTCAACTCATGCTGCGGCAACGTCGAGAGCAGCAGCAGATAAAGCAGCTTCAGCACCGGCAGCACGATCGAAAACACCAGCACCGTCACGCCCAGGAACAGCTGACCGCTGGCCAGCAGCGCCGAGACCGTCGAGATCAAGGAATGCTCGGTCGTGAAGAACAAGAACTTGGTCAGCTTGATGATCGGCAGGCTGATGCCGAGCGCCAGACACACGCTCGCGCCCACGATCGCGATTGCCAGCAGAAACCGCCGCCCACCCAGGGTCATATCGTGATTGTTCCGAGTGCCTGTTCCGACCGCCCATGCGCCCTGCACCCAGGCGGGGCGCGCCGACCCATCCATAGGCCGAACCACGGCAACAGTGTGACTGTTGCGCCGCCATTGCAAGTCATCGGGCGCGGTGGGCTGTCTCAGTAGCAGCCGGCAATGCAGCTAGTTGCGGGCTTGCCAGCGCCGGGAATTTTGGCGGGAGCGGTCATGGCCGAGGTTTGGCGCTGCACGTCCGCCGTTATTTTCTGGCCTTGGGCCGGCTGAGGCGCGGCAGGTTCGTCGATCACCATCAATTCGCTCTGCGTCGCATTGTCGCCGGGAAAGGCGTTGGTGTCCTCTTCGGCCAAGGCACGGGCGGCGCGGGCCGCGGCGGCGGCGGCGCGCGCGCTCAGAGGTTCGGCACCATCAGCGGCTAGCGCGCGCGCTGGCTGTCCTGGTCGTTCCATAGGCGCAGAGTTTGGTGCCGCGGCCGAATTGCTGGTGTTTTGGGCAAACGCGGCGCTCGGCAGGGCGACACAGGCGGCAAGTAATGCGACCGCCAGGGCACGTCGGCAGTTCGGCTGCCGGCACACGAATTTGCTCAGACTTGAATAACGGCTCATGGGCTTGCTCGGCACGGGTGGCTCGGGGGAAATACGCTTGCACCGCCCATTCTCCGGCAGCGCGCTTAACAAATCCTCCGGCCATTGCATCGGATTTGCAAAAAATTGCAGGCAATGGCAGAGGCAGCATTGTGCGCCCCGCTGCGCCGTTGGAACTGATCGCCACACACGGGGAGCGTACGCATGCTGAAGTCTTTGAGGGTCATTGCCACGCTCGGCTTGTGTGGTGGCACGTGGCTGGTTGCCGGCATCGCACCCGCTGCAGCAAAAACCTGCAAGGAACCACTGTCCGTCACTTCTCGTTCGACCATCAAATCCAGCGAGGACGCGCGCACTAAGCGTGCGACCGATAATGCCGAGAAGAAATGGAGCAAGGAAGTGCGCGCCAAATACGGCCTGCGCTACTATTTCTGGTCGAGTTCCAACGACAAGAAAATCGAGTGCCGCCAGACCCCGAAGTCCAGCATCTGCGTCGCCACGGCTACACCGTGCGGCTTGTTCTAACGAAAAAGCGTCGTCAGTCATCAGTCGTATTCTAGAAGGCCCTATGCATGGCTCTCAAAGCAGCAATCGTCCCGGTAACACCGTTCCAGCAGAACTGCACGTTGCTGTTCGACGAGACGACGAAATCCGGCGTCGTCATCGATCCCGGCGGCGATCTCAATCGCATTCAGGAAGCAATCACCCAGGTTGGCATGAAGGTCGAGGGCATCTTGTTGACGCACGGTCATATCGATCATGCGGCCGGCGCCGACGAGCTACGCGAAAAGTTGGGCGTCAAAATCACCGGGCCGCACCTGGCCGACAAATTCCTGCTCGATGGCCTCGAGGCGCAGGCGAAGCAATTCAATTTTCCCGGCGTCCGCAACGTCACACCGGATCGCTGGCTGTCGGAAGGAGACGACGTGACCGTCGCCGGCGTGCCGTTCCAAGTACTGCATTGTCCCGGCCATTCGCCGGGATCGGTGGTGTTCGTCAATGTCGATGCCGGCATCGCCATCGTCGGCGACGTGCTGTTCCAAGGCAGTATCGGCCGCACCGATTTCCCCTATGGCGACACCCAGGCCTTGATTACCGGTGTGCGCTCCAAATTGTTCCCGCTCGGCGACGACATCGTTTTCATTTGTGGCCATGGCCCCGCCAGCACATTCGGTGACGAGCGCCGCACCAATCCTTTTGTGGGCGAAAACGCTTGAGGGAGCGGTTGATTTGGCTGTAACGGCCTCTCATGTTAAGTGCGCGAGCGAAACGGCCGCCGCGAGAGGGCTGACATGGTTACCGTCTACGACAAGACCGCTGCAGGCACCGTGGCTCGGCCGCGGCATCCTGAGAAAGCCGCGCGCGCCGACACGCCGCTGCTGAAAAAGCCGGATTGGATTCGTGTCCGGATGCCGGGTTCCCCCGTCTATGCAGAGACGCGCGAGATCGTAAAGACGCACGGCCTCGTCACGGTCTGCGAAGAAGCGCGCTGCCCGAATATCGGTGAGTGCTGGTCCCAAAAGCACGCGACGATGATGATCATGGGCGACACCTGCACGCGCGCCTGCGCATTCTGCAACGTCGCCACCGGCATGCCGAAGCCGCTCGACGCGGACGAGCCGCGCCGGGTCGCGGACGCGGTCGCCAAACTCGGCCTCAAGCATGTGGTCATCACCTCGGTCGATCGCGATGATCTCGCCGACGGCGGCGCGCAGCATTTTGCCGACACGATCACCGCGATTCGTCGGGCTACCCCGCAGACCACCATCGAAGTTCTCACCCCCGATTTCCTGCGCAAGGAAGGCGCGCTGGAAATCGTCGTGGCGGCGAAGCCGGATGTCTTCAATCACAATCTCGAAACGGTGGCGGGGCTGTATTTGAAGATCCGGCCGGGAGCGCGCTATTTTCATTCGCTGCGATTGTTGCAGCGCGTGAAGGAGCTGGATTCCACGATGTTCACCAAGTCCGGTATCATGGTCGGGCTCGGCGAGGAGCGCGATGAGGTCCTGCAACTGATGGATGATCTGCGCTCGGCGGCGGTCGATTTCATGACCATCGGCCAGTACCTGCAACCCACCCGCAAGCACGCCGAGATCAAGTCCTTCGTGACGCCCGCCGAATTCGAGAGCTACGCGCGGATCGCGCGCACCAAGGGCTTTATGCTGGTCTCGGCGACGCCGCTCACGCGATCCAGCCATCATGCCGGCGAAGACTTCGCCAAGTTACAGGCCGCGCGGCAGGCGATGCGATAAGCTCAACGCGCCGTCGCAGTGGTGCGCGGCTCAGCATAGAGATCAAACGCCAGATCGAGCGCATCCAGAAACGCCGCGATCATATCCAAGAGTGTGCCGAGGTGGATAGTTTCCGCCAGCAGGAAGTCTTCGGTGACGGCGAGACGGTTTAGGCCGCTGAGCGAGATCTCGTCGGGGCCAACGAGCGCGCGGCTCTTGAGATAGGCCAGTACGTCAGGGCCGCCGGTCAACGCCACGTCCGAGATGTCGCCAAGACCCGCGCCGACGCCAGCAGCCGCGTCCGCCAACGCCGCCGTACCACCGACGAACAGTCCGACAATGCCGGCGAATTGCGGATGCAGGTTGCGCACGGCGACTGCCCGCGTGCGTGCGATTAGAAGCTGCGCCGTCAAGCCAAGTTCCAGCGTCCGCGCGGCTTGCGCGAAGGCAGAAGCTTGCTGCTGCCTGCTCACAATTGCAGCGTTGCCGTCACCTGGCGCAAGCGATTTCAGATCCAGCGATTGACGCAAAAAATCTTCGCCCATGGCCAGTGCTGCGTCGAGGTAGTCGGCGAGGCGATAGATCTCGATGACATCGAGCGGTCGTTTTTTTACGGCGATGGCCGACATGCGTTGCGTCCTTCGCAGGATCGCTCCGCGAATAAGGCTACCGCCTTATGATCCGCTCGAGGGGTGACCCCTCGAACTCCCCTCTTGTTGATTTTTGCAATCAAAAGACGGGCGGTCCGGAGGGTGTCCCTAGGGCAATTCAATTCTTTCTCTTCCGGTACTGCATCCACATTTGTCATCCTACCCCTTGTGGGTAGGACCCAGGGTGCAACAAA
>JANXWC010000061.1 GCA_025351355.1 Hyphomicrobiaceae bacterium
CGGGCCAAGTCGAATCCCTGATGGTGGTGGCCTCTGGCATCGGCCGCGTTGATGGCGCCGCGTTTGGTCGTCGATTGAAACGAGGAGTTGCCGGCGGCGATGGCGTTGTTGCTGCGTGGCTCGACCTTCACGTTGTAGGGCGGGTCGGTGTTCACCAGGTGGATCACCGCACCGTCCAGCAGGCGATCAAGATCCTCGGCCTTGGAGCTGTCGCCGCAGAGCAGCCGGTGGTTGCCGAGTATCCAAAGATCCCCGGGCTGGGTGATGGCCGCATCAGGCGGCGCGGGAATGTCGTCCGGGTCGGTCAGGCCCTGCCCGACGTCGCCGGACATGATCCGCTGGAGTTCTTCACCGTCGAACCCAAGCAGGTCGAGGTTGTAATCCATCTCGCGTAGCGCGGAGAGTTCGATCGGCAGCAGGTCGTAATTCCACTCGGCGATCTCGTTGGTGGCGTTGTCAGCGATGCGGTAGGCCCTGACCTGCACCTCGGTCAGGTCCGTCGCGACATGAACCGGCACCTTGGCCAGGCCGAGCTTTTGCGCCGCCTTGAAGCGCGTGTGCCCGACGATGATGATGCCCTCGGCGTCGACCACGATTGGCTGGCGGAAGCCATATTCCTTCAGCGATGCGGCCACGGCGTCCACCGCATCGTCGTTGATGCGCGGGTTACCGGGGTAGGGTTTGATCTGGTCGATGGGGCGAATCTCAATCTTCATGGGGTTTCCTTTCGGGTTTCGAGTTTGGTTTCCGCACCGCAATGCCGAGTGACCTCGGCGCACAGCGCGATGAATTCGTCGTTGGTCAGAACGCCCTTGGCCCGGTTTACGGACTTGTCCAAGACCTGGAGGTTCTCGATTCGATGTTCCCCACCGCGCGCCACAGGACGTTTGTGATCGAGGGAGGCAATCTGCGGAGTTAGCGTTCGGCCGCTCAAGGCGCAACGCCGGTTCTGTGACTGCACGATCGCCATCACCTCGGCGACTCCAATACCACCATTAGGCCGCTTCCGGGGCCGTCCTCGGCGGACCGATGTGTTTTGCGCTTGAAGCGTGCGGGGAACCGCGCGATCAGGGTCGCCCAGTTCGATGCTCGCTGCCGCCACCCCACCCGATATCTCTTGTTCTGTTCTCGCCACCGCAGGCGGTTGAGAATCTGTGCTGCCACAGTTGGCCAATCCGTCGACGGTGACGTTTCCGACCGCTCGGTCGACGGACGCCGACCCGAACGAAGAATGTTGTCCCACGTCCGGACCATCGATTGGGCCGCCAGCGTCCACGGATTTGCTCGTGAATAGTGGTGGTGCATGTCGATGTCCAGACGCTGAAGAAGTTGGGGAATAGTCTGTATCCATTTGCTTGTCTCCTCTTGAGTTAGCACGTGATCCTCGTTTTTTTCTCAATCAGGAAAGTCAGTGATCCATTGCCGCTGTTCCCGCTGGCGTCTCCGGCGAGTAAGTTCCCGGAAGTACCTATGGCCGGGGGGTCCATCCCCGCGGCTGCTCTGCCACTCTGGCACCGCGTGCCAGTCGAAACGTGGCGCGCCGACGGCGCCGTGGCGATCGTGGGCCGACCCACCGCGAACGACGCGTTGTGGGCCAGGCGGGTGCGAAGGATCGGGTACGGTGGGACGGGGTGATGGAAGAGTCGGGCGTGAGTCTGTGAGTCTTGTGAGTCTGTTTCAGCCCCTTTACACATACGCGTGCGCACGCACGCACATGCGCTCGCGGGCACGCACACACTCATGCACACACATATAATTATCTTCTCTTCACCTATGGAATGGAGATTCAGACTCACAGACTCACGGAACAGCATTAAACCATTGCGGCACCGCCATTTGGCGGCGTGAGTCAGGCCGTGAGTCATTGTGAGTCTGTGAGTCTGGATTCTGGATTCACGCATGGTGAAGCCTCCAGACAGCGCCGTTGCGGCGCGGCGCGTTCGGATCGGTGTCCAGATAGGCGCCGCCGACATTACGCCTACGGTAGTGCTTCAGCTTCGCGCCCACCTGGCGGTTACCCGGTGGCCTGCCGGGTGGAGAGCCGATCATGTTCTCCAGCGCCGCCCGCATCGCGTTGCTGGCGTCGTCGCGCGGGGGAAACTCCTTCGCGTACAACCGGGTCAGAAGCTCGGAGACGACGATGCCTGAATCAAGCGGATCGATCTCGCGCCATGCCGCCATCAGCTGGCCGAGGGCATCGGTGGTGGTGTCGGACTGCTCGGCGAGTTTCGCGCGGGTCGCGCAGGGGTCGGGTTGGCCGAGCCAGACAACGGCCTCGCGTACGACCCGCGACCAGCCTTCGAAGCTGCCGAACGCCGAGACGTCCTGGCGGGGCATTCCCGCGTTGAAATAGGCACGGAGGATGGTCAGGGCGCAGGTGAGCAGGCGAGGCCGGTTCTGCCTGATCCAGGTAATCAGTTCCGGGTGCTTGAATCCCGTGCGCTCCTCGGGCTTCTCATCCAGCACGTCGAGGCGGATATGGATGATGCGGCGGGTGGTATCGGAGGCGACCGCCACGTTGTTGCCCGTGCCGTACCAGATCGGGATCAACGGCAGGTCCACCTCCTGGCTCTTACCCAGGATGCGGTCCTTCCACCGCGTGGCCGTCAGCGCCCGGTCGAGCGTGTCGTTCCCGAAGTTACCCTCGAGATTGTCCAAGTGGATCAAGCGGTCGCCGGCCAGCGCGATCGCGGTGATCTTCTTCCGCATCTCCTCCGGATCATGGGCATAGCTGCTGACGGGCATCTCCCGCCCCAGAACGATCTGGCCGATGGTCTGTGCCAGCAGGCCCTTGCCCGCGCCACGGACATTGGCATCGATGAGGAAGAACGGGGTTGGGCCGTCGAAAGCAAACCTAGCCAGCGGCGTCAGCAATCCCGCAAGCCAGGCGGCGCGGTGATCGTCACTCTCGAACTGAAAGTCGCAGACGACATCGAGCAGATCGGCAAGCGCGGCATCGGCATCGTCGATGGTGACATCATCGGGGATGACGGGGAAGACATCGGAAGGCTCGAACAGAACACCGGTCTGCTCGTCGTAGCCGGGGGTCTGCCAAAGGCTGCCATCGGCCCGGAGGACCGGCACATCGGAGATGCCCTTGAGGTGCCGGATGCCCGGCCATTCACCGCGGGCATCGACCGCCGCGACGAGCCACGGTGTCGGATGGGTGACCACCTCTACAACCGTGTCCCCGCGTCGCACGAAGTTCGTGAATTCGATGAACTTCGTCATGCGCTCGCGCAATGCCGCCTGGGGCAGGAACGAGATGGTTGCGGTCCCCGCTGCGCGGCGGATTGACTCTCCGGGGGGATGCTCATGGATCACCCGCACGAGCGCGCCCCCACGATGGAAGATCATGTCATCGGCTTCGAGGGCCCCGACCGTTTCAGTGACGACCCGGTGTTCATCGGGGTCGATGACCACCTTGCTCTTGCCGCGCTCCGTTGTCTCGCGCTTGATGACCCCGCGTTCGACCTTGTGCTCGGCATCGCGGATGCGGGTGAGGATTTCGTCGGCGGACCACTCCTTGGGGAACGGCCGCTGCCGCGCGTACTCGCGGATTGCGGAAAGGCCGCTGTCGTCATTCAGGTCATGCTCAACCACCCGACAGGCGGCGGCGAACAGGCGGCCGGACCCGTCGTTGCTGTCGGTCACGCGCATCCGGAGCATCGCAGCGACGCACGCGTTGACGCGCCCGGCCGCGCGGCTGGCCTTGGGGGGTACGGCTCCGTCTTGTCCGTCTGGCTTCTGCCTCGGAGCCTTCTGCGGCCTTGGGGCGACCTTCTCGCCCAACTCAACTTTCACTGCATTTGCGAGGGCCGTGACCGCAGCCAGCAAGATCTCCGGCGCTACTATCGCCGGCTCGGCGCCCTCGACGTCCCAGGTGATTGCCTCGCCCGATTCATGGGTGCTCGAAGGGAAGATCGTCTGGGTGCCGGTGGAGCGGAGCTCGACAAGGGTGCCGGCCGACTTGCTCCTGCCTTTGTAGGTCGCGACCGGGGCGCTGACGCGGTAGAGCCGGTGGGAGCGGGGGTTGCCGGGTCGGCCGAACACGGCGGGCGTCACGGGTAGGAACTGGTCGGCGAGTTCCAGGCACCGCGAGTGATCCAGGTCCACGTCTACGAGCCATCCGGACGGTTCCCCGAGGAGCACGCCGACGTTCATTGGCTCGCGTTTGAAGCGCGCGGGGACGTCGGCTTCCGTCAGGCGCGTGCGCTGCCACCCCTGGAACCCCGGGTTCTTGGAGAGGTGTGGGACGGGAAGGACCGACCACCCGCGGCGGGCGTAGAGGATGGCGGCGTCGCGGGCGCTCATGCGACCTCCATCAGCGATTGAACCTTGCGCTGCACTTCCGCGATCCGGCCCCGCTCCGACTCCTGCGCCGCCCGTTCCCGCTCGAAAAGGGACAGGTCCAGGTTCGAGCGGATCGCGTCCTCCACCAGTGCCTTCAGTTGATCGGGATTGAGTGCATCCAGTTCCACCGCCAGGTTCCCGAACTGCTCGAGGTACTTGGGGGTGCGTGGATCCTTGAGTTTGATCGCATCAATGCTGACGGGCAGTTGGTGCTGCTCGACCTGGTCGGGGGTGAGCCCGTAGTGGGTGCCGCTGACGATTTCCCCAAGGTTCATGCGATCCTGAAGCGTTTCCAGCATCGCCGGCAGCATGGCCCGGCCGGAGGGGTCCAGATCCCCGAAGTAGAGGATGTGCGTGTGGCGGCCCGCGGCGCTATTGCGCAGGATGCGATGGCGGCATTGGTCCTTGAAGGTGGTGGACGTGAACCCCTTGGCGACGACGACTGGCACGCAGTACCGGAAGGCGACTTCATGGGCCAGGCGGCTCAGGGCATCCTTCTCAATCCAGACTTCCAGCGCCGTGCGTTGACTCTGCAACAAATCCCGCCGGTACCCGACGAGGAAGTCGCCGGATTCTTCCTGGATGAACTGTGCGGCGTCCCTCCAGCCGGCGCTATCGAGCCGGATCCGGGACCTGTCCTCAAAGGCGTCCCAATCGACCAGGCCCGCGTGACGCGCTTCGCTCAGGACGTTCGACAGCCGCTTGTACTGCTTCTGGCTGTTGGGGATGTCACCGGCGGCGACGAGTTGATAGTAGATCTGGCGCAGGGTCAGCGGCCAGTGGACGCGCAGGCGGTCGATGGCCGCGTTCGCCTGCTTGATCAAGCGGAGGGTCGTGCCGCGGAATGTCATCGGGTGGGTGCTCATGGAGTACTGGCTCGCATTGCTTTTCTGCGCGGAACGGCGTCGCTCCGAAGGCCGGAGCGGGTACGGACGGATCCTCTGCGCGGCCGCATTGAGCAGCCCGGAGCCGGCGAGCTCCAGGCCATCGGAGGCTCGCGCGGCACGCGCGGTTGAGGTCTGCCGTCCCGCCCCGGCCACAAACGATTCAGGCCGCAGCCATGCTCGGTGCCCGCGGCGGCGGAGCGGGGGTCGTTGGCTCCGGATCGCCTGTCGAGCTTGAAGGCACGATCCGGCGCACCGTGAAACCGGCGTCACCGAACTCGCGGATCAGCAAGGCTGCGAAGACCTTGACCAACGACTCCCCGATGAGGGTCGAGCCGTCCACAACGATTGCGCGCCGGGGTTCATCCAGGTGGTAGCGGGCGTCCAGGCGAACACCGGCCCGGCCGAACAATCCCTCCAACGCGATCATGGCCAGGTGCAACGACATCTCGGCCTCGGTCAGCGGGGTCGCTGCGTCGAGATCAAAGCGGTAAGCGATTCGGGACATAGGTTTCTCCTGCTTTGGGCAACGCACCACGCGGTGCCTCCCTCATGGACTTATGCCGTCGTTCGCGCAGTTGCCCGCGATGATGAAATAAATCCGGGAGATCAATCCAGCCCGAGTCCGAAATCCTCGAACGTCTCGCGCGTGAGCTTGATGGCGTTATTGAGCTGGCGGCGGGAAGTGCCCGTCTCCTCGTGCATCGCGTTCACTGTTTGCTCGGAAGTCCGACGGGCGAGGTCGGCGACTGCGGGGTCGAGTGCATTCAGGGCCAGATCAATGGCCTCCCGGTTCTCCAGCGTCGCGATCGGATCAGGCGGGCCTGCTACGCCGCGCCGTTCCAGGTCGCACCCTTGCGCGACTTCCTCGAGCGGCACGAGCTTGCCGTCGATTTCCACGCAGTCGCTCTGGAGTGAAAGGGCGCTGAACCCGGCGGCGCATTTGATGCGGCCACGGGCGCGTAGGATCATCTTCGCGCCGGAATTGATAACTCGATTGGCGAAGGTATTGGGCGAAGCGCCGCGCGACGGGTCGTACTGGTCGGCTTTCGCCCAGAGGAAGAGCGTGAGGTCCTGAGCCAGGTCCTCCTCTTCCGAAAGGTTGAAGCCGGGCTTGCGGCAGAGTTGCTTGGCTTTTCGACGAATGAAATACTTGACATACGCGGTGAAAACCGCGTCGGGAGCGGGTCCGGGACCCATGGGGCCTCGGCGGCCCGAGGGGGACTACCCGGCTCAGCTCAATGCGAGATGCGCGGAAATCTGTCCTGCGGCGAAGACCGCAGTGATCGGACAGGCGCTACCCGTGGCTTCCGGTTTTGGCCTCTATGGCCGCCGGGAAGCCGCCCTGGTGTCGCACCTTCCAAAATAAGAATTAGCCGCTTGGCGGCTCCTAAGAGGCTATTCCTCCTCAGGTTGCGCGTCGGCTATGGTGCCTCCGCGCCCGTCGCGTGGCTGCGACACGGCATGTCTAACGATTGAGGGGCTGGACGGGGGAGGGCCCGCCTGCACGATGTCTTTCCTCCGCCTAGCGACCGTCGCGGGATGAATCGGAACGCCTCGCTTCTTCATCTCGCGCGCAGTATCTCGAACCGAAAGGCCTTGACTCGCCAATGCCCCGACCAATTGGTTCGTGCCCCCCTCGTCGAGCTGCTTGTCAATGGCCAGCCGGACACGCTTCTGCAGATCCGACTTCGCAAGTTTTGCAAAGCAGGCAGCGGTTTCGTCGGCGCCATTGATCAGTTGGGCCAGAAGTGGAGCATCAACGGTCATGTGGCCACCCTCGGCAGATAAAACGGTTGAGAGCAGGACCACCGCTGGAGAAATATTTGCCCACACTGTCGTTGGCACGGTAATCATGCCGACGAACACGATGGGGCGATCGTCCGTTGGAATCTGCCGCGCGACCGTCGCGCCGTCGGACCATGCCAACCCGCGGGCCAGGAAGATTTGGCGCGGCCTGCCCGCCCATGTTGTTGCGCCGAGCCGCCACAGCCGCCCATCAACACGCTCGGTGACGCGACCGGAGATCTTGAGTAGTTCTTTGACCTCCCTGGCGAGCCGCTGGTAATTCGGTCGCCACTGTCGGAGCCGATCGGGCGGAATGCTGACTTGAATGCTCTCCGGACAGGGGATGAAGAATTCACGGGTTCCAGCCGCCGTCCGGCGGAAAATGACTTCCTCGACGTGGCGATCCGGGCAAAACGGGCAAGCGATGTGGCTCGCGTTCTCCGCGGGCAAAATCAACTCCGACGCGCGCAGCCAGTCAAACGCCCCGTGCTGCCACGTGCAGACCAAGTCATCGCAATAGAGTGGCATATCCGTGTCGAACGAGGTCCACAGAATGTCGAGGGGATCGATCATGGGGTGATTCCCGATAACTTGAGACACCGCTCGCCGACGATGCGCATCTCATCGGGCTTGCTCTTGAGGTTGCAGGAACTGGGGTGGCTCAGGTCGAAGGTCATCGTCCTGGGCTTGGCCTGGCCATCCGACATGAGCGTCAGTTGCAAGGTCGCCATTGTAATGTGCATCTTGGCGCGCGGCAGGTTCATGGCGCTGACGTACAAATCGATCGCCCGGTGAATGTCATCGCTCAATCCCTTGGGATCCGCCTTGATGTGGAAGGACCGGCGCGGCGCATCAACGGGCTCAACGCGCAGCGCACGGATGCGAACCTCCGCAACCGCGTCCCCGGGATCGGTGACGAACATGAATGCCGGATCCTTCAATTGATCCAGTCGATACACCGGGCGGGTCGGGCGGGTAGGCTCCATCTTGGCGCCAAGCACCGCTAGACAGAATCTCTTCTGCAACTCATCGTGGACCTTGGCGCCGCCGTGGGCGAACAACTCCAGCGTCCCGTCGGTCGGGTTGTACGCCAAGATGTTATCGAATGCCCCCTGTCCCGGGCGCCGTTTGAAGACGCCGGCATCGTCGAACGCTGGCTGATAATCCGGGAAATCGTCCATGTACACGAAGAAGAATTCCGCCGCGTTCGGCCGCGAGTAGTGGACGACATGGTGCTGGAACCCACGCCTCTGGGCTTTGGAGTAATAGTCGGAAAGCGTCTGACCCAGCGTGTTCTTCAGCGCTTCGTCCACCACCAACGTTAGAAGCGGCAGGCCGTTGCGCTTCTCCCAGAACCTGCCGGTGGAAAGCGCATTGGCCCGCGCAAAGATCGCCGCCTCGCTGAACCCGTCCGGCACGTTCAGGTGCATCCAAAGCGCCTTGTCGGCGTGCCCCGGGACGGCTGCGAATTCGTCCAGACGCTGTGGGCGGCGCGCCTGAATCTGTTCGGTGAGAAATACGAGCCCGGCCGGCATGGCCAGTTCATCAATGTCCTGCAACGTCACATGCAGGTCGCGCCTTGGTGCCGTCGGGAGGGCAACCATGGCTTCGTAGATCGCCTTGGTTTGACCTTCTGGAATGTCGTCCCACGACAGTGCCGCGAGCGTCGGGTGTGGCGCGAAGAACTGGCGCAAGAGCGGCTTCGAGAGTTGCGTCAGCACCTTGCGCGGGTCGAATGGTTTGGCCATGAGAGAAGCTCCTTCCAGTGAATGTCCATATGCAGTAAACACTAAACAGGCTGAACCAATGAGGCCCGCAATCGCGGGCCTTAAAACAGCAGTTCATTCTTGTTCTTGATGATTAGTTCCAGCTCCTCCAGTCGGATTCGCATCGCTTCGCCAGAGACTTCAAAGGTATCGGCGAATGGACGGAGGAATCGCTCGACCACGGCCTGGGGCGTCTCCGTGGACGGGGTCCGAGCGGCTTGAAGCAGGTCTGTCTCCGCGACGGGGTTCAGGTTGCCACGCCACTTTTCCCAACCTGCCCGCAGGAGGTTGGAAGGCATGAGCAACTGCGCGGCGAAGTAGTTCGCCTGCCACTCAACCGGCTTACTGGCCTCGCTCGAGCGGCAGACGTATGCAGGCTTGCTCTGGCCGCCGAAGAATTGTGCTTGGTTGGCATCGGCAGTGTACAGGTGGCGATGCAGGCGCCAGTGGCCGGTCTCATGGGCGAGTGTAAACCGGTAACGACCCTTGCGCCGCGGGAACAGCACAGGGTCCAGGCTTTTGTCGACGCGAACGGTTTTCTCGGCGATCCACAGGGCGCCCAGCACGTCGCCGAACCCGAACATCGCGTTCATGTCCGACAGCTCGAAGGCTAGCTGAAGATGCACTTCGAGAATCTCGTCGATGGGCACGGGGGGTTCAACGACGGCACCAAACCGCTCTCCGTATTCCGATAGCAAGACCGCCGCCTCACGCTTGATCTGCGTCTTGCTGAGGAAGGGGACTGCATCGTTCCCGGTGTCGAGCCGACCCATGGATCAATCGTCTTTCTCCTTGAGCTTGCGTGCCTGCGCGAGCAGCTTCTTCAACTGCTCGGCGGTCATACCGCTCGCCTCGCGCAGCAGCTCAGGGATCTGCACGGGGCGCTTCTTGATGATGCCGGGCAAGTCGTCCGGGCACCGCCCGGCGAGCGCCGTCATCTCATCGGAATTCTCGCCGAGCAACTCGGCGATGCGCGCTACCCGCTCGGCAGTCGGCGCCGCTACGTTGCCTTGCTCGACTTGCGAGAGATACGTCGGGCTCACGTCGATCATTTCCGCGAACTTTCTCAGGCTATATCCCTTCGCGACGCGTTTTTCGCGAAGGATCTGGCCAAACGATTTATGCATAGAAACAGCCGTCCTGGCTCTGACATTCTTCGCCGGAACAATGTCCGATGTTTCATTAACACCGTACAGCGAAGATGTCAACACCGATGGGTCCGCATACCCTCCCCCTTGTATAAACAATAACCTGCTACGCCACATATAGGCGGACACGCCGCGCTTACTCCCAGTCCTTGGTCTTGAAGCCCAGGCTGGTCGCATTTTCACTCACGCCGCGCCGGGTTGTATCACTTGCTCCAAGCGGGAAATCGGCGTCGATTTCCAACGTGATCCGGATGGTGGCGTTGGGGTCGGCCGTGAGGAGGGCGATCACTTCGTCGGCAATCGTGTTCAACCGGGACTTGGCCAGTGTTGCATTCACCGCAACGCTTCCGTGAAACGCCTTGGCCCTGGCGGTTGGCAGCGTTGCCGTGTCGTTCGGCCTCCCGACCCCATTGACCGTCACCGTCGTGGCCGGATCGGAGATTCGCATCGGCGAATCCGTTTCCCGCGCGTCAGTGGGCGTCACGACGATCAGCTTTTTCTGCTCGGCGGCATACTGGTTCGCGGCCTCCGGTTCGATTAGCAGCAGCGTATCGTCAAACGACACACCGCCGTCGCCAAACAGGAAACCATCGAACGTCCCCTCCGCCTGCCCATACGCCGTGCCGAAAAAGTCGCGGCTTGCGGCGCCGGTGCGAATGACGGCCGCCAACGCCTCGCGAGATTTCAGCCGGGGCAGATATAAGTATCGAAGCGTGTCCTCCCAGAACGCCTGTGCGCCGACCGCTACCTTGCCGTTCTTCCAATACAGCTCTTGGAGCTTTGCCCGGAGATGGATTGGTGACCAGGTATCTATCACCAATTCGTTCTCCCTGCAGACCCGCTCCAGTTCACCTTGGGCGGTGCCGCTGGTCGTGTTCAAGGGGAACGCTTCGACAATCGCCCTGGTCGCGGTGGGATCATCCTGCACCGGGCAGAGAAGCCATTTGAAGCACTCGCGCGCAGCGCGCGGCACTACTGCATTTGCCGCCTGGGATTCCTTCTTCGCCTGGCTCAGTTGATTCTGGTCAATATTCAACCGGTTCAATCCCACGTCATCGACGATGCTCTCCCACGCCAGTGCCACGCGCGTCGCGTCCCGCAGCCGGGTCAGCACCGTCTGGTCCGCGGCGACAAACAGCAGCCGGTTGGCGCGGTGCCGGGGCTGGCTGCCGTGCGTGCGGAGGTATTCGTCCACCGCACCGGTCGCCTGCTGCGGTGCGTCCTTGAGGTATGCCTGTTCTGGCGATAACACGATGAGCCGCAGGGCACCATCGTCAGGTACGTCGGCGTGCGGGGTGAATACATGCACGCCGTCGAATAACCGCGCGCTCGGGAATAAAGCCTTGGCCACCTCTTCGATTTTCTTCCGCACGTCGGCTCGATCGTCGAACCGCCGCTTGCGATCCTCCATCTCCCGCCGCAAATTCGCGCGCGTGTCGAACCAGAAACGCGTGGCGTCGGCCGATTTATCACCGGAACTGTTCAGGTAATGCAGTCGGTCCGCCAGCCGATTGAGCGCGTCGGCGTAGACCGCGGCGCTTTGGCCCGGTTGCAGGCAACCCAGCAGCACCCGCCCTCGATCCAGCCCGCGAATGCCCGGTTTGGTGGCGACGCTCGACGGGGCCGTGCCCAGGAAGAGCGTCCTCGCCACACGTCGCGCCGCGTTCACTTGCCCGAACCTGGGCTCTTTGCCTTCCAGTTCGGTCGTCTCCGCGCGGTCGCCGTCGATGTCCCCCTCGATCACTGGGTCCCATCCCGGCGGCAGCAAGTACGTCATCTCATTGCGAACGTCGCCATCCACCAGCGGCAGACTGCCCGGCAGGATGAGAAAATCCTTGTTGTCCGCCTTCCACAATCGCGCGATCACCTTGGCCATGAGCTTCAGCACGCCGCGCGTCCGCTGGAATCCGTCGATCGTCGCCCAGTCTTCGTACAACCTGTCGAACACTTCAGGGTGAATCGGATACGCCTGACAGAGTCGGTCGAGGTATCGTCCCTCCTGCGTCTCGCTCGGCAGCTTGGCTCCCTCGGCGATGTACGCATCGGCGAACGCACGACAGACCGCGTCGCGCGCCTTCAGATCCTTGATCGGCTCGAACAGCCTCCGCCGCACGATCTCGAACGCCTCCTCCGTGGCCACCGGCTTCCAGAGCGCCTGCACCCGCCCGAATGTTTTCTCAAGTCCTTTGAGCGCTGCGACGCCCCGACTGCTGCCGGCCTCAGTATCCGATTCCGGCAGGCTCGCCAGCACCACCGCCGTCGGCACCAGTTTCACCGCTTCGGTCAATGCCTGTACGAACGAGATGTTGCTGTCGTAGCTGCCACCGCTGAGCGTGACGCCATCCGCGAACTGCCGGATATACGCCACCAGCTCGTCCATGAGCACCACGCACGGCGCGTACGCTTCAAGCAACTGCCCAAGGACATCCTTGCCGGGCGACGTGCCGCTGGCATCCGCGTCTTTCACCAGCGCGAACCCGTCGGCGCCCCCGAGTTGCCACGCGAGTTCTCCCCATAGCGTGTTCACCGTCGTCCGACCACGCTTCCAAGCCTGGCCTGGCGCGTGCGCCGTGCCATCAATCACCGCCACCCGCGCCTGCGGAATATCCATGAGGCCGGCCTTCTCGACCAGTGACGGAATGCCCGGCAGATCCGAGAGTGCGCCTTTCCGCGAAGCCAGGTGCAGCACCGCCAGCATCGTGTGCGTTTTGCCGCCGCCGAACGCCGTCTGCAACTGGATGACCGGCTCACCGCCTTTGCCGCTGAGCCGCTGGGCGACATGCGTCAATAACAGGCGCATGCCTTCGGTGATATACGTCCGCTCGAAGAACGCCACGGGGTCCTGGTACTCCGGCGGCGCCTTGCCGGAATGGACAGCGGTGATGTCCGCCGCGAACTCGGCCTGCTGGAAGGTGCCCTTCAGCACATCGGCATGGGGGATTGCGATTTCGCGCCAAGGTTTCATTCGGGTTTCTCCATCCCAGGCAGGCTCGGTTGGTATTCCTTCGGCGTCGGAATCTTCGCCGCCGCGCTTTCGATTCCGCTCCAACCGGTCACTACATCATTATACGCACGGGCGTCCTCGGCCCAGTTGCGGCGCTCGCAGAGCGTGTACAGCCGGTATGCCAACTGGCGCGCCGCTTCGGCCTTGATGGTCACGCCGGCGAGCACCTTGGCGCCGCCGCTGTCACCGTCGGTGTTGTAGGCTCGAATCAACTGGTGCAAGGCTTCCCACACCGGCAGTCGGGAATCGGTCGCCGGGTTCCAGTCGGCGGGATATTCTTTCCATTTCAAGAGCCGCACGTTGCCGCCGCCGGATTCCACCACGCCCGCTTGATGTACCCCGGCCACGCTAGTCCCCTTGGCGCGGGCCAAAGTGTCGGCAGTGCCGAATTTGCCCGCTTCCCATCCGTGCTGCTCAAACCAGTGCAGGCAGAACTGCGTGTCGGCGTCGAAGTCATCCTCGGCCATAAAACGGTTGATGAGTTGCAGCGCGGTTCGCACGGTCATCGGCGTTCCGTCGGCTTCGAGCACGGAATCGTACCGGCTGAAGATCGCCATGCCGGGGCCGATGATCGCCTGCGATAAATCCACCGGAGCAACAGGGGAATGCAGCCCTTCGCTCTCGCGTGTCATGGCATCGAGGGCGAGCGGCAGAGCCTCGTTGAG
>JANXWC010000048.1 GCA_025351355.1 Hyphomicrobiaceae bacterium
CCGTACCGGCTTTTGATCCCGCGTGGTCCCTACAATTGTAAGGTGGGCGCCATATGTCCGGAACCACGGCTCCGGTCAGGGACAGCTCCCATGCGAGTTTTATAGGCCCCCGGGTCAATATGCGGCGACGCACCTCACAGCTCTGCACCGTCAACATAAGCCATCCGCGGCAAAAAACCAGCCGTCGTGCACGCTTTTTTATTGGCCGTTGCCCCTCGGGAAGGTCACGCAACGTCACGCCGCTTGGGGCCTGCGGTCGGTTTGACCTCGGTCGCCTCACCAGTACTCACTTCATTTGGTGTCTTCATGCGTGACGCCAAATTGCGCAACCGACGCACGGGCTCAGGCTCGGTCAGTTCCGATTGGGCCACCCGGGATTTAGCGTTTTCGGTGTTAGGTAACGCCGACTGGGGGGTGGCCGCACGCACGTCCCACAGTTCATCGGTGATCAGCAACGCCGCCATCAGCAGCAGCCGCTCGTCCCCCGTCCTACCGTGTTCGGCAGTCAATTCGTCGACCTTTGCCTTGACGTAGGTGGCCAGTTCGACCAGCCGGTCTTCCTCGCCGTCATCGCAAACCAGCCGATAAACACGGTCGTTCAATGTAACCGAAACGTGCCCCATTCCGCCTAACCCCAGGTTGTGTTGTCGTGCCGAGCAAATGCCGCGACTCAACCTTCGTCATCAAGCAAACCATGCAACCGATCGGCAATCCACGCAATGCGATCGGTAACCTGCGCCAGCCGTGCCTCCAACTCCTTGACGCGCGCTTCGGACGCCACCAGTTGTCGGCGCAGATCTTCTACCGCCAATTCACTGTCGGCGGCGCCGGCTGCTTTGCTGCTGCTGGCTGGTTTGGCGACCGATGTTTTCACCCCAGAAGTTTTTTTCGGTGCGCGCGCGGCAGCCGACAACGTCCGCCGCTGCAAAACGACCGCGGCCGATGGGTTTGGCTTCGCTGGCGTTGCGGCTTTCACAGTTGCGGAAATGTTCAGGGTCGATTTGCGCCGGGCCATCGCGTTCCGATCCTTGTACCGCAGCACTGTTGCGGCAAAACGCTGATTCGTCTTACTTTTACCCTTGTCGACAAAATAGCGCCGCTGGTCTCAGACCTCAACCCGCACTTATCAGGCGGACGGTCGCATGGTGCCAAAACACAACTACCGGCCCGAAGTTTCAAGCACGGCCCCAGATTATCATCGAGATCGGCGTCTTAGCGGCAAAACGTCCAAAATTCGCAGCAGCCGATCTATCAAAGCATCCCTCCGTTCACCACCCAGAAAAAGGCGCGCCCGCGCAAAACGACTGGTTTGCCAGCGAGCCCGATCTTTCATTCTGTCGACGGCCATGGCAGCGTCGTCTCCAGACAAAAAACCGGGGGCTTGCAGATGACCCAACTTGATCGCCGCACGGCTCTGGGCGCCATCGCCGCCACGGCCGCCCTGCTGGGTACGTCGCGCCCGACGCTAGCTGCCGATTATCCGAACCGCACCATCAAGATGATAGTGCCGTACCCGGCTGGCGGTCCGACAGATATCATGGGTCGGGTCGTCGCCGACTTCATGAGTCGTGATCTCAAGCAGACGGTTGTGGTTGACAATCGCCCCGGTGCGAACGGCTCGATCGGGGCGGATGCCACAGCACGCGCCGAACCGGACGGCTACACCATGCTGATGACGGCCGGTTCCGTGCTCGTGCAGAATCCGCTGATGTACAAGCGACTGACGTACGACCCCGCCCGCGACTTTCGCATGCTGGCACTGCTGACGGATGTACCTGTCGTGATGGTCGTACATCCGTCGATGCCGGTGAAAACAGTCAAAGAATTTGTCGATTATGCCAAGCAGAACCCCGGCAAGCTGAACTTCGGCTCGGCAGGCATTGGCGGCACTTTGCATCTCTCCGGCGAGCGCTTCAAATACACCGCCGGCATCGAAATGACGCATGTGCCCTACAAAGGTACTGCGCCGGCGCTGGCAGACCTGTTATCGGGGCATATTCAGGTCATTTTTGATACGCTGAGCACGTCGATCCCGCACATCCAGAGCGGCGGCTTGCGCGCCCTCGGCATGGCAACACCGCAGCGTTTGAAGGAACTACCGGACGTGCCGACCATTGCCGAAAGCGGCTATCCCGATTTCGTCATCAACGTCTGGTTCGGCGTCGCCGCTCCAATCAAGGTTCCTGATACAATTGCGGCGCTCGCCACCGACAGTATGCAGCGCGCGATGCAGGATGCACAAGTCCGCACTCAACTTGAAAAGATCGGCTACGTCATTCAACCGCCACGCGATGCGGCCGCCATGCAGGCTTACGTCGAAGCTGATCGCGCCGCATGGGCCAAAGTTGTCAGCGCGCGCAATCTCGCGCTCGATTGATTGTCGAAGCGGAGCGCCACGCGCAAAGAAAAACGCGCGGTAAAAACACCGCGCGTTCAAACCCCACAATGATTGATCGCGTGCTCAACTCGTAGGAGCGACGCCGCCGGCCTTCTGCTGTTCCTTGGGATTTTCCGAGCGGCGTGATTTGCCTTCGAAATAGGCGCCCTGTTCGATGGCCAGCGATTGGTGGAATACATCGCCTTCGACGCGGCTGTTTGACTGAAGCGTCACACGCAAACCGCGGATCGATCCCTGCACCGTGCCGTGCACGACGATGTCGTCGGCCACAAGCCCGCCAGTGATCTTCGCGTTCGGTCCAATCACGATACGCGAGGCCAGCAGATCTCCCTGGACCTGACCCTCGATCTGAATTTCGCCCTTGGATTGCAGGTTGCCGATCACGTGCAGGTCCGTGCCGATCACCGAGGCGACGCTGCCACCCGACGCGCTGGAGTTCGATGCGTTGGAAACGGCAATTGGCCGCGTCATGGCACCGCTGGGTGAAGATTGCATCGGCATCGGTGCCAGCGGCTTCGGCATTTCTCCGCCGGGCATGTCAGGCTTTTTTGTGAACATTTTTCGCTCCCCTTAACGCAGCGGATGATCAACAGGTAGCGCCCCATGCGCAACTTGCGGTGATCTAGCACCCCGATACCTGCAGAACTGATGTTCGCCAATGATGTCACCCCCGTGGCAAAACCACAACATCCTCAAGCGAAACTAGTTTTTTATTGCCTTAGCATAGGCACGCTGCCGCGTCATGCCCACTCGCACTGTGACGGCGAAACTTTTCCGCACTTTGTGAATCGAGAAAGCAAGTCGTGCTGTCTGCGCCACACTTTGCACCGCCCTACTTTGTCACACCGAGCGCAGAGAGCGGTTTGTAGAAGCCGGGCGTAAGCCCCGCCTCGGCGCGCGCTTTGTCGTTGAAAGGTGGTTTGATGGGCCCGCGAAAATGCTGCCTCACCAGCGCATGAAACGTCGGTTCGGGTGCCAGTTTCTCGCGCTCGCACAGGAAGCGGAACCACTTTGCGCCAAAGGCGACGTGGCGCTTCTCATCACGGTAAATAATCGCCAGGATCGCGGCCGATGCCATATCACCGGCGCTCTCCAGGCTGGCCTGCATGGCGGGCCCCACATCCAAGCCGCGCGCTTCCAAGACCAGCGGCACGATCGCCACCCGCGCCAGCAAACTGTCTTTTGTCGCCTGCGCCGCCTGCCAAAGTCCGTCATGCGCGGGATGATCGCCATAAGCTGCATCCAGTGCGTGCAATCTTTTTGCTAGCAATTCAAAATGCTTGGCCTCTTCAAGCCCGACCTGCACCCAATCATCGAAAAAAGCCGTCGGCACCGGCGCCCGCACGAATCTGCCGACCAGATCCCAGGTCATATCAACAGCATTCAGCTCGATATGGGCCAGCGAATGCAGCAGGGCAATGCGCCCCTTGAGACCACCTGTTGTGCGGCGCGGCATCTGGCGTGGCGGCAGTAGTTCCGGCCGAGCCGGCCGCCCAGGCCTGTCAGCCATCTCGATCCGCTCGCTGCGGTTACCGAGCGACAGCCGACCGCCGTACCAGGCTTTGGCCGTAGCCTTCGCCAAGCGGACTTTCTCGGCAGTGTCCGTTGCGGCGACAATGGCATGCGCACAGGCCGCAAGCGAACTGGGCAACGTCGGTGCATCGCCTGCGATCGCCTCGGCTTGCACAGCACTCACAGGGCCTTGACCGCCGCCAGTACTTCTTCCGCGTGCTTCGGCACCTTCACCTTGTTCCAGATGCGGGCAATTTTGCCGGCCTTGTCGATCAGGAAAGTGGATCGCTCCACGCCCATGTATTTGCGTCCGTACATGGATTTTTCGGCCCAGACGCCGTACGCGGTGACCACTGCTTTTTCGTCGTCGGCCGCCAATTCAACCGTCAATTCGTGCTTCTTGCGGAACTTGGCCTTGCTCGCAGCCGAATCGGGCGAAATGCCGATTACGCTGGCCCCGGCCTTCTTGAATTCCGCGATCAAACAGCTGAAATCCTTCGCTTCCGTCGTGCAGCCCGGCGTGTCGTCCTTGGGATAGAAATAAAGCACGACCGGATGGCCCTTCAGCTTGGACAATTTGATCACCGTACCGTGGTCGGTCGGCAATTCGAAATCGGGTGCCTTGTCGCCTTCGTTCAGCATCTCTTGCCTCGACCCTGAGAGTTAAGCGCATCTGATTTTGCGCGCCGTTCAACAAATTTGCCGTCCGCAAATTTATGGCCGACTACTCGCCACCTTGCAGACAATTTCGGTCTCCAAAGCTCAGTCCGCAGCGCCTGACGAGTTGATAGCGCGCCATCGCGTCCTCTGGTAGTGGCAACTGTAGGGGAAAATTCTGTCGCTGACACCAATTCGCCGCGTTCTTTAGCGAACGGCGGTGTACAGTCTCGACCGAATGACTCGCCGACCGCCTGTGCCGCATGCGTCAATTGAGGGCTTGTGGAAATTAACGGAGCAGATCCCCGCGTAGGGCCCGATGCGGCAGGCGACGTGCCGTTGACGGGCGCGGCGCGCGATGTCGCGCAGCAATCCTCGAATCCACAGACACGCCGCCAAACCTCCACGACCGGCTCCCCGACGGGGCGCCGACGCAAGGCACGCAAAATCGATGTCGCCGCCGCCAGCCCCAGCCGGCTCGGCGCCGCACTTCGCCTGACCCTCAGCCTGATCTTGATCGTTGGCGGGTTCGCCGGCATTGCCGCGTTCCGGCTCTCGCGAGGTCCTATCTCACTGGCCGCCTTTAAGACCGCGATCGAGGCGTCGATCTCTGCCGAACTCGGCGGCAACCAGTTTTTCGTGCGCGATGCCGAGTTGGCGCTCGGCGACGACGGGCTGGAAATTGCGCTGCTCGATATTCGCATTACCGATCCCCGCGGCACGGCGCTCGTCCAGGCGCCCCGTGCCGTAGTCGGCGTCAGCGGCCAAGCCGCCCTGCGCGGACAGTTCGCCTTTTCCCGTCTTGATCTCGTCAGTCCGCGCCTGCAGATTTTTTACGCCCCGGACGGCACCTTATCGGTCGCCTTCACGCCGGCGGCAGACACATCGGCGCCTGACGCCGCGCCACGATCCGACGCGACCGACAAGCCGCTGCCCAACAGCCCGCCGCTCGCGGTTGACGATGCCGCCGGCGCCATCGACTTCGTCAAAGCCATTACCGACGTGTCGGCACAAGCGCGGCGGCGCGAGCACGTGACCGCCTACATGCGCGAAATCGGCCTTCGGCAAATGACTGTTATCGTCGATAATGGCCGCCGCAAGACCATCTGGCGCGTGCCCGAGGTCAAGCTCGATCTCAGCCACAAGGCAAGCCGCAGCTTGATCGAAGGCCGCGCCACCATCGACAGCCTGACAGGACCGTGGTCGCTCGATTTCCAGACAGCGGAAATCGCCGGCCTGCAGCAACTGGCCGTTCAAGCAAAGGTAACCGGCGTCAATCCGCGTGGACTGTCCCGGCAAATCATCTCGCTCGCGGCTTTTGAGCACGTCGATGTACCGCTGGACGGGGAAGCACGCTTTGAATTGTCTTCCAAAGGCGTTGTTTCCGGCGCGACTTTTGCGCTGACCGCGAGGCCCGGCTGGATTCAAACCACGGCTTCTGGCCAACGCGGCGGTCGTGTGGAAGCCGCTGCTATCAATGGCAGTTACGACGCCGCGACTGCAAATTTCGCTATCAAGAAGGCCTCGTTGTCAGTTGATGGCAACCGGCTCGACCTGACAGGCAACATCACCCGCGCAGCGACACTGACGCTGGATAAATTGCCGTTGTGGAATTTCGATCTCAGTTCGACTGATGGCGCGCTGGCACCAGCCCAACCCGGCGCAAAGCCGATCACGATCGAGCAGTTTCGAGCGCGCGGCCAGCTAGTGCCCGAGCAGCGCAATCTGCTGTTGCAGGAGGTTACGGTAAAGGCTGGCGGCGCCGCCATTTCAGCCACTGGACGGCTCAACGACTTGGCCACCGAAGCCAATCGTACGGCCGACCTCGAAGCGCGCATCGCGCCCATGCCGATCGCGCAGTTGCTGGCGTTCTGGCCGTCTACGCTACAACCGGAGGCGCGCTCCTGGCTGGCCCAGCATCTGATCAAAGGCCAGCTCAATAGCGGCACCGTCAAGCTGGCCGCTACCGGCGACAATCGTATTTCTCTGGCGCTGGAAATCGCCAACACAGAACTGGCCGCCGTGCAGGGAATGCCGCCTTTCGTTATTCCGCGCGGCCTGGTTCGATTGGAAGGTGGTGGCCTCGAGATCACGGTGCCCGACGCTTCGATTGGTGCGGAAGGTAAACGTCTGCTGCTGAAGGGGCTGCGAATGACTGCGGTCGAGACGGCAGATGGATCGCCCCCCACCGGCGAGGTGGCTTTCCGACTACTCGGCCCGCTCGCCGCGGTCGTGGATCTCGCCGACCGCGAGCCCTACAAAATACTTAAGTCGCGTGGCATCGCCCTGGGCGTCGCGGAAGGCCGCATCGACGGCCAATTCAAACTGACGCTGCCTATCGCCGATGACGTACAGCCGAGCGACATCCGCGTCGAAGGCCGCGCCCGCCTCACCGATGGACGTTTGCGTCAGGCCCTCGGCCCGCACGATATCACCGGCGCAAAAATCGATATCGAGATCAGCGACACAGCCATCGATGGCCGCGGCGACTTCCTGGTCAAGGGCGTACCGGTAAAGATTGCCGGACAGTATTTTTCCAACACCACGCCGGATCGACAGTCACCAATCCGCTTGACACTGAAATTGGACGACGCCGATCGCGCGCAACTGGGGCTCGACATCAACGATCTCGTCGCCGGCGAAGTGCCGATCGAGATCACCATCGCACAGGATGCCAAGGGCGAATATCAAGCCCGGCTCGACGCAGATCTGACCAAATCCGAGTTGACACTCGACAGCGTCGCCTATCGTAAGCCACCTGGTTCCCCCGCTCGCGTGCAGTTCGAAGTCAACAAGGCACCGCAAGGTCGCATGGAATTGCGCAATTTCAAGATTGCGGGCGACAGCATCGCCGCTGAAGGCATGATCGTGCTCGGTCCGGACGGCAAAGCGCGCGAATTATCCTTCCCGGATTTCTCGCTAAATACCGTTTCACGCTTGGATGTGCAGGGCCATTTGCGTCCCGATCACATCTGGGAAGTGCGCGCCAAGGGAGCCACATTTGATGGTCGCGAGTTGTTCCGCGATATGTTCAACGTGCAGAACCAGTCAAAGACCGTTTCAAAGGACAAACCGGGCCTCGATCTGTCTGCACAAATCGACACCGTCATCGGTTTCAACGAGACCAATCTCAAGGCCGTCAAGCTGTCCTTGCAGAAGCGCTCCGACAACGGCGTCGAGCGAACGACCTCGCTTGACGTGACCGCGTCGCACGAGACCGCCAAATCCTTCGAGGCCCACATTCGCAGCCAGCGCAATGGCGAACGCAATCTTGTCGCCACCTCCGAGGACGCGGGGCAGATTTTCAGAGTGGTGGGCTTTTATCCCAATGCCAGCGGCGGGCGTATGAACCTCGAACTCGCACTCGAGGGACGCGTCGCCATTGAGCGGAACGGCATCTTGAAGGCAGATCACTTCGTCGTGCTCGGCGACGCCATCGTCAGCGAGGTTTTCCAGAACAGCGACGGGCCGGCAGCGGGCGACAGATCCGCGCGCAAGAAAATCACCCGCGAGCGAATCGATTTCGACTGGATGGTCCTGCCATTTTCGGTTGGGTGCGGCCAGTTCGTCATGAACGACGTGGAAATACGCGGCCCCTTGATCGGCGCGCGCGCCCGCGGCAAGGCTGACTTCAAATCCCAGCGTTTGCAGATCGGTGGCACATATATCCCGCTCTCCGGTTTGAACAGCGCGCTCGGCGGCCTTCCAGTGCTCGGCCAATTGCTCGCCGGTCCCAAGGGCGAAGGCATTTTCGGCATCACTTTCGCGGTCCAAGGGCCGATGGCAAACCCGGAAGTGCTGGTCAATCCGCTGTCGGGCATCGTGCCAGGCATTTTGCGCGAGACGCAACAGCTGACGCCGGAAAGTTACAAGATCACGCCATGCAGCGAGCGTCCACCGACATCGCCGAAGATCGACGCGGCCCGCGCATCCAGCACCGCACCCCAAGCAGCAGGTACAAGCGCAGTCGTCGCCACACCGCGCGCCGCCAAACCGGACGTGATCACCGACTGGACCAGCGACGCCAAGTCACCAAAGCAGCGCTAAGAAACCGCCTGACCGCGCGACCTCCAACAGCGCCAGCAGGATCGAGCCGCCGGCAACGCCAAGCGCCAGACTTTGCCGACCCATCACAAACATGACGAGACCGCCGGAGAGCGCTGCCGCCCGCACCAGCGATGGCACTTGCGTCAGCGTGCCAGCTGGGAAGACGAGCAGCTTCATGACCAGCCCCGCGACCAGGGCTGTCGCAACCGCCCGGACCCAGAGAAATACCTCGCCATCGGCACTGAGGTTGCGGCCAAGCACAAAACCCAACCAGCGCCACGGCTCATGCGCCAGTGCAGCAATGGCCAACAGCACGAGGTAACCGCCATAGCCGTCCTGCAGGGTCGCGCTCATGCAGCAGTACGCCCTGCCGCATAAGCAACCGTGCCGCCGACCAGCCCGGCCACCAGCAAGTCCGCTTCGGGCATCCACACATACACTAGCGGCGCCAGCCCGGCGCCCAGCGCGATCGCCATCCAATCACGCCGATGCGTCGCCGCCGCAATCGTCGACAACAGAAAATAAGTCGGCGTCATAAACAGGAGTGCCGCTTGCATGGTCAGCGGCATGTGCGCGGCCATCACGAAACCGACCGCCGATCCGGTGGCCGTCGCGCCCACCATGCCGAGGCCAATGCCGAGAAAATGGGCGAGCCGCAAGTCTTCACGCAGATATGGCAGGCGCCTGTTGCCCTCGATCCATGCCGTAATCGCCACGAAATGCACGGCAGCAAACTGCATCAGCGGGGATCCGCCGCGGCGGCGAATGTAGGGCTGCAGCGATACGGTCATGGGCAGCAGGCGCACCGCCGTCAGCGTCACCGCAAGCGCCACCGCCAACAACGTGGCACCCCGTTGCAACTGGTCGACCACCATCACCTGTGCCGGCAGCGCATACATGACGAGCGATAGGAATAGCGCATGACCCAATGTCATGCCGGCGTCGCGCACCAGCGTGCCGAAACCCAACGCAGTCAAAAACAACACGCATCCCGGCGTCGAAAACATGACCACGACTCCATGCCACAACGCCGTCGCTTGCGTAGCGTCATGGCTCCAAGCAGGCGCGAGCGCGGCACTTGTCTCGACCGCCGCCGGGGCGCCAGGCGGCGCATTCTCGCTCACGGTCATGCCACCGGTCCCCAATCGCCAAAAAACTAGAACACACCGTGCGCGCCCAATTAGGGTCCCGCAAGTGCCTGGGCGTCGGCGCGGACCCGCGCGGCCATCGATGCAAAGCCATTAGAGCGCTGCGGCGTCAGATGCTCACCAAGTCCGAGTTCGACAAAAGCGGCGCGTGGATCGACGGCGAGAATTTCCGCAGGTGTCTTGTCCTGCACCAGTACGAGCAGGATGGCGACCAGCCCGCGCACCAGATGCGCATCGCTGTCGCCGTCAAAATGCAAGCGTGATTTGCCACCGTCGCGCTCAATGCGGCTGGCAAGCCAAACCTGACTGGCACAGCCCCGCACCTTGTTTGCCTCGATCCGCAGATCGTCGGGCATTGGCGGTAACGCCCGCCCCAATTCGATGACGTAGCGATACCGGTCCTCCCAGTTGTCGAGGAACGAAAAATCATCGCGGATCGCGTCGAACGTCGGCAGTTGGATCATCTTCCTCATCTGGCGCAGGTCCGTACCCGTTGCAAGTGGGCATGGGGTCTCAGGCATCCCGCAAATTAATTCTGAAAAGCAATAGCTTTCACGCCTTGTAAGTAGGTTAGCAACAAAGTTGCAGCTCCGGGTCGCATTGTTTCCGTATTGTACCGCCATAGCAGTGGAAAATGGCGTTCGGTCGGTGGAACCTTCAACAGAGCTCGCGCTTTAAACGTCGCCGCGGCCCGCGGCGGCGCCGCAAGATCAACCGGCGCCGATAAACAACGGAGCACAGCATGTCGCCTCGAGTAACGCGGTTGAAGACGACTTTACTCGCAGGTCTGAGCGTCCTTGCGCTCAGCGCGGTCCAGACTGCGTTTGCGCAGCAGCCGCAAGCTCCGCCCGCAGACGCCGAGCAGAAAAAGCAGCCGCCCAAGGAGGTCCCGCCGAAAGCTGCTCCGCCGCAGCAACCACAACCGCCGCGTCAGGAGCGCCCGCAGCAGCAGCCCCGGCAAGAACGTCCGGTCCAACCACCGCGGCAAGACCAACAGGTGCAACCGCCGCGCGATGAACGCCCCGCTCAACCGCCGCGCCAGGAGCGACCGGCACCCGCGCAGCGCACGCAAGAACAGCGGACAACGCCGCCGACCGCACCCGAGAAACGCGTACAACCACCGGCGACACCACCCCCATCAACTGCACCCGCTACGCCTCCGCCGAAAGCGGTTGCACCGCCGCCGTCGCCGCCTGCATCTCCCAAGGCCACCGAGCCGGCACCCCAGCCGCCCCGCACGCAAGCACCGCCACCGATCAATCAGCCACCCTCAGCTGCCGTTCCGCCCCCGCCGCCGGCTAAAGCCGCGACACCACCGCCGGGATCGCCGACAGGATTGCCGTCGGGAGGTGGAGCGCCGCCGACGCCACCTCGCGCCACTGCCACGCCGCCGAACAGTGCGCCAAACGCAGGGACACCGGGTGCGCCACCGGCAGCTCCAGCGGCAGCAGCGGGACCGGTCCCGCAACCCGGCGCTGCCGTGGCGGGCAAAGTCATTACCCCGCCACCCGGTCCCGTCAGCCTCGACCGGGTGAAGGCCGAGCGCGTCACGACCACCGACAAATCAGGCGCAAAGATCATCCAAGAGCCGGGCAACCGCACCATTATCCGGCAAGACAACCGCATCATCGTCACGCACAACGAGACGACCTTTATTCAGACGATCAATCCCAGCGCGCGCGTCACTAACCAACCCGGCGGCATCACTGAGACCGTCTACGTGCGACCAGATGGAGTGCGGGTGATCAGCGAAGTCGATGGCAACGGCCGGCTGCTGCGGCGGTTCGGTCGTTCACCCGGTGGCACCGAAATCGTCTACGTCGACAATCGCAAATTCTATCGCAACGTCGTCATTGGCGCGGGCATCGCGGCCGTAGGTATCGGCGTCGCCTTGGCGCTCGCCCCTCCGCGCATCACAATCCCGCGTGAACGTTACATCGTTGACTACGAGCGCGCCGACGATGACGATCTTTACCGAGTGTTGGAGGCGCCCCCGGTCGAGCGGCTCGAACGCGATTACTCACTTGACGAGATCCGCTACAATCACACGCTGCGCGATCGCATGCCGCGCATCGATTTGGACACGGTCAATTTCGAGACTGGTTCATTCACCGTCACCAGTGACCAATATCCGAAGCTGGCACGTGTCGCGCGCGCCATGGCCCGCGTCATCGAGAGAAACCCGACCGAAATGTTCCTTATCGAAGGGCATACCGATGCCGTCGGTTCAGACGAAGACAATCTCAGTTTGTCGGACCGCCGAGCGGAATCGATTGCGCGGGTATTAATTGAATATTTCAGCATTCCCGCCGAAAATCTTGTCACGCAAGGTTACGGCGAACAATATCTGAAAATCGATACGCAGGCGGCGGAACGGGCTAATCGCCGGGTTGCCATTCGCCGCATCAGTCCGCTGTTGGGCCGCGGCTAGGCACGCTCGAAGGCAGACATACGCGGCGCAGATCGCTATCAGGCGGCCTGCGCCTCGGCTTTCAAACCGAGCCTACCGACCGCCGCGAAATTGCACGAGAGCGTATACCGCAAGCCCTGCGGCAAATACGCAATCGCGGCCTCGCCCTCGAGCTGTTGTGGCACGACGGATTCGATCAACGTCATTCCGAACCCTTTCCGCCCCGACTCAGGGAGGGGTGCGGGCATCGGAGCGCAGGTTTCCCGCCAGGTAAACGTAAAGGCGCGTGCTGCCTCCGGGTCGACGGCCCAGGTAATTTCGACAAAACCAGCTTCGAGAGAAAGCGCGCCATGCTTTAAAGAATTCGTCGCCAGTTCGTGCAGCAGCAGCGCAAACGATTGCACCGACTCTCCGCGCACGAAAATCGCCGGCCCGTTCACCTGGAACCGACCGGGGACATTCTGCAATTCCTGCGTAACGATCTCATCAAGTATCGCGTGCTCCATCGAAGACGCGTTCAGCAGATCGAAGGCACCAGCCATAGCGTGCAAACGACCGAGTAGGATTTGGCGCGCGTCAGCTGAAGGCGTTGCTCCCGCCAGTGTCCGCGCGGCGATCGACTGGACAACGGCCAACTGATTTTTCGCACGATGGGCAATTTCCTTGGTCAGCACGAGCTGCCGTTCGTCAAACATTTTCCGACGTGTGATATCGCGCACCACCCCGCGCGTAAATTGTGGTGTTCTGAACAAGCCATAACCGACGAATTCCGTCTGTCCGCGCACCGCCACCCATCGTTGCGCGCCATCTTCCATCGCGACCCGATGCTCGACGAGATAGAGACCGTCGCCCGCTGGATCGAGCGCCCGCTGAACCGCTTCCGTCACTGCCAGCCTGTCGTGCGGGTGGACGAGGCTTATCATGCGTTCGACGTTCAACAGATTGTCCGCCACTGAAACGCCGAATAAGCGGCACGTTTGCGCATCCCAGATAATTTGGTCCTTGGCGAACTCGTAGGTGAATATGCCCTGTTCTGCGCCGTCAAGTGCCAGTCGGAGCGTCGCTTCGGATGATCGGGCTCGCTCGTCGATCGCGGTCGACAGGCAGAGACCCGTCACGGAAATAATTGCCACGAACTGCTGCAACATCAGAACATTCGAACTGATCGCCGGTGCCGGACCATCAAAAACGAAAGCGCCCGTAGTAGTCGCCCACGCCGCCAGCACCGCAACGATGGCGAGGCCCACTACCGTTTGCATCCGCCCTGCCCACGCCGTCCAGACCAGCAGCGGCAGCAAGTGCCAAACGCGCAGATACGGCGCGTTCGCATGACCGAAAATATACCAGGCAGCAACTGACAGCGCGACCACGGGCACCGTCGCAGTCGCCCCGCGCACGAAGTTTTCCGGCAGCGGCCAATCTCGCTGCACCAAGTGCTGCAGCAGAGGTCCCACTGTCACCGTGCCGGCAAAACTGCCGCTGAACCACAACAGGAAAACAGACCCGACAGCATCGCGTGGAATTCCCGACGAATAAGCCAACGTCAGCGTGCCGATGGATGCGCTGACAAGCGCACCAACTCCGGCGCCGTAAGCAACGTAACGCAACATCGGCTCGAGGCCGTTCAAATCCAAACCGACACGCAGCCGGCGCAAAATCAGTACCGGGATTACCGCCGACAGTGCGTTCGCCCCTGCAAAACAGACTTCCGCCCATAGCGGTTGCTGCGATCCAGACAACATTGCCGCCAGCAAGCGCCCGATGAAGATTGCAGGCCACAAGCGCACGCCGCCAAGCAGAAGCCCGGCTAGCCCGACGCCCGCCGCCGGCCAGATCGGCGACCCCGCGCCTCTAATTCCGGCCCACTGCAGCCCGACCAGAGCGAATGCCGTGAAAGTCACCAGCAGGAGTGTGAATGGGCGCCAACGGACCGCCGCCGGCGCCAAGCCCCGGACCGTCAGCACACCGTGGTCTCCATGTTCCAGTAGTGTGAGCGCGCCACAACCATTTTTCTGCCTTAGGTTTTCTCGCTTGCGTCGCTTTGCAGCAAAACACGCTTAGCAGGTGACCCATTTGAGAGTCCCTTAACATCGCCCGATGATTTTGGCTGTGTCCTGCGACATATCCTTTCATGGATTTTACCGTTAAGGTCTAAGCATCTTCGCTCGTTAGAATGTACTGCTATGGTTCACCCACGCCGCAGTCGCAATCACACGCCAGTCAACGGTCAGACGCCATGTGCGCGGTGTCCCCTACGCAAACAACCGATTTTTCGACCGTTCACCGACACTGAACTGCAGTTCGTCGAGTGGTTCAAATCGGGCGAACTCACCGTCGACCCCGGTGCAAGCGTCCTGCTCGAGGGACATAACAGCCCGCACCTTTTCACTCTGCTTAGCGGTTGGGCATTTCGCCACAAATCGCTGCCCGACGGGCGTCGCCA
>JANXWC010000069.1 GCA_025351355.1 Hyphomicrobiaceae bacterium
CGCCAGCCGGTCATGCAATAAGCCTTCGACAGCCCGTTCATGGTCAGCGTGCGCTCGTAGAGACCAGGCTCGACTTCTGCGGGAGTGTGGAATTCCAGGCCATCGTAGAGCAGGTGCTCGTACATATCATCGGTCAGCACCCATACGTGCCGGTTTTTCGGCAGCATCAGCACATCCGTCAACGCCTTAAGTTCCTCGCGCGTATAGGCGGCCCCCGTCGGGTTCGACGGCGCATTGAACAGGAACCATTTGGTCTTTGCCGTGATGGCGGCATCCAGCGCGGCGGGCGTCAGCTTATAGCCGTTCTCCAGCGTGGTTGGCGTAAACACCGGCTTGCCGTCGCCGAGCCTGACGATGTCGGCATAACTGACCCAGCACGGTGATGGGATCACCACCTCGTCGCCGGGATTGATGGTGCACATCAGCGCGTTGTAGAGCACCTGCTTGCCGCCGGTACCGACCGAGACCTGGCTCGGTTTGTAGGTCAGCCCATTCTCACGCGCAAACTTCGAGACAATAGCAGCCTTCAATTCGGGTATGCCGTCGACATCAGTGTAGCGCGTTTTGCCCTCATCCAGCGCACGCTTGGCAGCATTTTTGATATTATCCGGCGTGTCAAAATCCGGTTCGCCCGCGGCAAGCCCGATGATATCGCGGCCTTGGGCTTTCAGCTCGCGCGCTTTCGTCGACACCGCAATGGTCGCGGACGGAGAAATGCGGTTCAAGCTGTCGGCATAAAAGCCCATGGCACGTGCCTCAAGATATGTATCGATTTACGGGAATCGCCGACTTTTGTCGGCGACTGCTTTGCACTGCACAAAGCGGCGGAAACCTACGCTTCACAGTCCGCGCGCGCAACGAAAAACGGCCCCCCGAAAAAACGGGAGACCGCAGTTTTCAGCTCAATGATTGGCCGAGCTGTTCAGCGCCAATGACGACGGATCCAAACAAGACGGCAATGGCGACCGTAGGGATTGCACACGCGGCGCCAGAAAACGCTTTCAACAGCCGTGGGGGTGTCGATGCCGTGCGCACGACCACCGGCAAACGGCGCCGCTTCGGCACCCGTCACCAACATCCCGAAAACGGCAGAAGTGAGCAAAAACTTGCGCATGTGATCTCCTGTAGGTTGAACCGGACGAGAATTCCGTCGACGCGAAACTCTTACCGCTACCTGCGCAGCCAGCCGTGAAAACACTCTGAATAAAGGGCTGTTCGCCGCTTATCTTTCTCGAAGCGGCGCTCAAAGCTGAGAGTGCTGAATTTCGACGAGCTTGCCTCGGTCCAACCGGAGGATGCGGTGCATCCGCTTGGCCAGATCGAAGTTGTGTGTCGCGATCAATGCCGCAACGCCAGTCGTCGTGATTAACGCCAGCAGGCCCTGGAACACGTATTCGCTGGTTTCGGGATCGAGATTGCCGGTCGGCTCGTCAGCCAACAACAGTTTCGGTTGCGGCGCCAAAGCGCGGCAGATCGCCGTCCGCTGCTGCTCGCCACCGGACAACTGCGCGGGACGATGATCGAGCCGCGCCTCCAGCCCCATTAAGCCGAGCAACTCTGCCGCCCGTGCTTTTGCGGCAGCGCGCGGCGTGCCTTGGATCATCAGCGGCATCGCTACGTTTTCAAGCGCCGAGAACTCCGGCAGCAACTGATGGAACTGATAGACAAAGCCCATCTCACTGCGGCGCACGCTGGTACGTGCGTTGTCGTCCAGCCCCGTGCAATCGCGGCCATCGACGATAACCTGTCCGCTGTTCGGCGTTTCGAGCAAACCGGTAACGTGCAGCAAAGTCGACTTGCCAGCTCCCGAAGGGCCGACGAGGGCGACCGCTTCACCCGGCCAGAAATCGGCCGAGGCACCATCGAGCACGCGGATTTCGCGTTCGGCCTGCTTGAAAATGCGGGTCAGCGCGGCCAGACGCAGCACAGGTTGGCTGCGCAGCGGTTGACGGTGAGGGCCCGCTTGCGGCGTAACGTCTTGCATTTCAGCCGTACCTCAGCGCTTCGACGGGATCTAGGCGTGAAGCACGCCACGAAGGATACAGCGTCGCCAGCACCGCGAGCACCAATCCCATGAGCACGATCAGCAACGTCTCCGTTGCATCCATGTCGGCCGGCATGCGGTTCAGGTAGTAGAAATTCGGGTCGAAGATTTTTCCACCCGTTATCCGCATCACCAGTTGCCGGATCTCCTCGATGTTACGCGTGAACACGACACCTAACAGGAAGCCGGCCAGCGTGCCGATGACACCGATCGACGCGCCGGTGATCAAGAATACGCGCATGATCGCGCCCTTCGACGCGCCCATGGTGCGGAGGATGCCGATATCTCGGCCCTTGTCTTTGACCAGCATCATCAGACCGGAAATGATGTTGAATGCGGCGACCACAATGATCAGCGACAGGATGATGAACATCATGGCGCGTTCAACGTCCAACACGCGAATGAAGGTCTCGTTGCGTTGTTTCCAGTCGGAAAAGTGAATGCCGGGCATCCCCAGCGCCCGCAATCCGGTGATCGTCGTTGCGACTCCTTCGGGATTGTCGGTGATAATTTCTACGGCGTCGACCGCTGCGTCGCGCGAGAAAAACTTCTGGCTCTCCTCCAACGGCATGAAGATCATGATCTTATCGTACTCGTTCATGCCCATCTCGAAGATGGCGGTGACGGGATAAGTCTTAGTCCGCGGCAGACAGCCAAACGGCGTACATGCGCCGCGCGGGCCGATCAGGGTCACGCCGTCGCCGACGCCGACGCGCAAATTTTCAGCGAGCCGAATGCCGATTGCGACGCCTACTTGGTTATCGAAGCCGTCGAGCGTGCCTTCACGCACATTGCTGGCAACAAGTTTAAGCGACTTGATGCTGGCCTCGCTCATACCGCGCACGTTGCCGCCGAGCGCCTGCGCCTGCGTCGAGGCCATCACCTGACCTTCAATCAGGGGAATGACCGTCTGTACCGTTTTGACGCTACGCATCTGCTGAGCGATTGCGGCGTAGTCATCGAATGGCGCGTTGATCCGGTTGACCACGACATGGCCATTGAGGCCGAGGATTTTGCCGACCAGTTCCTTGCGGAAGCCGTTCATGACCGCCATGACGATGATCAACGTGGCGACGCCTAGCATAATGCCGGCGAACGAAAAACCAGCGATGACGGAAATAAAGCCCTCGCTGCGGCGGGCGCGGAGGTAACGCATGGCAAGCAGCCATTCGAAGGGCGCGAATGGCGGCGTGTTGGCCACCTTGGCGCGCTGAGTAACTGAGCGGGCGACGGACTGGCCGGCGATCGTTGTGTCGGTCATCGTTTCATCTTCCCCTGCTGGGTCACGCCATGACGCCAAATCTTGAGGCAAATGCCTCAAGCCAGCGTGCGACGGGCGGATACCAGATCCGAAACGCGCCGCAGCGCCGCCTCGATCGTCAACGTCGCGCGTTCGCCAGTCTTGCGTTCCTTTATTTCAACTTCCCCGGTCCTGACACCCTTGGGTCCTACGATCACCTGAAACGGCAATCCCATGAGATCCATTCCGGCGAACTTGCCGCCTGCGCGTTCGTCCGTGTCGTCGAGCAGCACGGACAGCCCGGCACGCTCGAATTTGGCATAGAGATCGTTGGAAACCAGGTCGGTGTCCTTGTCGCCCACTTTGAGATTGATCAAGCCGACCTCGAATGGCGCCAGCGGCACCGGCCAGACGATACCGTTGGCATCGTGACTGGCTTCGATAACGGCTGCGACGACGCGCGTCGGCCCGATTCCGTACGACCCTCCATGCACCGCCACCGGCTTGCCGTCCGGCCCCTGAACGAGCGCCTTCATAGGTTCTGAGTACTTGGTGCCGAAGTAGAAAATATGGCCGACTTCGATGCCTCGCGCCGAAACCTGCCTGTCGGCGCCGATTTGTCCATAGGCGGCCGCGTCGTGCTTTTCGCTGGTGGCTGCGTAAAGCGACGTCCATTTGTCTACCATCGCCTGCAGCGCGGCGACGTCGTCGAAATTAGTGTTGGCGTGGGGCGTCGCGAAATCGAGATAGTCCTTATGGCAGAACACTTCGCTTTCGCCGGTCTCGGCAAGAATGATGAACTCGTGGCTGAGGTCGCCGCCAATGGGGCCAGTGTCTGCGCGCATGGGGATGGCCTTGAGACCGCAACGCGCAAACGTACGGAGGTAGGCGATGAACATCTTGTTGTAGCTGTGCCGGGCGCTGGCAGCGTCGAGGTCGAAGGAATAAGCGTCCTTCATGAGGAATTCGCGGCTGCGCATGACGCCAAAGCGCGGGCGCACTTCGTCGCGAAATTTCCACTGCAGATGGTAGAGATTGAGCGGCAGACTACGGTAACTTTTGACGTAGGTGCGGAAAATCTCGGTGATCATTTCCTCGTTGGTGGGTCCGAACAGCATCTCGCGCTCGTGACGATCGGAGATGCGCAGCATTTCCTTGCCATAGGCATCATAGCGGCCGCTCTCGCGCCACAGATCAGCCGATTGAATGGTCGGCATCAGGAGTTCCTGCGCGCCGGAGCGGTTCTGCTCCTCGCGCACGATCTGGTTGACCTTGCTCAGCACCTTGAGGCCAAGCGGTAGCCACGCATAAATGCCGGCGCTTTCCTGACGGATCATGCCGGCACGCAACATCAATTGGTGAGAAATTATTTCGGCGTCTTTCGGCGTATCGCGAAGAACGGGCAAAAATGATCGTGAGAGGCGCATATTGAATTTGGCTCTATTTTATGGGTGATGACTTACCAGCGCACCGTTGGCGAGGCCCGCAGCGGCTTCACCTTCCGACATTCCGAGGGCCGAGGTCTGACGCCCCCCTATCTGCGGAAAGTTGTAGACTATAATTGCGGTCGGTCTGCTGAAGGATTTCCGAGGCCTGAGCGGGTGATAACCATAATTGAAGCTGGGAGCAATGTGTTAGCGGCTACGGCGCGACTTATAAACATCCTCAGGCACCCGCGCACTTCGTCCGAAGGACACATTTGGCTGAAAATCTGGAATATTGGGGACAACCACCGGCTTGAGCCATCGCAGATAAAGTTTCTGTAAACTGGTGCGTGACAGTTGGCTTCCATCCGGCTAAAGATGCGGCGGTAAGGCGTAAAAATGGGTGTGAGCTGCTTAGTTTTTGAGCAGCCACAAAGCCCAGGTCTGGGGAGAAACCCGCTTCGAGCGCAATAGCGCCGTGAGCGGAATACGCTGGTTCGGTCAACGGACCCGCCATAAGATTTTCTGATTCCATCAGAGGGCGAGGCGCTGGCCACATGGCTACAGGCTCGTCCTTTTTTTTGCGCAGTCGGCGCCAGTTAGTAACTCAGCCTAAAGGAACCAAGTTCAAACGCAGAGCCAGGACAATGGCGGCAAAAACCGCCGACGCGACAATGGTGGTCAACGCGGCAATTCGCCCGGCCTTGGCGTTGATCGGCGCGCCTGCCGACGTGCCTTGAATAAATTCCCCCACATCGCTTTGGGTGCGCACGCCAAACGGCAGCACGACGAACAGGCTGATGAACCAAGCGATGTAGAAGATCGCCATCGCCAGGACATTGCCGATCGGCGCCACGCGGCCGTATTGCATCAGCACGGCGCACGCGACTGAGGCCCAAGCAGCAAGCGCCAACTGACTGGGTCGCCAGCCCTTCATACCTGCTCCAGTTCGACCAGCGTGCCGCAGAAATCCTTGGGGTTGAGAAACAATACGGGCTTGCCGTGTGCACCGATGCGTGGCGTGCCGTCGCCCAACACTTTAGCGCCTTCGGCCTTGAGCTTATCCCGCGCCGCCAGAATATCGGCGACCTCGTAGCAGACGTGGTGCATGCCGCCGCTCGGGTTTTTTTCAAGGAACTTGGCGATGGGCGATCGGGCGTCGATGGGTTCGAGCAATTCGATCTTGGTGTTCGGCAATTCGACGAACACCACGTGCACGCCGTGTTCCGGCAGCGTCTGCACGGCGGATACCGTTGCGCCGAGCGTGTCGCGATAAACGGCCGTTCCGGCGGCCAAGTTCGGCACCACAATAGCCACGTGATTGAGACGCCCGATCATGTGTTGCTCCAGGATGCATGGGAGATAGGGAAGGCAGTAGGCGATATGGAAAGCGGAAGTGGAAGTGGCAGTAAAACAACGCCGCAGCGCAGTCTCTGTCGGCCTATTGCCTATTACCTCCTGCCCGCTCCCAATTCCTTCACTTCGTATCCACCGTCGCCGTCATCACCTTGACGATTGGTCGCTTGCCCCAGGCGTGATCGATGGTGCTGCGCACGGCTTTCTTAACCATATCCTCGATCTTGTCCTGGTCCAACCGGCGTTTCGGCGGCACCGATTTTAACGTGTTGTCTATCGCTTCCAGCACGAGGTCGAGCATGTCATGACCGTTGACGTCGGTCTCGGGGATACCGTCAAGAACGACATCCGGATCGGCCGCGATCTGGCCGCGCGTGTCGAGCACCAACGATACGACGGCGATGCCGACCTGCGCCAGCTTGCGGCGATCGCGCACCGGTCCTTCGGTGCTTTCCACCAACAGTCGACCGTCCCGGAAAAGCCGACCAACCGGTGCTTCGTCGATAACGGCACCGGGGCCCGGCGCCAACCTCACGATGTCGCCATTGCGGACGACCATTACCTGTGGCACGCCGGCAGCCTTTGCGAGGTCCGCATTCGCCGCCATGTGCCGGGCCTCACCGTGCATGGGGATGGCGAGCTTCGGCTTCACCCAGGCATACATTTCCTTCAATTCATCGCGCCGGGGATGGCCGGTGACGTGGACCAGCGCGTCCGCGTCGGTGACAATGCGAATGCCGCGCTCGACCAGTTTGTTCTGGATGCGACCGACGGTTTTCTCATTGCCAGGAATGGTGCGGGACGAGAAGATGACGGTATCGCGTGCCGTCAGTTTGACCACTGGATGTTCATTCTCGGCAATGCGCGACATGGCCGCGCGCTGCTCGCCCTGGCTGCCCGTGCACAACAGCAGCGCTTTTTCCGGCGAAACGTGCTGGAAATGATCCTGATCGTGAGAACGGAAATCCTTGCTCAGATGGCCGGTCTCGATGGCGACCGCGATCATCCGGTGCATGGCGCGTCCAGCCACGATCAGTGTCCGCCCGGTTGCTTTCGCGGCGTCCGAGATGGCTTGGATGCGCGCGACGTTGGACGAAAAGATTGTCACTGCCACGGCGCCGCTGCACTTGGCAATGATATCAGCCAAGCTCTTGGCAACCTCGGTTTCGGAAGGCGAGCGCCCCTCGCGCATGGCGTTGGTGCTATCGCAGATCAGCGCATCCACGCCCTCGGCACCGAGTGCCCGCAGCCGGTTCGCGTCCGTATCAGTGCAACTGCCGTAGGGGGTCGGTTCGATCTTCCAGTCGCCGGTGTGGAGCACCTTGCCGTCGGCCGTTTTGATCATCAAAGCCTGTGGTTCCGGCACCGAATGCGCCACCGCTACGAATTCCAGATCGAAACCGCCGATCTGAAATTTGCTAGAGACAGGTATTTCCTTGATCGGAATTTTCGTGCGATTGCCATTCTCGGCCATTTTGGCTTTGATCAGCGTGGCGGTGAACGGAGTTGCATAGACCGGCACCTTGAGGCGCGGCCACAATTCGACAAGCGCGCCGAAATGATCCTCGTGCGCATGCGTGATGACGATGCCGCTGAGGCTGACGTGTTCGTCCTCTATGAAGCGCAAATCCGGCAGGATCACATCGACGCCAGGGTCGAACTCCCCTTCGGGGAAGGTAATGCCGATGTCGACCATCAGCCATTCGCGCTTATCGGCCGGACCGGTGCCGTAGAGATAGCAGTTCATGCCGATCTCACCCAGCCCGCCAAGAGCCAGGAACACCAGTTCCGACGCGCCGCCCTTCGCACCGGGCTTGCCGCCCGCGCGCGTCTTCGATCGCTGATCTGCCATCTAATCTCTTATCCTCGGCCGCGCTCGGCGGCGTTTACCGTCACATCACCAAATGTCATACGCCGGTCGTAGCCGGAATGGTCCCTCAAGATCAATGCCCCGTCGTAGTCGAGACCCGCAAATTTGCCTTCGACAAGATCGCTGCCGGTATTGATGGTCATCGCGGTGCCCATTGGCAACGCATCCGATAACCATCGCTCGCGTATAGTGTCGAAGTCCCCGCCCATGTTCCAGATGGCTAGTTTAGCAGCCATTTCGACGGCCAGGGCATCCAGCATCGTCGCAGGCGAGACGGACACGTTGTGCGCCGCGAGACACGTCGTCGCGCGTCCCAACTGATCAGGTGCGTGCGCCAGATTTATCCCGACGCCGATCACGGCCAGCATGGTCCGGTCGGAGCGCTGCGTACTTTCCGGGAGGATGCCAACAAGTTTTGCGCCGTCGAGCAGAATGTCGTTCGGCCATTTGAGACGCAGGGGGAGCGGCGCCTGCGGTGAGGAAGGCCCCCTCATCCGGCCTTCGGCCACCTTCTCCCCCAAGGGAGAAGGCATTCCCACCGCTGCTGGCGGGTTTGTCCTCTCCCCTTGGGGAGAGGATGTCCGCCGGGTGCGAAGGCGCCAAAGATTGGGGACAGTTGACGGGGCCTTCGACACGATCTCCGATGCCCCAGATGACGCAAAGTCAGCAACTACGCGCCGGATTGCAGCGACGACAGCTACCGCGGCGACGAACGAGAGGTGGTGGACGATCGTCGGGGCGCAAGATAGGTGCAGCAGCAGGCTGGCGTAGTGATTGCCGGGCTCAGAGGTCCACGCGCGGCCGGAGCGACCGCGGCCGGCGGTCTGCCGGTTGGCACGCACCCACAAAGGCGTGGCGGCGCCAGCGAGTCCGAGCCGCATGGCTTCCGCGTTGGTCGAACCGATCGCGTCCAATTCGAGGATAAGGATGCCGTTGGGCGTGCGTTTCATAGGAGGGGATGTGCCATAATTCGCGCCTGCGCGCGAGCGAGGCCAGCCTCGCACTCCGTTGGGCGCAACACCCGCCCGCGTTTTGAGTGAAAAAAACTGCGCCGCGATCAGCCGAACAGCGACCGCGCCGCCGCACTCGCCGTGGCGATGATCCAATCGCCCAGCGAGCCATTGCGCAGCGGGAACGGCAAGAACCCCAGCAGCGTGATCAGACACGCCAGCGCCATCACCGTGCTCTCGCGCAGCGGCACGCGCATGAAACGGTTCTCGGCGCCTGATTTGGCGTCGTTGACGTACATGACGATGACGATGCGGATGTAATAGAATGCACCGACCACGCTGGCGACAACGCCGATGATGGCGAGCGGCCACAGATCCGCCTTCACCGCCGCCAGGAACACGTAATATTTGCCCCAGAAGCCAGCCAGCGGCGGGATACCGGCCAGCGAGAACATCATGATCGCCATGGTCGCGGCCATGCCGGGATTGGTGGTGGCAAGGCCGGCGAGATCGGCGATCTCCTCGACGGGACCACTCCGGCGGCGCATGCACAGCACGACGGCAAACGCGCCCAGCGTCATGACGAGGTAGGTGGCGAGATAGATCAGCACGCCCTCGATGCCTTCGGGCGAGGCGGCAGCCAACCCGACCAGCACGAAGCCCATGTTGCCGATCGACGAGTAGGCGAGCAGGCGTTTGACGTTGGTCTGGCCGATCGCCGCCACCGCACCCAACACCATGGAGGCGATCGACAGGAAGATGATGATCTGCTGCCATTGGGGTTTGATGCCGCCGAACGCGGTGATCATTACGCGGGTCAGCAGCGCAAAAGCGGCGGCTTTTGGTGCGGCGGCGAACAGGGCGGTGACCGGAGTGGGCGCGCCCTCGTAGACGTCAGGCGTCCACATGTGGAACGGCACAGCTGAAATCTTGAATGCCAAGCCGACCATCAGGAACACCAGCCCGAAGATCAGGCCGATGTTCTGGCCGGCGCCCTTGGTCAGCGCAACCGCGGCGATGTCGTTGAAATTGGTGGCCCCGGTGAAGCCATAGACCAGCGACGCCCCATACAGCAGCATGCCCGACGACAGCGCGCCCAGCACGAAATATTTGAGCCCTGCTTCCGACGAGCGGACATCATCGCGCTTGAATGCGGCGAGCACATAAAGCGCCAGGCTCTGCAGTTCCAGGCTGAGGTAGAGCGAAATCAGGTCATTGGCCGAGATCATCATCAGCATGCCCGCCGTCGCCAGCAGCAACAGCACCGCATACTCGAATTTCAGATATTTGCCACGGCGCGCATCGTTGGGCGCCAGCAGCAGCGCGCCGGCCGACGAGATGATGACGATCATCTTCACGTATCGCGCGAAGGCATCGAAGCGGAAGCTGCCGTCGAACAGCGTGTTGTTGCCGAGCGGTTGGCGCGCGAGTACGATGCCAGCCAGCGCAAGGACGCCAATAGCTGCCCAGGAAATAATATCAGCCTGCCGCTCAGTTTCTGGCCGGAACGCCCCCCACAGCAGCAGCACCATGGCCCCAATGATGAGGATCAGCTCGCTGTGCAGCGGCGCGAGTTCGACGAGGTAACGCGGCATCAGTTCATCTCCATCGACGTTGCCGTCGAACTTCATGCGTAGGTTGGGTTAGGCCCCTTGGCCGTAACCCAACCTGATTTGCGCCGGGCAATGTTGGGTTACGCGCAAAGTGCGCTAACCCAACCTACGATCAAGGCAACGATCAAGGCTTTGCCTCCGCGGTCTTGATGGCTGATTGATAGGTGGCGACGAGGTTTTTGACCGAGGCGCGGGTGACGTCGAGGATCGGTGCGGGGTAAATGCCGAACAGGATCGTCAGCGCCACCAGCGGTGCCATGATGCCGATCTCGCGCGGGCCCATGTCGGTGATCGCCTGCAACGACGGTTTCACCAACTCGCCGAAGATCATGCGACGATAGAGATAGAGCGCGTAGGCGGCCGACAGGATGACGCCGAAGGTCGCCAGGAATGCCACCCAGGTATTGGCCTGAAACGCACCGAGAAGCGTGAGGAATTCGCCGACGAAGCCGGATGTGCCGGGCAGGCCCACGTTGGCCATGGTGAATATCATCAGCGTGAAAGCGTAGATCGGCATCCGATTGACGAGCCCGCCGTAGGCCGAAATCTCCCGCGTGTGCATGCGGTCGTAGACGACGCCGACGCACAGGAACAGCGCCGCCGAAACGATGCCGTGGCTCAGCATCTGGAAGATCGCGCCGTCGATGCCCTGCACGGTAAAGGTGAAGATACCCATCGTCACGTACCCCATGTGGGCGACCGACGAGTAGGCAATCAGCTTCTTTACATCCTCTTGTGCCAGCGCCACCAGCGACGTGTAGATGATCGCCACCGTCGACAACGCGAAAATCAGCGGCGCGAAGTCGTGACTGGCCACCGGCAGCATCGGCAACGAAAAGCGCAGGAAGCCATAGCCGCCCATCTTCAGCAGGATGGCCGCGAGCACCACGGAACCCGCCGTGGGCGCTTCCACGTGTGCGTCCGGCAGCCAAGTATGCACCGGCCACATCGGCATCTTGACCGCGAAGGACGCGAAGAACGCCAGCCACAGCCAGCTCTGCATCTGCACCGGAAATTTGGTGGACATCAGCGTAGGGATATCAGTCGTGCCGCCCTGCCAGTACATGGCCATCATGGCCAGCAGCATCAGCACCGAGCCGAGCAGAGTGTAGAGGAAGAACTTGAAACTGGCGTAGATTCGCCGCTTGCCACCCCAGATGCCGATGATCAGGAACATCGGGATCAGCACGGCCTCAAAGAACAGGTAGAACAGAATGAGGTCCAGCGCGCAGAATACCCCGAGCATCAGCGTCTCCAGCACGAGAAACGCGATCATGTATTCCTTGACGCGTTCCTGGACGCTTTCCCAACTGGCCAGAATGCACAACGGCATCAGGAACGTCGTGAGGATGACGAACAGCATGGAAATGCCGTCGACGCCCATTTTGTACTTGATGGTACCGAGCCAGGCCGCGTTCTCGACGAATTGAAATCCAGCGTTGGACTTGTCAAAGCCGGTCCAGATGGGGATCGAGATAAGGAACGTCAGTAGCGTCGTCCACAGCGCGATCCAGCGCGCATTGCCCTTGGCGTCGTTATGCAGCATCGCGATGAACGCCGCGCCAAGCAACGGCAGGAACGTCACAAACGACAGGATCGGAGTATTCGAGACGTTCATCGGTGGCCTGACGGAATTGCGGAGAGATTTATCGAACACGTGCGAGACTGCGGAGCCTCGATACGATGCGGGTTGCGGGATGACAAGTGGTGGACGTAGGGACGAACCGAATTGCCGTGTTTGTCGCCTGCGGCCGCTATTGCCAACACGTTTTTATTGCCGCTCCAGCGATGGTATCATCGTGGGCCCTGTGCCACGGTCGTCCCTATCAGCCGAAAACGTCCTGCTCGGCCAACTTTTGCACATCGAACGTGAAGCCATCTGGGCCCCACCCGTGGCCGTGACCAGGTTGGGAGTGGCCATTCACTGAGATTTCAGGCCGTTGGCACTATTCGGCGGCTGCCAATTGCCGCTGCCACTTCTCGACGTCGAGGAAGGTGCTCTGGTAGGTCGCACCTGCACCAAGATCGGAGAGCCGGTCGGAGCAGAGATTGTTGACGGTGCCATGCACCGCTTCGGCCTCGGGTCGCTGCCCCGGCACCAACGCCACGCCCTCGCGGATTTCGTCACTCACCCTGAGAACAAGTCCGACCTCGCCGCGGTCATTGAACAAGCGCACGAGTTCGCCGACCCTCAAGCCGCGCTTGGCTGCATCGTTCGGATGCAGCACACAAACCGGTTCGCCTTCGCGCTTGCGCAGGAACTCGTTGGCAGAGAAGGCGGTATGCGACAGAAAATAACCCGGCGTGGTGAGCAACCTGAGCGGCCATTTCGCCGCATCTTGTACTTCCTGAGCGTCGGCCTCCCACACCGGCATCGGCGGCAATCCCTGACGTGCCAGATCTTCAGAATAGATTTCGAGTTTGCCGGATTTGGTGCGGAATTCCTGTCCGACGGCTTCGGGTGCCGCCTTGATGGCCCGATGATCCAGCAGACGTTTGGGATCGATCTTGGCGACCGCACCCTTCGCACCCTCGAAGAACTTCGGCAGGATCTGCTCGGGCGTCAGTTTGAAGATTTCATCGACCAAGCCCATGCGACGTGCCAGCTCCTGCGCGAGCCGCATATTTGACCATGCTTCACCCTGCGGCGCGACGGCCGCGGGCGCGAACTGGATATAGTAGGTGCCGTAGCCGCGATAGAAGTCCGACGTTTCCAGATAGGTCGTGGCCGGCAACACGATGTCGGCATACAGGGCGGTGTCGGTCAGCATCGGATCGTGCACGACGGTAAAGAGATCTTCGCGTGCCAAGCCTTGTTTGACCTTCTTGGTATCCGGATTGGTCACCGCCGGATTGTTGGACGCGATGAAAAGCGCATTGATCGGTGGGTCTTGCAGCGTCAGGAGCGCTTCACCGAGCAAACTGTGATTGACTTGCCGTGTCTCGGCTGGCCCGGATGGCTTGCGCACAGGCGCAAAATTGAAATCGAGGGAGCCGGCGGTTACCGACATGGCACCGCCGCCGCGCACTCCGTAGGCGCCGGTCAATGCCGGCAGCGTGGCGACAGCCCGCATGGCCTGGCCGCCATGGGCAACACGCGTCATGCCCCAGCCAATGCGCAGGAAGGATTTCTTGGTGGCACCGTACATCGCCGCAAGGCGCTCGATGTCTGCGACGCTGAGCCCGGTAATGTCGGCGACACGCTGCGGCGGAAAGTTTGCGACGATGTCGGTTTTCCACTGTTCAAATCCAAGTGTCTTGGCGGCCAAGTAAGCCTCGTCGCATTTGCCGTCGCGAACGAGCACGTGTGCGATGCCGATGGCCAACGCAGCATCAGTGCCGATGTTGATCGGCAGGTGCCAGTCGGCGCCTTGCGCCGTGCGGTTCCGATGCGGATCGATGACGACGATTTTGACGCCCTTCCGTTGCCGCTGCTCCAGCTTCTGCCAGAGGTGGACGTTGACGGCCTTCACGTCGCAGCCCCAGATAACGATCAGTTCGGACAGGGCGACTTCGTCCGGATCGATGCAGCCGACAGGGCCGAGCGTCGTTTCCCAGCCGACATCGGCGCAGGTATCGCAAACCGTCCCGGCGGTCAGGCGGCTGGCGCCGAGCGCGTGAAAAAAGCCATTCGGCATGTGCCGGTTCATCTGCCCCTGGTGCGAACTATAGGAGTAGCCGAGCAGCGCCAGGGGACCATCCTTGGCGATGGTCGCCTTCCAGCGCGTCTCGATCTCCGCAAGCGCTTCATCCCACGTAATCGGCGCGAACTGCCCTGAACCTTTGGGGCCGGTGCGGCGCAGTGGTGTTTTCACGCGCAGCGGGGAATGCACGATTTCTGCGTCGCGATTGACTTTCGCGCAGGCGAAGCCGTCGGTAAATGGCTGCTCCGGATCGCCGGAGACTTTGATTATCCTGTCCCCGTCAACTTGGACCAGCAGAGAGCACATGCAGGGGCAGTCATGCGCGCATGTGGCTCGAACGGTCTTCATTCGCGAATCTCCTGGGGCGCAAATCGGGTAGACAGTTATCGGTATCTCGATTTCAGGTTGTGCGCGAGGCTATAATATCTTTTGAGGCAGAGAGAGAGATCTTACGTGGAATGGCGGCGGTGCTCAAAGCGCGGCGATGGATGGGCGATGTTGATGCCAAGGGCGTGCGCGCTCGAACAGTGCGGCAGCCCGGCACAACACTGCATCCGCACCCCGCCTGGCGACCAATTGAATGGCCACGGGCAGGCCGTCGGAATGGAAGCCCGCGGGTAAAGTCACGGCAGGGTTGCCCGACAGGTTGAAAGGATGCGTGTAGGGGAACCACGCCTTGCGAACGGTATCGATCTTGCGGCCTTCGATTTCGATCGGGTCAAACAGCGCTTCCTGCAACGGCACGGCGGTGCGCGTCAAAGTCGGCATGACAATGATATCGGCATGGTCGAACCAACCTTGTATCTTGCGATAGAGTTCGGTGCGTTTGACGTAAGCCCGCGCCAGCATTTCGGCAGTGTGCGCCGATCCACCCGCCATCTGGCGTAACAAAGTGGGCGACATGCGATCCCGCCATTCCGGCAGCAGGTGCGAAAAGCGCGCGTTCCACAACGCCGTTGAGAGCACCAACCACATAGGCTCGGTCGGTTCCATGTCGTCCGCCATCTCGTGCATGTCTGCGCCAAGGTCGGCGAAAGCGCTGGCGGCATAGCGCGTCAACTTCAATACCTCGCTGTCGATAACCGTATTGCCGAGAAACGGCCGCCAGGCCACGCGCAATCCCTTGAGGTCACCCTCGCCGCGGGCGGCCGCGACGCAACCGGCAGCGCTCATGCCGAAACTGTGCACGTCGGCGGGATGCGGGCCGGCCATCGCTTCCAGCATCAAGGCTGTATCCATCACCGTGCGCGTCATCGGCGTGACATAGCTCATGTTGCCGAAGCTTTCCGGCGCCATGTCATGCGGGATCAGGCCAAGCGATTGCTTGAAACCGACGACTCCATTGCAGGCGGCGGGAATGCGCGTCGAGCCGCCGGCGCAGGTGCCGATGCCGATCGGGCCGAGGCCGGCCGCGCACGCCACTGCGGCGCCGCCGGATGAGCCACCAGCCGTGCGCGACGCGTCCCAGACGTTAGGCGTGCGGCCAAACAGCGGCGCCTCCGTCCAAACCATATGACCGAATTCCGGCGTCGTTGTCTTGCCAATCAGCACTGCGCCGGCTTGCTTCAGTCGGGCCACCGACACCGCATCCGCCTTCGGCACATTGTGTTCGTGCATGAACGAGCCGAACGTCGTGCGGACCCCGGCCGTGTTGACGAGATCCTTGACGTGCAACGGCACGCCGCCAAGTGCGCCGACGTTCTCGCCGCGCGCGATGCGCTGGTCGATGACGGCAGCATCGCGCAGTGCATCGTCGGCACAAACTGTGATGAAGCAGTTGAGCGCCGTTTGGACATTATCGATGCGCGCTAAAGTCGCTCTGATAACCTCAACCGCGGACAGCTCTCGCCGTGCAATTTTTGGCGCCAGTTCTGACGCCGGCATGTAGGCGATTTCGGTTTCGGACATAAAATTTGACTCGCGTTGCGGCTGACGGCGCCGCAGTTTGGCGCGACCGCCATGTCTTGCCAACCGGGTTTGCAAGCCGCGCGGCAGACTACGACGCCGGGGGCTGCGAGCGATGCATTTTTACACCTGCTCGGTAACCACGAATAACCCTCAGATATCCTCGATGGTCTTTGGGTGGTATTATAGGGGCGCGAAACGATAGACAATAATTGGGGCCGCGCTACTTTTCAAAGACTTGCAATGAACCTTGCGACCGCTAAAGTCGCACTAATACGCAGAGCCATCTAATTTTTTGGTTTCCATAGTTGTTGAAGGGTGTGCGTTCATGCGGGTCCGCAAAGGTAAAGATTCGAGTGCGCGTTTCCTGCAGGGTTTCGCACTGGGCGTCGGGCTGCTGGCGGCGTACAGTCAGGGTTGGGCGGCATCGACGTCGCGAACCGCGACACTGCCTCCGCCGGTATCCAGCGATAAATCGTCCGGTGCGGGTCCACTTATTGCAGTGATCTCTATCAGCGATCAGCGCGTGACGGTATGGGGCGGCGACAACAAGGTCGTCGCGCGCTCGTCCGTATCGACGGGCATGAGTGGGCACCGCACGCCGACTGGCATCTTCTCCGTCATCGGCAAGGAACGCTATCACGAGAGCAATCTTTACAGCAATGCGCCAATGCCGTTCATGCAGCGCATCACTTGGTCAGGCGTGGCACTTCATGCAGGTCATTTGCCGGGTTATCCGGCTTCGCATGGTTGCATCCGCCTGCCGGAGGATTTCGCCCAGCGGCTGTTCGGTCTGACGCGCACGGGCATGCGCGTCATCGTCTCGGATCGTGACGTGAGTCCGTTCAGCATCTCCCATCCCAATTTGCCAGTGCCGACGCTCGTCCGCGAGTCACAAATTGCCGAGCTTGTTGCGCCCCACCGATTTGGCCAACCCGGTGCGCTGACGCCTTCGGCGCTTGTCGGCAATCCAGTGCTGCCGGAAGGCCGGATGCATCTTGGCGCGCCGACCGAAGCTCTTGGTCGGGTCCTCAATCCTATGGAACGGGGCAAGCTTGAGCAAAGCTTCACCAAGCTCGCCTACCAGGAAGCCCAGGTCGATGCGCAGGCGTTGATTGAAATTGCATCCATGCGTGGCGACGAGGCGAGGATCGCGGTTGATCAACTGCGGTCTGCGGAGGCAGCCCTAAACGCCCTACGCGCGGGGCTTGCCAAGGCAATTGAGTCCGTGGCGGATGCGACGACCTCCGCCGAAGAGCGCGCGCGCGCCGAGCTATCGCGCGCTTCGCTGAAAACCGCACATGCGGAGGCAGTCCAACGTCTTGCTGAAGTGCGCGGATTTGCCGAATCCAGCGATGCGGCGGCCTTCCAGGCAGCAGCGGAAGCGAAGGCGGCTGTCGCCGAGCGCGACGCCTTGCAAGATGCCGCTCGAATTGCTGAGCGCGCCACGGAACCCGTTTCGGTGTTCGTCAGTCGCAAGGACCACAAGGTTTATGTGCGCCAGGGATTCGAGCCGGTATTCGAGGCCGACGTTGACATCGCCGATGGTCAAAATCCGCTCGGAACACATGTGTTCACGGCCATGAATGCGCCGGGTGCCAATGAAGCGTTGGAGTGGGTGAGTACGACGGTTGCCAGCGTGGCACCGGAGGTGGAGCGACTGCGCACGGGCAAGGTGCAACTCCAGGCGAGTGGTCCGCCAACTGCATTGTTGCCGGCGACCGCGGCAAACGCCCTGTCGCGGGTGAAGTTCTCTGAAACGGTGATGCAGAAAATCTCGGAAAAGGTCTGGACTGGAGCGTCGCTTATCATCTCGGATTATGGGATCAGTCATGAAACCGGCAAGGGCACGGATTTCGTAATTCTGACGCGGTCGGCGAACTAAGCTGCTTCGAGACAATTCCTCCGCGAACGCGGGTTACTCAGACAGCCCGATCAGGCAGTTGGCGAGCGGCCGGCATACCAGCGCCCGAGCCAGGCCCAGGCGACGCCAAACGGCAGGCCCAAGACGAACACTCCGGCCGCCGCGCGGGCCGTGTCGACGGCTATGCTGGCGTGCAGGCGGGCCGCCATCCACAGCATCAGAATTCCTGCTAAGGCGCCGGCAAATCCGGCAATGCCGAGCTTGGCTGCCTGATCGGCTTTGCGACCCATGAGAAAGGCAACGCCGATGGCGGCAGGGTTAAACGCGGCCCATGCCAGTTCTCCCCACAAACTCACGTTCGGCTGCAAGTCGGGCAGCGGCATAGGTTGCGCGCCCTGCAACAGGATCACGGCAAATACGGCCAACGGAAACGAACCCAATAACACGCTCAAGGCTTCGGCCCGGTTTGGTTTAAGCTGCCTTTGGCTTCCAATTCGCCGCGCAATTTTTCCTCTTCATACTGGATGAACCAGCCGATCATCTGCCGCCACAGCGCCTCGCACAATTCCGGAGGGACGCCGCGTTGTGTAGCGCGCGCGCGCACACGGTCGATGACCTGTTGATTCCGCCAGGGCACATTGGCCTCGGCATTCTGTGTCAGTTTGATTTGCCAGGCGCGTTCGACGTATCCCAGGCGCTCGCCGATAAGGTCGACAAGGGCGGTGTCGAGGCGATCGATCTCGACGCGGACATCAGACAGATCGTTGCAATTCGCGGGGGTGCGTGACGTCATTGTATGGCGGTCCAAAGCGTTTCAATACAGGTCTGGCGTGTCCGCTTATTACGGCGAGAGCGAGGAGCCACGGATCACGGTACGAGGTCAAGTGTGGTGCTTCGCCTTTCACGGCACAAGCCAAGACACAACAACTAATTGCCGAGCTGGGTTAAGGCCTTTTTCGTTCTTCTCACCCAGGTCCAAGGAGCCTATCGTCTGCCCGGCGCGTTAGATGCCCATTGCCCGTGTCGCACCGAGAAGCAGCAGCCGAGAATTGAGAAAATGGCGACATCGCAAAAAATCGAGCGCTGCTTCTGGTTCGACACGAAATCCGCGTAGGTGGCGGGCATCGAACTTCGGCGACCGCCGCTATGGCAGCATTGGAACGCGCAGGTGGCGGTCAAGCGTAACGGTACTCATAGCAACCGCGAGGAGCACACAATGGCTGACCAAAGCACATCCAAAGCAAGCGGTTTTGTCTGGTACGACGTGATGACCACCGACACCACTGCAGCAAAGACTTTCTACAAAAACGTCATGGGCTGGAGCATGGCAGACGCCAGTCCGCCCGGCCGCACCTACATCGTCGCATCAACCGGTCCGACCATGGTCAGCGGTATCATGCCGATCCCAGAAGACGCCGTGAAGATGGGCGTGACGCCCGCTTGGATGGGTTATATCGGCGTTGCCGATGTCGATGCCATGGCAACCCGTGTTAAGGCAGCGGGCGGATTTATTCACCGCGGTCCCGAAGATATCCCGAATGTCGGCCGGTTCGCCGTTGCCGCCGACCCCCACGGGGCGGGTTTTATGCTGTTTGAGGCGAAATCAAGCCCGCAAATTGCGCCGGTCGCGCCCCACACACCGGGGCAGGTCGGGTGGCGCGAACTGAACGCTGGCAGTGGCGCCGAAGCCTTCGCATTCTATTCTGGCCTGTTCGGTTGGACCAAGGCTGACGCAATCGACATGGGGCCTATGGGCACCTACCAGATTTTTGCGGTAGACGGCATCCAGGTCGGCGGCATCATGACCAAAAATCCGGCACTTCCGGCGGCTTACTGGTTCTATGTCTTCAACGTTGATGCGGTCGATGCGGCGGCGGAGCGTGTTGTGCAAGCAGGGGGGCGCATCGTCATGCCGGCACACGAGGTGCCTGGCGGGCAATGGGTCGTGCGATGCACCGATCCACAGGGCGCAGCGTTCGGCCTAGTGGCCTTCAAACGGTGAGGCTGCAACATGCTCAAGCAGACGCCGAGAACGTTTTCGCCCTTCGCATTTCAATTCGGCCGCTCAGGTCAAGGCATACACAATCCCTAACGCCGTGGCGGCTAACGCCAGTGCGATCGGGATGATCATGATCTGCACGCCCATTTCCCAACCCTGCACAGCGCCAGTTGCGATGGAGATGCGCGACGACACGAATTCGTCCCAAGCGGGAAGTCGTTTGTGCAGGTGCGAATGAGCAACCGAATAAGCCAGGACTGCCAGCCCCATGAATACTGCAAAGATGACGGTAACAAACCCCAAGTCTAGGTCCGCGCCGGTCGGACTGCTGAACGCGATCCAGGCGATCAGCAACATCCATAGATAGGCGGCGCCCGCGATGACATACACGGCACCGTGCACTTCTGTGCCGAGGCTGACTTCGTGCTCTTGCTCTTCGGGTAAATCCGGGCGGATCTGCAACTGGTGAGACGTCGTTTTTTGATCGATCATGGCGCACCTCGCATCCAAAAAACAAAAAATCTACTAATTAAAGAAACGACGTGCGATCGCCGAAGTTCCGGTGGATCCCTCCGCATCTGTCCGGGGCAGCTGATAAAACGGACACGATGCGGCGAGCTGCATGCCACATCGCGTCCGGTTGCCTCAGCCGGTGCGTTTCACTTTGGTCACAACAGGCGTCGACGACGCCGGCGCTGTACTGACGGCACCGCCCTTCGGGAGGCGGTCGAGCACTGTAACGGTGGTGCCGGCGCCCGCAAGGGTGGCCAAGTGCATGACGTGCTGATTCATCATGCGGAAGCAGCCCGAAGACGCGGCATAACCGATACTCTTTGCATCATTGGTACCGTGAATACGGTACAGGCTGTTGCCAAGATAGAGAGCTTTGGCGCCAAGCGGATTGTTGATGCCACCGGTCATCACTTCAGGCAGGCGGGGATCACGCTCGCGCATTTCAGCTGGCGGATGCCAATCGGGCCAAGCTGCCACCCGACTGATCTTTTCAGTGCCGCGCCATGAGAAACCTTCGCGACCGACCGAGATCGGATAGCGGTAGGCGGCTCCATTACCCAGTACGTAGTAAAGCGCTCGCGCGCTGGAATCTATGACGATCGAACCTTGGTTGAAGGCATGACGGAAGGGCACGGTCTGCGGCGCTTGCGGCGAGATCTCCGGACGCGCGCCGCCTTGCAGCACTGCCGGATACTGGGTCGTAGACTTGCGATAAGGGATTTGCCCGCCCGGCGCGCCGAATGGCGAGCCGTAGCCATCGTCATCGTCGTCGTCTGAGTAGGCACGCGGCGGTCGCGCACGCTGCGGACGTGGGGCTTGCGGGCTACTGTATGAAGGGCCACCGCCGAACTCACGCCACGGCACCCAGTCCCGGCTCTGTGCGAAGGCAGACGACATTCCCGTCACCAATGCCACGATAATCAGACACAAACGCTGCATGAAGAACTCCAACTGTTTTTGTAAGGCGGACATGGGAATCATCACCTGAGTGCGCTGAGGGGACGACATGCCCCCGGAAGATATCCGCGCTTTGCGTGGCTTGACGGTAATGAGGCGTATAGTTGCTCGGATGATTGAACTAAGGTCAGCACCGCCCTCGTCCGCATTGCATGTCCTGCTGGGTGTCGACCGATCAAGACGGTCGAGGGGTGAGCGGCGCATTCGTGCTTGAGATAACGATAGGTCATGGAATGTGCGATGGCTGTCGGACTTTATGGTTACTGCAGGGATTTCTCGTCGTGCGTCCGATACGGACTGCGCCGTCGACGCTTCCTTCTTCGGATCTCGGTACAACCTACGCATGACGTCCGCGTTGGTTTCGGAAAATCCGAAAAATGACAATAAAGTGATGCCATTGCTGTCTCCGGTTGAGACGGTCTCAGTCGTAGCGACGGAAGACGTGCCACACCCCATCTGCACCAATAACCAGCCGCCAGCCCGTGTAACGACCTGCAGCCTTCATTTTGGCGATGCGACTGGCCGGCTCAAGGGCTGCCAGTTGCTTTTCCTCCTCCGAGGAGAGCGTATTCAACGGGCGGTCTGCGAACGCTGGCCAAATAAAGAGCCTGGTATTTTCCGGGTCCTTGCCGAGAGGTTGGACGGTGTACGGCAGGTCCAACAACGTCGCGAGAGTGGCCAGAATTTGACGACCGTCGCCGTCGTCAGAAATTCTGCGCCAAAAGGCGATCGGGTCGGCTACAGCCTCCGCCGCCAATTCGGGTTTCAACTCGTTGAGGTCGAGCGCGGCGCGGAGATCCTCGAGATGGCCTGACTGGACCGCCTCGAGTATGGCCTCGCGCATATTGCTGACGCCAGGAGGCAGGGTAGCGTCAACAGGATCGATGGCGGCGCGCCGGCGCCACGCCTCGGCAATGGTGACGCCCGACCCGGCGGACGTCACGTCGGAGGGGGTGGCGGCTTTCGCGTTGGTGAGCACGGATGTTGTCAGATAAGCTGCATGGACAAGCCCGTGGCTCACCAGTAAACCTAAAAAAAGGCGGTGTGAGCGGTAAAACAATGCGCCACCTTCCGAGTTGGTTGTGTCGACTTCGGTCGCAGGTCGACCCGATAAGGGCTTTGCACGCCCTGGTCCATAGGGGTGAGGATGAGATTGGCTAATTTCGGGCGACCAATTGGCCAATTTGCCGGCCAGTCATACGAATTCGCAGGACAAGTGCGATCTCGTTTTGCACCCGCGATGGCATAATCACCTGATGGCCTACATCCCCAATCCACTTATCATACCCATTGGCTTGTTCGTCGGTGTGCTGCTTGCGTTGCCATTTGGGCCCGTTAATTTATTGGGCTTGCAGCGCGCGGTACAACGCGGCTTTTTCGGTGGCATGGCGGCCGGGCTCGGCATCATGCTTGGCGATGGAACCATTGCACTCGGGGCCGCCATGGGCGTCAACGCGATATCCGGCGCCATCCGCAACTATCGCACAGCAATTCAAATCATCGGTGGGCTGGCGCTGATCATCGCAGGCGCCAAGCTCTATTTCACCCGGCCCGAATTTGCCTCCGCCCAGGAAGCGGCCGATGCGACGCTGCTCGATTATATCTGGGACATTCCGCAAACATTCTTGCTGACCATTACAAACCCCGGCGCCGTGTTGGGGCTGGTCGCCATCTTCGGCGGCGTCTCGACGTTTGTGGAAATCGAAGGCTACATCGACGCGCTGTTGATGGTGGCGGCGATCATGGGCGGCAGCTTCTGCTACTGGCTCGTGGTCTCCCGGCTCATCAGTGGTATCCGGCACACGCTGGACGAAGCGCGGATGACCAAATTGAGTAGGTTGGCGGCATTGATGCTGATTGGGTTCGGATGCTTGTTGATCGGTGAAATGTTCATCAAACGACCGGACCTGCTGCGCTTCTGACCCTCACCAATCGCGATTACTGCGTTCGTGCACGCATGGTGAATTCGCCGCTTAGGACGCGCGCGCGTAAGCCGTCAACCAAAGTCGTTACGTGGGTTTCACCGTAACTGCCGACGAGGTCGGTAAGGGCGGTATAGAGTGCTGCGTAAGCGATAAGTTCAGGAGCGATACCTGACGCTTCCGCATCCTCCCACGCTTCAAGAATAAATTGCAGCGCTTTGAGACTGTCGTCTGAACTGTCTTGAAGTCCCAGACCTTGCATTGTGTTGACCCTGTGTGCGCGCCGAGGAACCGCAGAAGTCGACCCTTATCACGCGGTCGACCGTTCGCAGAAAACTACGACAAATTACCGTAAACCGTTTGTGCGCTAAGCGTTGGTTAGCCTTATGGCGTTTTGACTAACGCGTCGGCGATGTCGGCGCCTTCGGCCATGAACTTGGCAATGGCCCCCTGGGCGGTCGCCGTGCAGCTGGTGTAGGTGCGGCTGTAACTCCGGTAACCGGAATTGAAGGCGCGTGTCAGTCGAACCCGACGCAAGGCAGAGGACGCTTCGGCGTCCATCAGTTCGACCATGCGGTCGCGCCAAAGCATGCCGTCGCTGCCGCCACACAATTCGCGGAGAAAATGTACGGCGCCCAATATTTCCGACAATCGCAGAAGTTTATCATCATAGGGCCGCTGGTCTTGCGCTGTTTGCGCAACCGCGGACGTGGAAGCCAACGCAAACAAGCAAACGAGCGCCAAGCGCGGCAAACGCCTTTCGATACGGAACTGCCATCGCTCTGTCACGGGCTGCACTCTCAGCAATTGTCGCCCCACCGAATCTTTTACAACAGCGTTATGGGCGCCGCTCACTGACGAAGCAAGGCGGCGCCGCAACCTTCGTCAGCCCTTCAAAGGCCTCGGCCGACGACGCAGCAACTCAGTAAGAGCGCAGCGGCCGGCGACCGTTGTCGGCGTAGGGGCCATAATAACTCTCGCTGCCATAACGCGGACGATCCAGCGGACGTTGGGCTAAGACCTCGCCGGTGCAGCGGTCGACCTCCAACCGGAACGGTCGACCATTGGGACGCTGGGCGTCAATGGTCGCGGTATCGCGATCGATCACCTGAGGATTGCGAAATGCACCCCAACCATCGCGCTCTAGGCGGTGGCTGATTTCGGCTTTGGTCGGGCAGTCACGGTGAGCGCGATCGGCGTAGCGACGCTCATCTTGGTAGACGTCGGCGCGCGGGATTGGTGGCGGTTCGTAATAACGCGGTGTCTCATAAGAGCGGTACGTGTCGGAACGATACGTTTCGACGCGAGCAGGTGGCCGGCCATAGAGATCGGCATATCTTGGATCGTCGTAAGCGGACCCATAGGAGGGCGGCGGCCCTTCACTGTAGAGATCGGCAGCAATTGCGTTGCCGGACAGCGCGGTGCCACCGACCGTAAGCGCGATGACAGTAAGTGCTTTGATGACTTTTTGGTGTGGTGTTGACGACATGACGAGGTTTCCTAAGCGGACAAAGCTCTGCGCGGAGCCCATCCTACAAGCTTTGGGTCTCCCTCCCTGGGCTTGCGCACCTACGGCACGTTGAAGGCCGCCGGATGAATGTGACATGAAGAATTGACGCGGGAAAGTCCTGCCAAAGCTCTAAAAAACAAATATTTGCAACCTGTTGCTTGCTCGCGACGTAACTGTGGCGGTGGCGCCGCGGCGCAGCCTTTGTCGACGCCGTACAGCGCCCCGCATGGCCTGAGGTCGGCGGTTGCAGCCGCGCGACCTGCTGGCGCACCGCCAAATCCGGAACCTGCGGCGTGGCACGGCGTTTGATTGCGGGTACCCGGAGCGTCAGACAAATGTCCTACCGCCTTTTGTTCGTAATTATTTTCGCATGCAGTGCAACGGTCATGTCTGGCACGAAGATGCCTGCCCATGCACAACCACTCGTGCCCGACGGCTCGCCTTTTTCGACGGATGTCGTGAACAAGGTCGCGGCTGATTTGGCGTCAAAAAAGTACGTGCCGCCAGCCTCCGGTATTGCTGCGAACAGCACGCAAGTCGACTATGACCAGTTTCGGCAGATCCGAGTCCAAGACGATCGCACCTTCTGGCGCAAGGAAGGGCTGAATTTTCAATTGCAGCTGTTACCGGCCGGCTGGTTATTCAAGAACAGCGTCGACCTCAGTTTGATCGAAGATGGCAAGGTCCGCAATCTGTCGACCGACAACAGCTATTTCGATCTCGGGCCACTAGCGGGCAAACTTGCGCCGGGTGACCGTATCGGATTTTCGGGTATCCGCTTGAAATTCCCCTTGAACCGGCCGGATGTCTTCGACGAAATCTTCGTGTTTCAGGGGGCAAGTTATTTCCGCGCAGTGTCGCGCGGACAGTTGTATGGATTGTCGGCACGCGGTTTGGCGATCAATGTCGGAGATCCCGGCGGCGAGGAGTTCCCAAATTTCCGCCAGTTTTGGATCGAGACGCCGGCCAAAGGTGCCGCGACGATCGTCATTCATGCGTTACTCGACAGTCCGTCTGTCGCAGGAGCTTACCGGTTCGTTGTGACGCCTGGCGCGCCGACGACGATCGACGTCGAATCGACGCTCTATCCCCGAAGTGATTTGGCAAATATCGGCATCGCACCGCTGACCAGCATGTTCCTGTTCTCAACGGCTGATCGCATGCGCAGCAGCGATTTCCGCAACGCGGTGCACGATTCCGACGGTCTCGCCGTATACAACGGCACGGGGGAACATCTCTGGCGGCAGCTCAATAATCCCACCCGACTGCAGACGAGCGACTTCGTTGATCAGAACCCAGCGGGTTTTGGTCTCATCCAGCGCGATCGCAGCTTTGACGCATATCAGGACCTGGAGGCGCATTATGAGCAGCGACCCAGCGCATGGATTACGCCGCGACAGCCATGGGGCGCAGGCGCCGTTCGTCTCATCGAGATACCTTCGGAAGAGGAAATTCATGACAACATCGTCGCCTTCTGGCGACCGGAACAGCGGCTGGTGGTCGGCCAGACGTATTCTTTCACCTATCGACTGACGTGGCCGGACCAAACACCGGCTTCCTGGGGCGGGGCGGCTGTGCAAGCAACGCGCATTGGTGGCGCGATAGGTCCAACCCGAAAAAATGGTACGCGCCAGTTCGTGGTGGAGTTTGATGCGCTCGACGGTTGGCGGGAAGACGAATTGCCGACCGCTAAACTGGAAACCAGCGCAGGCGCGGTAAGCGTCCCCATCATCCAGCACAACACATACAGCAAAGGTTGGCGCGTCTCTTTCACCTTCGACGCGAAGGGTGCGGAAGTAAGCGAGATGCGACTGCAGCTTCGCAACAAGGAAAAACCAATCTCGGAAATGTGGATGTGGCGATGGACGAAGGAATAGGTCTCGCCACCACCGCGCGACCGCTGCTGGAGGAATACGTTCCCGAGGCGCGTCGTTGCGCAATGCCGGAACAGCAGTTGTGGTTGAATGCCGCGGGCGACGATGCGCGAGGTCCCGGCGTTCGGTTGGCTCGTTGGTTTCTTGTGCTGTCGACTATTGCCGCGACGGCGGCCTTCTCAGTGACGCTTTATGCCGTCTTGTCGGTCCAACGGCCAACGCCGCTGCAAATTGGCTTCCTGGTTTTGTGCACCGTGTGCTTTGGCTGGATGGTGACCGGGTCGATCAGTGCCTTGATGGGGTTTGTGGCTCTTGCGTTGGGGCGCGGCATCGACACTGTCAGCGTGTCCGAACCGGCGACGACCGGCCTGCGTTCGCGAACGGCGTTGCTGTTTCCCGTCTATCGCGAAAACATGTCCACGGTCGCCGCCAATGTAGAAACGATGTGCGAGGACCTTGAAAAGAGCGAAGGTTCGATCGACGCCGACGTATTTATTCTAAGCGACACGCAGAATGAAACCGAGCGTCGCGCGGAACGTGCAGCCTACAAGGTGCTGCGATCCCGAATGGGCCGCCAGGCACATATCTACATCCGCTGGCGCACGCCGAACACAGGACGAAAAGCTGGTAATATCCGCGATTGGATTGAAACTTACGGTGCCGGCTATGACTACTTTGTCGTGCTTGATGCTGACAGCATCATGTCGCCGGCGGCGCTGTCATGTCTCGTTGCGACAATGGACACGCATCCGCAAGCCGGGCTGATACAAACGGTCCCGCGTCTGGTCGGTGCTCGCTCCCTGTTCGCACGTTTGCAGCAGTTCGCGGCGGGCTATTACGGGCCGATCATTGCTGCTGGCATTGCAACCTGGTACGGCGCGACCGGCAACTACTGGGGCCACAACGCCATCGTCCGCACCAAGGCGTTCGCCGCCGCCGCGGGGTTGCCGGTATTGGCTGGCAGGCCTCCGTTCGGCGGCCATATCCTCAGTCATGATTTTGTCGAGGCAGCTTTGTTGCGACGGGCTGGCTGGCAGGTGCATTTCGTGCCGTCACTCGGCGGGTCCTTCGAGGGATGCCCGCCCGCACTCGATGACTTGATCACCCGCGACCGTCGGTGGGCGCAAGGCAACCTGCAGCACTTGTTCGTACTCGGCGCCAGCCGCCTGCGTCTCGTCAGCCGGATGCATCTGGCGATGGGTGCCATGGCCTATATTGCGTCGGCTGTGTGGGCACTGACGCTGCTGGTCGGTGTCATTCTTTCGATCCAGGCCAAATACGCGCGGCCGACCTATTTCGACAGCGAGGAAACGTTGTTCCCGCAGTGGCCGGTCTTCGATGCAAAGAAGGCGCTGATACTGTTCTTCGTGACCATGGCGGTGGTCTATCTGCCGAAAATACTCGGCATCTTGTGGGTCATGCGGAACGGCGTGCAGCGCACATGCCATGGCGGCGCCGTTCGCATCGTCAGTGGCTTGGTGTTTGAATCGCTGTGTTCGACGTTGATGGCGCCAGTGTTGATGCTGACGCAGACGCGAGCTGTTGCCGAAATCATTTTGGGACGGGACTCGGGGTGGGCCGCACAGCGAAGAAACGGTGCGGATACGAGTTTCCTTGAAAGCTGTCTCAATCACCGCTGGCAATTGCTGATCGGGTTGGGCCTGGGTGGCGTTTGCGCTGCGATCTCAATATCCGTGCTGGCGTGGATGAGCCCCATCGTCCTCGGCCTGCTGCTCGCCGGGCCACTCGCATACGCTACCTCGCGCGAGAGTTCGAGGTCGCTCTCATCTTTGCTGTCGACCAACGAGGATCGGGAGGCGCCCCAACTGCTCGTCCGGCAAACGCAGAAGCAGCGCGAGTGGCAGCAATTGATACCGAGGGAATAGGCTCGGGCCGTTCGCTTGAAACTCCCTACGCTGGGTTCAGCGTAGGGAGTTGCAGCTGCCGCCCCTAGGCCGCATCCGCCGCCAGGTTGCGCAGGACGTATTGCAGAATGCCGCCGTTGTTGAAGTACTGGATCTCATCTTCGGTATCGATCCGGCAGATCAACGGCACGTCCTTGGTGACGCCGTCGGTGTAGGTGATCTTGGCGATCATCTTCTGACGCGGCTTTATCGTGGTGAGGCCATCGAGCGACACGGTCTCGGCGCCAGTCAGGCCGATCGACTGCCACGACAAACCATCTTCGAACACCAGCGGCAGGATGCCCATGCCGACCAGGTTCGAGCGATGGATGCGCTCGTAGCTCTGCGCGACAACGGCCTTGACGCCGAGCAGGTTGGTGCCCTTCGCGGCCCAATCGCGCGACGAGCCGTTGCCGTATTCGATGCCGGCGAACAGCACCAGCGGCACGCCCTCTTTGCGATACTGCTCGGCCGCGTCGAAGATCGACATCACCTTGCCGTCCGGATAATGCGTGGTGTTGCCGCCTTCCTTGATCGCGCCGCTCGCGTCCTTGTTCATGGCATTCTTGATGCGGATGTTGGCGAAGGTGCCGCGCATCATGACCTGGTGGTTGCCGCGACGGGTGCCGTACTGGTTGAAGTCGGCGGGGCGCACCTGATGCTCGAGCAGGTAAGCGCCGGCCGGGCTGTCCTTCTTGATGGAGCCGGCAGGCGAGATGTGGTCGGTGGTGATCTTGTCGCCGAGCAGCGCCAGGATGCGTGCATTCTTGATGTTCTGGATCGGCACCGGCGTCTTGGTGATACCCTGGAAGTAGGGCGGGTTCTGCACGTAGGTGGAGCCCGAGTTCCACGTGTAGGTCAGCGATTTGGCGACCGGCACCTTCTGCCAACCGGCGTCGCCCTTGAACACGTCGGCATAGCGCTCGATGAACATGGCGCGGGTGACGTTTTCCTGGATGAACTTCTGCACTTCCTGGTTCGACGGCCAGATGTCCTTGAGGAACACGGGCTTGCCGTCGCTGCCGTTGCCCAGCGGCTCGGTCGACAGATCACGGTTGACGGTGCCGGCGAGCGCAAAGGCGACGACGAGCGGCGGCGACGCCAGGTAGTTGGCCTGCACATCCGGACTGACGCGACCTTCGAAGTTGCGATTGCCCGAGAGAACGGCGGCGGCGATGATGCCGTTCTCGTTGATGCATTTTGAAATCTCTTCCGGCAGCGGTCCGGAATTGCCGATGCAAGTGGTGCAGCCAAAACCAACCAAGTTGAAGCCCAGCGCGTCGAGCTCTTTCTGCAAGCCGGCTTTTTCGAGGTAGGCGGCGACGACCTGTGAGCCCGGCGCCAGCGAGGTTTTCACCCACGGCTTGGACTTCAGTCCCTTGGCGACGGCGTTGCGGGCGAGCAGGCCGGCAGCGATGAGCACGCTGGGGTTCGACGTATTGGTGCAGCTGGTGATCGCGGCGATGGCAACGTCACCATGATGCAGATCGAAGTGGCGACCGTCGACGGGATAGGCAGCGCCCAGCGCATCCGGCTTCTTGTATTCGCCGGCGAGCGCGGCAGCGAAACCGGTCTTGACGGCGTCGAGGGCGACGCGGCCTTCCGGTCGCTTGGGGCCGGCCAGCGATGGCACGACGTCCTCCAGCGCCAACTCAAGCGTATCGGTGAACACAGGATCAGCAGCGCCGGCTTCGCGGAACAGGCCTTGTACCTTGGTGTATTCCTGGACCAAGGCGATGCGGTCTTCGGCGCGGCCGCTCATCTTCAGATAGGCGAGCGTTTCGGTGTCGACGGGGAAATAACCGCAGGTGGCGCCATATTCAGGTGCCATGTTGCCGATCGTGGCGCGGTCGGCCAGCGTCATCGCGTCAAGGCCGGGGCCGTAGAATTCGACGAACTTGTTGACCACCCCCTTCTTGCGCAACATCTGCGTTACCGTCAGCACGAGATCGGTGGCGGTGATGCCTTCCTTCATGCGGCCCGACAGTTTGAAGCCGATCACTTCCGGTATCATCATCGATTGCGGCTGGCCGAGCATGGCGGCTTCCGCTTCGATGCCGCCCACGCCCCAGCCGAGCACGGCCAAGCCGTTGACCATGGTGGTGTGGCTGTCTGTGCCGACGACGGTGTCGGGGTAGGCCATCTTTTTACCATTGGGCTGCTCGGTGACCCAGACGGTCTGCGAGAGGAATTCAAGATTGACCTGATGGCAGATGCCGGTGCCAGGCGGCACGACGCGGAAGTTGGCGAAGGCGCCCTGGCCCCACTTGAGGAAGTTATAGCGTTCGCCGTTGCGCTCGTATTCCAGCGCGACGTTGTGGGCCAGCGACTTCGGCGTGCCGAATTCATCGACTATGACGGAATGGTCGATGACGAGATCGACGGGCACCAGCGGATTGATCTTGGTCGGGTCGCCGCCGAGGATGTTCATGCCGTCACGCATCGCGGCGAGATCGACCACGGCAGGAACGCCGGTGAAATCCTGCATCAGCACGCGCGCGGGGCGAAAGCCGATCTCGGCGCCGGCTTTGCCTTTGTCGAGCAGCCATGACGCCATGGCCTGAATATCGGCCTTCTTGACGGTGCGGCCGTCCTCGTTGCGCAGCAGGTTTTCGAGTAGCACCTTGAGCGAATAGGGCAGCTTGGAAATTCCGGCAAGGCCGTTGGCTTCGGCTAGCGGCAGGGAGAAATATTCATAGGTCTTGCCGGCGGCGGTCAATGTGGACCGGCATTTGAAACTGTCGAGGGAAACGACGTTGAGGCTCATGACCGCTTATCTCCGTGAACGGATTTGGTAAAACGTGTTTGTGCAATCGACTGGCACAGGACTCTCTTCGGTCTGCATCGACACACGCGGCGAACCCTGGCAAATACCTGCATCGGCGCCTTATATGACGGCGTTCGGCAGTTCGCCAGCACCGAAGTATGCGACTTTAGGCAGGCGTGCCCAGCAAATTTGCGCGGCAATGGCTGTTTCTGCTGGATTTGTACGAAGGCATTCAATTCATGTCGTCAGCGCTGCGCTTCGTCGTTAAGAACTTGAGCCAGGGTTATGGCGATCTGCTTTTGTTCTCGAATTTGAGTTTTACGGTCGGCTCCGGGGCGGCGATGGTCGTCACGGGAGATAATGGAACAGGCAAAAGTACGCTGCTCAGGACGCTGGCGGGTCTGTCGCCGCCGATGGCGGGAACGGTGCGGCTGGAGGGTGGCGCGGTTGACGCGAAAATCGCCGAGCAGTGCCATCTGGTGGGGCCGCTGAACGCCATCAAACTGGAATTGACGATCCGGGAAAACTTGTCTGCGTGGGCCGATGTGCTGGGACCGGGAGAGGGCGCGAGCGTGGACGAGGCGTTGGAACAATTCGGTTTAGACCGCTTCGCCGACATGCGCGCCGAAGTGTTGTCGACGGGCTGGCGGCGGCGGCTGGCGCTGGCGCGGGTATTAGTGGCGGAGCGACCGCTGTGGCTGCTCGATGAGCCAACGGCGGCACTTGATGTGGCGTCGAGCCGGATGGTGGCGGACATGATCCGCGATCATCTGGCGGTGGGTGGACTGGCCGTTATTGCCACGCACCTCGACCTCGGCATCGACGGTGTCCAGACGATGGAACTCCTGTCGCCGGCGGCGGTAGCCGGATAAGCACGCTACGCTTTTACGGATTTAGCGGCGGCGTCCTGCTTGCCTTGCACGGTGTCGCGCGTGACGCCGAAGTAGAGTAGCAGCGGCGCGGCGACGAAGATCGACGAATAGGTGCCGATGACGATTCCGAACAGCATGGCGAACGAGAAGCCGTGGATGGCTTCGGTGCCGAACAAGTAGAGAGCCAGCACCGCCACCGCGGTGACCGACGACGTCAACACGGTGCGCGACAAGGTCTCGTTGATCGATAGGTCGAGCAGTTGCTCGAAATCCATTTTCTTGTACTTGCGCATGTTCTCGCGGATGCGGTCGAAAACGACGACGGTATCGTTTATCGAATAGCCGGCGAGTGTGAGCAGCGCCGCGACCGTCGCGAGATCGAATTCGTACCACAGCAGCGAGAACATACCGGTGGTGATGAACACGTCATGCACCAGCGCGACGATGCCGGCGACGGCAAATTGCCACTCGAAGCGGAACCACACGTAGATGAGGATGCCGGTGAGGGCGGCTATGACGGAATAGATGCCGGTGCGCTTGAGTTCGGAAGATACGGTGGGACCGACGGTCTCAGTACGCCGGATGGCGACGCCGTCACCAAGCGCGGCTTTGACTTTCGCGGCGGCAACTGCCTGTGCTTTCTCATCTGCCTGCTGACCGATGCGGATCAATGCTTCGTTGCCTTTGCCGATGGCCTGCACCTGCACATCGCCGAGGCCTAGTTTGTTCAGTTTGTCGCGCACGCCGGAGATCTCAAGGTTGCCACTCACGGCTTGCACCTCGATCAAGGTGCCGCCCTTGAAGTCGACGCCGTAGTTGAGCCCGCGTCCATACAGCATGCCCGCCGCGGCGATCGCCAACGCCCACGACACGCCGATGAACACATAGCGCCACGAAATGATCTTCCATTTTGTGTTGTGCGGGAAAAAGTCGAAACCTTTGAATTTCATGGGGCGTGGACCTTGTCGGATGCGGAGTTTGGCAAAGGCCCCCTCATGCGGCCTTCGGCTACCTTCTCCCCAAGGGCAGAAGGCAGTGTGGCGGGCGATGGTGCCACGATTTCCTCTCCCCCTGGGGAGAGGATGCCCGAAGGGCAGGTGAGGGGGCCTTTGGGAGCCATGGTCATGCTGGATCGGACCGAATTTTATTCACAAAGGTGCCGGCACCATCCGGCGGTCTTGGGCTTGTACCCACCATGACGCGAGCATGCGGGTAACGGTGAAGGCGGTAAACACGGTGGTGATGATGCCGAGCGTCAAGGTCACGGCGAACCCTTTGACCGGGCCGGAGCCCAGCGCGAACATCAACAGGCCCGCGATAAAAGTGGTCAACTGGCTGTCGATGATGGTGGCGTAGGCGCGGGCGAAGCCGGCGTCGATGGCGGACAGGGGTGTCTTGCCGTTGCGCAGTTCCTCGCGGATGCGTTCGTAGATCAGCACGTTGGCGTCGACGGCCATGCCGATGGTCAACACCACGCCGGCGATGCCAGGCAAGGTCATGGTGGAACCCAGCAGCGACATCAGCGCCAGCACGAGAACCACGTGCAGCGCCGCGCCGATCACTGCGAAGACGCCAAACAGGCCGTACGCAAAGATCATGAAGGCGGCGACGCCGATCAGCCCGATCATGCCGGCACGCTTGCCTTGCTCGATGGAGTCAGCGCCAAGGCTGGCACCGACGACGCGCTCCTCGACGATGGTCAGCTTGGCCGGCAACGAGCCGGATTGCAGGAGCGTCGACAGGCGATTGACTTCCTCGACGGTGAAGCTGCCGGATATTTCACCGGACCCACCGAGAATGGCCGAGCGAAACACGGGCGCCGAAATAACTTTGCCGTCGAGCACGATGGCGAAGCGACGGCCGATATTCTCACTCGAAATCTTGCCGAAGATGCGAGCGCCCGTCGAGTTGAAGCTGAACTGAATGATCGGTTGGTTGGTCTGGCTATCGAAGCCCGGGTTGGCGCTCTTTAGCTGTTCGCCGGTGAGCACCGGGCGCGTCTCGATCAGTTCTTCCGCGGGGCCGCGGTCGGTGGCGGGCACCAGCATGTAGCCTGATGGTACGCGGGTCTGCTTGGCCTCTTCCGCGGTCATCGTCGGGTGCACGAGATGGAACGTCATCTTGGCGGCCTGCCGCAGCGTGTTGCGGATCGCCTCCAGCTCTTTCTCGGTCTCAACACCCGGCTGCTGCACCAGGATGCGGTCGCGACCCTGCCGCTGCACGGCGACTTCCTTGGTGCCGTCGGGATCGAGGCGCTTGCGGATGATCTCGATGGCAGCGCCGATGGCCTGGGTGGCGCGCTCGTTGAGCGCTGGCTCCGTCGGTGTAATGGTGAGGAAGTCGGGGCCGGCCTGCTTGATGTCCAGATCGCGGCCGGTCGCACCGGTCAACGCGTTGCCGGCAGACTGAGCCATAGGTTGTAGTGCCTTCAGGCCCGCTTCAGTGTCCTCTGGTTTGGGAAACCGCACATTGACGGCGCCATTCTGGATGCCCGGGGGTGTAAAGACGATCTTCGCCTCCCGTAGGCGCTTACGCACTTCGTCCTGGATGTTGCCAAGCCAATCCTTGCGCAGTTCGTCGAGGTCCATGGTGGTGAGCAAATGTGCACCGCCGCGCAGATCCAGCCCCAACCCGAATTTATGTTTGGCAATGACGGGCAGCGCGTCGAAGCGCTCCTTGCTGAGGAAATTCGGAATGCACAGCAGCAGTCCGAGCAGACAGACGGCCAGCGTGGCAATGGTTTTCCAGCGGGTGAATTGCAGCATTAGGAACTCTGTAGCTGAGGGTCAGACCAGGCCCGACAAGGGGCCGGTTGTCGCGTAGATACCGGCGGTCGACTATTTTTTTCCCAACAGCCGCTCAATGATGCCCTGACCCTGCTTTTTAATGGCCGGCGACTTCTCCGCGTCCGACACATCGACACAGTCGGCCTCCTGGATCGGACCATCGCCTTCAGCGCCGGTTTTCGCGTCCCGGGACGGCAAGTTGCTCGATTTAGGCCGGGTCGGAGCACTGACCGGCTCGCCTTTGGTGCGCACTTCCGAGACGCTGGCGCGCACCACCTGGATGACCGTACCCTTGGCGATCTCGACATCGATCAGCGGATCGTCGTCGCGCACGCGATTGACCTTACCTATGATTCCTCCGGCCAGCACAACGCCGTCACCGCGCCGGATCTTAGTCACCATCTCCTGATGCTGCTTGGCCTTCTGCTGCTGCGGGCGGATCAGCAAGAAGTAGAAGATCGGTAACATCAACAGCAGCGGCGCGATGCCACCCAGCGCATCCTGCAAGCCGCCGCCGGCACTCTGGGCATAGGCTGGTGTAATAAAGAACATCGCGGCGTGGTCCTTGGGTCGATAGTGTTCGTGTTGAGATAGGCGCGGCTTGTGATAGGCGCGTCAGCTTCGGCGGCCAACGGGCGCAAAGCCGGGCCGACCGAAGAATGCGCTGAGACATAGGCAAAGGCCGCGCCCTCGGCAAGCACCGAATAGCATGCGTTCCACCCGGACCGGGCTCCGAAATGGGGCAAAAGCTCGCCGTGTGGGGCGATCGAAGCTGGAAAGCCCCGAGGCGAGCCCGGCAGGCGTCAATAAAACAGGCTGGAAACGCTTTCCTCGCGGGCCGTGCGGGCGATGCCCTCAGCGAGCAGCGGCGCAATCGAAAGCAGGCGGATATTGCCCGCCGCCTTAACCGGTTCGGTCGGTTGGATGCTGTCGGTGATCACCAACTGCTTGAGCCTGGAATTGGTGATCTTGCTGACCGCCCCGCCCGACAGTACGCCGTGTGTGATATACGCATAAACGTCGGCAGCACCCGTTTCCAATAGCGCATTCGCCGCATTCACCAGCGTGCCGCCGGAATCGACGATGTCGTCGATCAAAATGCAGCGCATGCCCGCAACATCGCCGATCACATTCATAACTTGGCTTTCGCCGGCCCGCTCGCGGCGCTTGTCGCATATCGCGATAGGGCAGCCGATGCGCTTGGCCAGGGCTCGCGCGCGCACGACACCGCCGACGTCGGGCGAGACCACCACAACTTTCGACGTTTCAAATCGTTCCTGAATATCGCGCGCGAAAGTCGGGGCGGCGAACAGATTATCGGTCGGAATATCGAAAAAGCCCTGGATCTGTCCGGCGTGCAGGTCCAGCGTCATGACGCGATCGATCCCCGCTCGTTCGATCATGTTGGCGACCAGCTTGGCTGAAATCGGCGTGCGCGGTCCAGAGCGACGGTCCTGCCGCGCATAGCCGAAATAGGGCATGACAGCCGTAATGCGCCGTGCCGACGAACGCTTTAGTGCGTCTGCCAGGATCAGCAATTCCATCAGATTGTCGTTCGCCGGCGCCGAGGTCGATTGGACGATGAACACGTCCTTGCCGCGCACGTTCTCGTGGATCTCCACGAATACTTCCATGTCGGCAAAACGCTTGACCGTGCTGCGCGTCAGCGGATGCTTCAATTCAGCCGAGATGGCATCCGTCAATTGCCGATTGCTGTTGCCGGCGACAATCTGGATAGTCCTGCTGTCGCCCCCGCCATTGCTCGAATTGGAATCGAATGCCATGGCGCTTCTCCATGCGGGTTTTGCAGAGACCGACCGTTGAATAGCAATCGGGCCCGGGCGTGTAAACGCTCCGAGCCCGGATATGTGAAGCAATTATGTCGATATTCCCACAATCAACACCAGCGTGTTGCCAACCGAACTCTAATCAGTTGGATGCAGTGTTGCGCGGCAACAACTTGAGGATGCCCTGGGCAGCGGCAGAAGCCGCCGCGTCCGCTGTTCGGCCCCAGTTCCCGTCGAGACTACCGGCGACGATTTCATTCTTCTGCGTTACCGTCCCCAGACGTTTGCCATCTGGATCTTTCACGTTCCAGTCAATCTGTACGGGTTGCTTGCCATCGGCAACCGCGCCCATCTTGACCACGCCTTCGACCCGATAGGGTGCGCCACCTTGGTTCGCCGAACCGACGCCATTTTTGGTCAGTTCGTTTTGCAGTGCGGCGGCCAGTGCGTTGTTGCCGTCGCCTGACGCGCCGGTGAGCGAGGGGATGACTGCGGCAATCGGCCCGGAAGCAGCAGCTGCGGGCGCCGCCGCCGCCATGCGCGTCGTGGTTGTTGCCGGCGTCGCCGGAGCGGTCGGTGGTAATGCGCCCACCGCAACCGCTGAAGTCCCGCCCGCGCCAGCGCCGCCACTAGCCGGCGCTACCGCCGCGACCGGCACTGGAGCCTGCTGAGCCAACCAGGAGGCCAACGAACCGGCCGATTTCTGTGCAATCGCCTGTGTGACCTGCGGCGTCACGCCAACCCATGGGTCGGTCGCCGCGGTGCCGGTGACGATCTCTTCGCCGGTAACGCGATTGACGCGGCGCCCGCCGGGATCGGTAACGTCCCAGATGTAGGAAACTTTAACGGCAGCCTTGTCCTTGGCGGCAACGACATATCCGCGCAAAGCGTAATCGGCCTTGTCTTGGGCGCCAACGACGATGACATTCTTCTGGGCGATGGCCGCCGTGAAGTCCTGCGCCAATTGTTTGGAAATGCCGTCGGGCGCACCGATCACCGGCGCCACGCTGATCCGCGTCCTGGCCGGCGTTGGCGCCAGCTGCGCGATGGAAGTTTCAGGTTGGGTTGAGCCGGTAGTGCCGAGCATCGCACCCGATTCGCAACCCGCCAACACGATCGAAGATAATATCAGGGCAGCAAGCGCTGCGCCCCGGCGATTACTGTATTGAATCGCACCAGCAAATGTATTCGTCACGTCGAAGCCCCCGCATCCTTAGGACCTCCGGCTGCCGGCTTACTTACATTGCGGCGTTGATGTTTCCGGTACACACAGCGACTCATCTAGTCCTTCCGGGGATTGCCGTAAAGCGCATCAAACAGCAATTGCCACCAATAGGGCACATTTGCGACTATTTTGAGCGGCTAATGTGTGGAAAAGCAATCTCAAACGAGGGCGATCGCCGAAATATGCCTGCCGTAGTCGGCCTCCTGCCTGTGCGTCGTACGACGATAACTGAAGAATCGCTCTTCGTTCGAATACGTACAAACCGATGCGTTGTCGAGACAGCCCACCCGTGCCTCCCTTAGTCGGTTCATGACGAACCCGGCGAGTTCAAAATGCGGCTTGGCACGGGCCTCGGATGTCGCAAAAAAAGCAGTGTTACGGGCGTCGGCTGCCAAAAATGTGGCTTTGAACTCCGGCCCCACTTCATAAGCCGCTTGGCCGATGCATGGGCCGACTGAGGCGATGATGTCCGCCCGGCGGGCGCCGGCTTGTTCCATGCATAGCACAGTCGCCTCGATGATGCCGCCGAGCGCGCCCTTCCATCCCGCGTGCGCGGCAGCGACAATTCCTGCCCCGGGATCGGCGAACAGCACCGGCGCACAATCGGCGGCCAAGGCACCGAGTGCCAAGCCCCGCGTCCGCGTCACCAGCGCGTCGGCCTTGGGCTGATCGTCGGGCCCCCAGGGCTGCTCGACCAGCACGGCGCGGGCCGAATGGATCTGGTAGGATGTGAGTAAGATATCGGTGCCAAGGTGAGTGGCAACCCGCCGTCTGTTTTCCAGCACCGCCGCGCGAACATCATGCGAGCCCAAGCCGCAATTTAATGAGCCATAAAGCCCACTCGATACACCGCCGCTGCGCGTGAAGAACCCATGCGAAATCCCCGGCGCGGCAGTAAGTATGTGCGAGTTAAGGGGTTCGAGCATGGCGGACCTTCGGGCCGGTCGGGATCAATTCCAGTTACCGGGCATCTAGCAGACATCACCGCCCAGAGGTAGTTGCCAACCTGCCGCGCAAATCGCTGTCACTGGGGGCTGGCATCTGGGCCGCTGCCGCGCTAAAGACCGACGCTGGAGGAGCGAGTCCGGGACGGATGCAAGGCGGCATCCGACAAGTTCATTCTGGGACTCGTGGGCGGAGTTATGGCAGTCGGGACATCGGATCGGAGCCCTTCCGGTCCTACGGCCTCGGTGCGGTTCCCGCAATTGCGTGATCATGCGAGAGTTCAAGGCCAAGGCGACATGCCCAAGAAACTGATCATTGATGGCACCGAGATCGAAGTCGAGGACGGGCTGACCCTTATCCAGGCCTGTGAGCAGGCGGGGGCGGAAGTTCCACGTTTCTGCTATCACGAGCGTCTGTCGATCGCCGGCAACTGCCGCATGTGCCTCGTCGAGGTGGTGGGCATGCCTAAGCCGCAGGCTAGTTGCGCGCTCGGCGTCAATGATCTGCCGCCCAACAAGGATGGCAGTCCGAAGGTCATTTTCACCAAGTCTCCGATGGTTAAAAAGGCCCGCGAGGGCGTGATGGAATTCCTGCTCATCAATCATCCGCTCGATTGCCCGATCTGCGACCAGGGCGGCGAGTGCGATCTGCAGGATCAGGCCATGGCGTTCGGCATCGGCGCCTCGCGCTACACCGAGAACAAGCGCGCTATCGAGGAGAAAAATCTCGGGCCACTGATCAAAACCATGATGACGCGCTGCATCCAGTGCACCCGCTGCGTCCGCTTCATGACCGAAGTTGCCGGCGTCGAAGAGCTTGGCGCCATCGGCCGCGGTGAGGACATGGAGATCACGACCTACCTCGAGAAGGGCATGATGAGCGAGCTATCGGCCAACGTGGTCGATATCTGCCCGGTCGGCGCGCTGACGCATCGGCCCTGGGCGTTCAGTGCACGGCCCTGGGAAATGGACAAGACCGAGAGCATCGACGTGATGGATGCGTTGGGATCCAACATCGTCGTGCACACGCGTGGCCGTGAAGTCATGCGCGTGCTGCCGCGCAACAACGATGCCGTCAATGAGGAATGGATTTCGGACAAAACGCGCCACGTCGCCGACGGCCTCCGGACGCAACGGCTGGATCAGCCCTACATCCGCGTCGGCGGTAAGCTCAAGCCGGCCACCTGGGACGAGGCACTGGCGCTGATCGGCTCGAAGCTGAAAGCGGCGGATCCGAAAAAAATCGGCGCCATCGTCGGCGATCTCGCCGGTGCCGAGGAAATGTTCGCGCTCAAAGAGCTGTTTACGCGGCTGGGGTCGCCCAACATCGATTGCCGCCAGGACGGCGCCAAGCTCGATCCGACCGAAGGTCGCGCCAGTTACATATTCAATTCGACGATAGCTGGCATTGATCAGGCCGACGCCATCATGCTGATCGGCACCAATCCGCGCCTCGAAGCGCCGGTCCTCAATGCCCGCATCCGCAAACGCTGGCGCCAGGGTGGATTGCTGGTCGGCGTGATCGGTGAAAAGGCCGATCTCGGCTACGAGTACAACTATCTCGGCACCGGCGCGGATGCGCTAGCCAAGTTCGTCGGCCACGCACCGGCCAACAAGGAGCGGCCGATGTTCATCCTCGGCGCCGGCACCCTTGCGCGGCCAGATGGAGCGGCTGTGCTGGCGACAGCGGTAAAAGCTGCGCAATCGCTCGGTTGCATCAAGGATAGCTGGAACGGATTCAATATTCTGCAAACAGCGGCGTCGCGAGTGGCTGGGCTCGATCTCGGGCTGGTACCCGCTGCCGGTGGTCGCGGCGTCGCGGAAATGTTGTCCGGCGGGATGGAACTGGTCTATCTGCTCGGTGCCGACGAATTTGATACCTCGATACTCGGCCGCACCTTTGTTGTCTATCAGGGCAGCCACGGCGACAACGGCGCCCATATCGCCGATGTCGTTTTACCCGGCTCGGCCTATACCGAGAAATCCGCGACCTACGTCAACACCGAGGGCCGTGCGCAGATGACGATGAAGGCCGCTTTCGCCCCCGGTGTCGCCAAGGAGGATTGGTCGATCCTGCGCGCCCTGTCGACGCACGCCGGACAGACTTTGCCCTACGACAATCTCACCGCGTTGCGCGCCGCCATGTACAAGGTCGCGCCGCAGTTGGCCCGTCTCGGCAGCGTGGCATCAGCCGATGCGGCTGATCTCGGCAAGCTCGCCGGACTCCCCGGCACGATGACGCAGGCGCCGTTCGTCAACACTGTCCGCGACTTCTACCTCACCAACCCGATCGCCCGCGCCTCCACCATCATGGGCGAATTGTCCGCTCTCGCCGCCAACCTCAAACCCACGACCCGCGCGGCGGCGGAATAGGTGGGCGTTCCGACACCTTTCCGTCATGGCCGCGCAGGCGGCCATCCACGACAAATCTCTTTGGACACGAAGCCAGCCACTGCAATGACTTTGAATTTCACCGCTTGCTCTGATTTGCCGTCCGCTGTCGTGGATGGCCGCCTGCGCGGCCATGACGATGGGTGGATGGCCATGGCGGTGGCCGCACCGCACCGAGTTGGGAAAGCATCCTGATGTATCCAAAAACTCTCGACACCTGGTGGGATTGGGGCCTCTGGCTCGCGTTGACGGTCGGCCTCAGCCTGCTGCTGCTGGTGGTGCTGTTGGTCATCGTCGCGTTCCTGCTGCTGATGGATCGCAAGGTGTGGGCGGCGGTGCAGATGCGGCGCGGCCCCAACGTGGTTGGCCCGTTCGGCCTGCTGCAATCGTTCGCTGACCTGCTGAAATTCGTGCTCAAGGAGCCGTTGATCCCCGCCGGCGCCGATAAGGGTGTGTTCCTGCTCGCCCCACTGGTCACGGCCATCCTGGCGCTCGCCGCCTGGGCCGTCATCCCCGTCGGCAACGGCATGGCGATGGCCAACATCAACGTCGGCATTCTCTACCTGTTCGCCATTTCCTCGCTCGGCGTCTACGGCATCATCATGGGCGGCTGGGCGTCCAACTCGAAATATCCGTTCCTCGGCGCGCTCCGTTCGGCGGCGCAGATGGTGTCCTACGAGGTCTCGATCGGCTTTGTCATCATCACCGTGTTGTTGTGCGCGGGGTCGCTCAATCTCAACGACATCATCAAGGCCCAGCAAGTCGGCATCGGCACACGCGTCGGCCTGCCCGCGAGCTTCCTTGACTGGTATTGGCTGCCGCTGTTCCCGATGTTTGTTGTCTTCTTCATCTCGGCTCTGGCGGAGACCAACCGTCCCCCGTTCGATCTAGTGGAAGCGGAATCGGAACTCGTCGCCGGATTCATGGTCGAATACGGCTCGACGCCCTACCTGCTGTTCATGCTTGGCGAGTACGTGGCCATCGTCACCATGTGCGCGATGACGTCGATCCTGTTCCTCGGCGGCTGGCTCCCTCCGCTCGACATCGCGCCGCTCAACTGGATCCCCGGACCGCTGTGGTTCCTGCTCAAGATCACCTTCGTGTTTTTCATGTTCGCCATGGTGAAAGCCATGGTCCCCCGTTACCGCTACGATCAACTCATGCGCCTCGGCTGGAAAATCTTCCTGCCGCTGTCGCTGGTGATGGTCGTCGTCGTCGCCGGCCTCCTCCAATTCGGCCCCCAGGTGCGGTGATGTTGCAATCGCTGACGTCACTTACAGTTGAGCAAAAGATTGTAGTCTGGTTCACTGCCTTTTGCGCTGCCGGCGTTTTCGTATCTGTAGTCGCTTTGCCAGCAAAACCAACTTGGGTTAGTACCATCATTTGGTTTGCTTTTGGGGTTGGCATTTGCGACTGGATTTTAACTTTGATCAAGCAAAGCGTGCCGTCCTTCGGAGACTCTAAATTTTTTGGTGCGATTGCGCTGGCAGGGAACGCCGCAGTTGCAGCAGTTTGCGGTCGATATTGTGTTTCACCTGCACAAAGGTCGGCTGGCGTAGTGCGATTGGTTTTCTATGCCATAGCAGCAATTCTTCTCGGAGCTGCCGCAGTCGTTACAATATGGGCTTGGACAAGGTAAATAGTTGACTTGCTTGGGTGGCCGCCTTCGCGGGCATGACGACGATAGAGTGGTGAGTGCGTAGACGTGAAATTAGAACGCAAGCCGAATGAACATCGCAAGACGGATCACGTCACTTTCTCCCAGAAAACCCACCCCATCCACCGTCATGGCCGCGTAGGCGGCCACCCAAGCAAGGTAATGGTAAGCAAGTGCGACGCCGAGAATTGGAACTGAAATCATGAACATCGCCCGTGGCGTCAAATCGCTGTTTCTGACGGAGTTCGTCTCCGCGTTCTTCTTGACGATGCGCTATTTCTTCGCGCCGAAGAAAACGCTGAACTACCCGTTTGAGAAAGGTCCGCTGTCGCCCCGCTTCCGCGGCGAGCACGCGCTGCGCCGCTATCCCAACGGCGAGGAACGCTGCATCGCCTGCAAGCTGTGCGAGGCAATCTGCCCGGCGCAAGCGATCACCATTGAGGCCGGCCCGCGCCGCAACGACGGCACCCGACGCACCACGCGCTACGACATCGACATGGTCAAATGCATCTATTGCGGCCTGTGCCAGGAGGCCTGCCCGGTCGATGCCATCGTCGAGGGACCGAACTTCGAATTCGCCACCGAAACGCGCGAGGAACTGTACTACGATAAGGATCGACTCCTTGCCAACGGGGATAGATGGGAACGCGAGATCGCCGCCAACCTGAAACTGGATGCGCCGTTTAGGTGAGATTGAGTTTTTCGGGCGCCACGCCCACAACTGTCATCCTAGGCCTTGTGCCTAGGACCCAGAGTTCAACAAGCGACGCCATAGCAGAACAAACCATGTTGCAACCGCGTACTCCAACTCAAAGCGCCGAGCCTGCCGAGGGCTGGGTCCCGGGCACAAGGCCCAAGATGACATCTGTCTTTGTCGTTGCTCCCTGAACACCTCGCCGAGATCAATGACATGACCCTTGCCGCAGCCTTTTTCTATCTGTTCGCAGCCATCACCGTGGCCTCCGCGTTCAAGGTTATTTCTGCCAAGAACCCAGTGCATGCGGTGCTGTATCTGATCCTGGCGTTCTTCAACGCGGCTGGATTGTTCGTCCTGCTCGGCGCCGAATTCCTGGCGATGATCCTGGTGGTCGTCTACGTCGGCGCGGTCGCTGTGCTGTTCCTGTTCGTCGTGATGATGCTGGACGTCGATTTCGCGCAGTTGCGCGCCGGTTTCATGAAGAATGCCACACTGGGCTTCACCGTCGGCATGATCGTGCTGGCCGAGATCGTGTTCTTCGTGGCCACGCAATTCCTGAAACCCGGCGCATTGCCGGCAGGCTTGGTGCGCGCTGCTCCCATACCGCAAGGCATCACCAACACTGAGGCACTGGGACGGGTGCTCTACACAAAATACGTCTACTTTTTCCAGGGCGCCGGCCTCATCCTGCTCGTCGCCATGATCGGCGCCATCGTGCTGACCCTGCGTCACAAGCCCAACGTTCGCCGCCAGAACATCTCCGAACAGAACGCGCGGACCAAATCAACGGCCATGGACGTGATCAAAGTGCCTAGCGGCGGTTACAATATTCCCGACAAAGCTGCAGCAAAGGTGGCGGCGGAGTGATGTCGACATGCGGATACATCGTCGAATTCGCCAATACTTCCGCGCATCGTCGTGCAAGCCAAGGGACCGCGGAGCATGGGCATGATGGCACTGTTTTTCTGGCCGCTGCTGTTTGTGCTGCCGGTGGCGCTGTTCTGGTTGGCGTGGATGGGCATGTTCACGCTGGCGTCGCTGACCTGGTTGAGCATGACGTGGCGGTTGTGGATCTGGCCGGTCGCGGCGATGTTTATCGCCATTTATCTGGTCGGGCCGCTGCTGCATGGTGTGCACCACGTCATCGGCACGCTGGTATCAATTGCGCTGTGGGTCGCGCTGCCGATCGGGCTCGGCATATGGTTCGCCCGCAGGCACCCGAAGCCTTGATCCCGGTACGACGCAAAACGATGATCGGACAAATTAAATGATAGGCCTGGGCCACTATCTCACCGTTGCAGCCATGCTGTTCACGCTCGGCATCTTCGGCATATTCCTCAACCGCAAGAATGTGATCGTCATCCTGATGTCGATCGAGCTGATGTTGCTGGCAGTCAATATCAACCTCGTGGCGTTCTCGTCGTTTCTCGGTGATCTCGCCGGACAGGTGTTCGCGTTGTTCGTGCTGACGGTCGCCGCCGGTGAAGCGGCAATCGGCCTCGCCATCGTCGTCGTCTACTTCCGCAACCGCGGTTCCATCGCGGTCGAGGATATCAATCTGATGAAGGGGTGAGACTGATCCGCCCTGAACTGTTTGAGTTTGTAGCCGCCCCTCACCCTCCCCTCTCCCCATTGCAGAAGTGCAATAGGGAGAGGGGCCTAGATCGAGCTTCACATGCAAAACGCTGCACTGCTCATCGTCTTCCTCCCGCTCGCCGGCGCGCTGATTGCGGGTTTCTTCGGGCGTGTGCTGGGCGAACGTCCCAGTGAAGTCGTCACCACCGCGTTCCTGCTGCTGGCGGCTATCTTGTCGTGGTGGGTATTCACGCAGGTCGGGTTCGGTCACGCCGTCTTCAAGGTACCGGTCATGCGCTGGATTACATCGGGCGATCTCGATGTGAACTGGACGCTGCGTGTTGATACGCTCACCGCCGTTATGCTCGTTGTTGTCACCACCGTATCCAGCCTCGTTCACCTCTATTCCATCGGCTACATGGCCGAGGACGACAGCCGGCAGCGCTTCTTCGCCTACCTTTCATTATTCACCTTCGCCATGTTGATGCTGGTGACCGCCGACAACCTGCTGCAGATGTTCTTCGGTTGGGAGGGCGTCGGCCTCGCGTCATACCTGCTGATCGGCTTTTGGTACAAAAAACCCTCGGCCAATGCCGCCGCCATCAAGGCGTTCGTGGTCAACCGTGTCGGCGACTTCGGGTTCGCGTTGGGCATTTTCGGGCTGTTCGCGGTGTGCGGTTCGATCAACCTCGATCAGATTTTCGGCGCGGTGCCGGCGCTGGCAGGCAAGCCGTTCGAGTTCCTCGGCTATCAGGTCGACACGCTGACCTGCCTGGCGCTGTTGCTGTTCATGGGCGCTATGGGCAAATCAGCGCAATTCCTGCTGCATACTTGGTTGCCCGATGCCATGGAGGGCCCGACGCCGGTGTCGGCGCTGATCCACGCGGCCACCATGGTCACCGCCGGTGTGTTCATGGTTGCGCGCCTGTCGCCGGTGTTCGAACTGGCGCCGGAAGCACTGAAGTTCGTCACCTTCATCGGCGCGCTGACGGCGTTCTTCGCCGCCACGGTCGGCCTTGTGCAGAACGACATCAAGCGCGTCATCGCCTATTCGACGTGTTCGCAGCTCGGCTATATGTTTGTCGCTTGTGGCGTCGGTGCGTATACGGCCGGCATCTTCCATCTGTTCACGCACGCCTTCTTCAAGGCGCTGCTGTTCCTCGGCGCGGGCTCGGTGATCCATGCCATGCACCACGAGCAGGACATGCGAAATATGGGCGGCCTGCAAAAGCTGATCCCCAAGACCTGGGCGATGATGCTGATCGGCACCTTGGCACTGACCGGTGTCGGCATCCCCGGCTGGATCGGATTCGCGGGATTCCACTCCAAGGATGCGATCATCGAATCGGCCTATGCGGCGCACACGCCGAACAATTATGCCTTCTGGGCGCTGGTGATTGCCGCCTTCATGACCAGCTTCTATTCCTGGCGCTTGATGTTCATGACGTTCCACCAGCCGGCGCGCTGGGGCGCCGATCACGCCGTCCACGACGAACACGCGGAACCGGCGACGGCGAGTGACCATGCTCATGACGACCACGGTCATGATCACACCCCGCGTGAATCACCCCTGGTGATGCTGGTGCCGCTTTATGGTCTCGCGGCTGGGGCTGTGCTGGCCGGCGTGGTGTTCACAAAATACTTCATCGGCACCGGTCACGGCCACGGCGAGGCCGATCCCTACAAGGCGTTCTGGGGCCCGTCGATCACCGAAGGCGCCCACAACCACATCCTGCACGCCATGCATGAGATCCCCCATTGGGTCGGCTTTGCGCCGTTCGTCGCCATGCTGGCCGGGCTTGGGTTGGCCTACGTCTACTACATCCGCTCGCCGTGGCTGCCGGCCGCGACCGCCCGGACGTTCCGGCCGCTTTACCTGTTCTTCCTCAACAGGTGGTACATCGACGAACTCTACGACTTCCTGTTCGTGCGGCCGGCATTCGCCATCGGGCGGGCGCTGTGGAAGGGCGGCGACGGCACCGTCATCGACGGCACGATCGACGGCACCGCTTCGACTGTCGGCTGGTTCACCGGCCGCGCCGTCCGCTTCCAGACCGGCTACGTCTACAACTACGCCTTCGTCATGCTGATCGGCGTCGCCGCCATTCTCACCTACATGATCGCCGGGGGCGTCGGGCGATAAGTCGCCCTCAAAGTGCTTCGAACACTAACTGTCGAGGGTTCAGCCAGCCGAGTTCATCGTTCTTCGTCACGGCGGCCGACGGACGATCGAGCTTTACACACATGCGCCGGTTTCGTCAGCGGCGGCTGCCTGCGACGCCTTGCAGGATAACGCGTGTCTGAACGTTGTCGACGCCACAGAGATATTCTGAGCTGCTTTGGCGGATGGAGCGACCATGCACGCTCGCAACACCGCCGACGCTTTTTGCGCCCAGCGCGGGTCGTGTGAAGTGCAGAAGCGATTTATAATGCACCAAAATGCAACTCGCCGGACCACTCGCTTCTTTGCAGCTGGAACGCCCGCGCTTTTGTGTCATGACGCCATATTGCCTAAGCTCGCGCCGGCAAATCACCACGAGGACCTCCATGCCCCCCACCGATCCCTTCAAAGCTTTGCTAATCAGCAAGGGCGACGCCGGCCAGCAGATCGCCTGGACCGAACTGACGCTGGCCGACTTGATGCCGGGCGACGTTACGGTGGCGGTCACCCATTCGACAATCAACTACAAGGATGGTCTGGCGATCACCGGGAAATCGCCCGTCGTTCGCCGCTTTCCGATGATCCCCGGGATTGATCTCGCCGGCATTGTGACAACCTCCGAGCACGCTGATTTCAAGCCGGGCGACCCAGTCGTGTTGAATGGCTGGGGCGTGGGCGAAACGCACATGGGCGGCTATGCCGGCATGGCGCGGCTCAAGGGCGATTGGCTCATCCACAAGCCGGATGGCTTAAGTCCAGCCGAAACCATGGCGATCGGCACCGCCGGCTATACGGCCATGCTGGCAGTGCTTGCGCTCGAGGCACATGGCGTCACGCCCGATCGCGGTCCGGTGCTGGTGACCGGCGCTGCGGGTGGCGTTGGCAGCGTCGCGGTTGCCCTGCTTTCAAAACTTGGCTTCAAGGTGATCGCTTCGACCGGCAGACCGTCGGAATCCGACTATCTAAAAAGCCTCGGTGCCGCCGAAGTTATCGAGCGGAGCGAACTTGCCGGCACGCCGCGCGCGCTCGGCAAGGAACGCTGGGTCGGCGCGATCGACAGCGTTGGGTCAGCCACCCTCGCCAATGCCATATCGCAGACCATGTACGGGGGCGCCGTTGCCGCGTGCGGTTTGGCACAGGGAATGGACCTGCCCGCATCAGTGGCGCCTTTCATCCTCCGCGGTGTGACTTTGGCAGGTATCGATAGTGTCATGGCGCCGAAGACTAAGCGGATTGCGGCATGGACCCGCTTGGCCCGCGATCTCGACCGCGACAAACTCGGGCAGATTACGACCACCTATCCTTTAGAAAAGGTGCAGGAATTGGCGCCGCAGATCCTCGCCGGCCAAATACGCGGTCGCGTGGTGCTTGAAATCTGAGTACGGTTGAGTTGAATTACCAACAACCGAAGCGGCATTTGTGAAGTGCGTTCAGATTACCAATTTGCGAAGGAACCGAACGTTTTATCAATTCGTTACTTTGTCAACGAGGCGGGCAAGGACCGTCGCGTAAGTAGCGATAAGGAGAAGTAATCCGATGAAGCGTTTCATCTTAATGGCTAGTACGGCATTTGTGCTTACGGCGGGCGGCATGGTGTCGGTTCAAGCGTTGCCATCTCTGCCACAGCAGGCCCCTGCCGTGGAGCAGTCATCCAATCTGCACCAGGCCACTTTTTATCGCTGGTGGGGTAGGGATGAGTGGCGCGGGCGCCGCCACTATCGTGGTCGCCGCTGGCGCGATTGGTACTAAGTGACATTTCGGGCTGACTTAGTTACGGCCCGTTAATAGCCCTGCCTGATACTGCACGTTGCGGCATCAGGTGGGGATATTGCATGGAATATGATCGTCGGCTGCGGATGATATTGGGGGCGGCTTCACTTGCAGTCGTGAGCTTGATATTGGTGGGATTAGCGTTCTTGCATCGACCGCTTCCCCCAGACGGCGAGGCTGTTTTGGGCACGCCGCAGTTTGTGGTTTTTGAAACCGAAAGCTGTTCTTGGTGCCAGAATTTTCGTCGCAAGGCGGCGCGCGAGTACCAAGGCACAGACTACGCCAACCGTGCACCGTTGCGTTTCATGAGCGTCGACGATGGGCCGCCACCGGCACGCTACCGGCTCAACTCGTTTTCACCTGCGCCGATGCTGGTGTTGTTCGACAAGTACGGACGCGAACTCGCGCGGATGGAGAAAGAACCCGCTAATTCAGAAGTCTTGGAATCCCTGGTGCGCCGCAATCTGCGCAAAAGTTGATTTCAACTTTCGATCCACGCATCAAGTGACGGCCGAAAACTTTGGTCTCCCCACTGCCGCTTTTTCTGCACCGCTGACGCCGCATTGAGCGTCATTCCGTAGTGTTCGGCCAACCGATCAAGCGCAATCGCGAGAATGATCCGTGCGGAACGGCTTGGCCACCGGCGTGATGCCTCGATATTTTCGAGGCCGCGCTCGAAGGCACAAACATCGACCACGATGTCTGCCAATGCGCCCCCCAGATGACGCAAGGCGTCGCGACCGCGCTGCTGCGCCGCACTTGTCACCTCGGCCAGCTCTATCCCGGCTCCTGGTGCGCCGCGACGGCGTGGTTGGGCGGATGGCTCCGCGGACCATCGCATTGTGACGTTTGGCTGCAGTTTGGCGAGCAGGAAATCATTGGCAAAACGCAGGGCGACATTGACCTGTGTCTCGCTCAACAGTGGCTGGCCGCGCGAGTCGCGCCGTGCGGCGAGTTGTTGCACCACGGTCGCGCGTTGGGGCTGCCGTTCCGCCATGAACTGCCTGGCGCGAGGACGCTGACCATGGCCGCCCTTGGTCGAGCCGCGCCGATCGCCATTTTTGGCCGCCGCCGACATGAGCAACTGTCGTAGTGCCGAGCGCCCTTCGTCGCTCAGTACTTCGCAGCCTGCGCTCGTCTCGCCAGAAACCTTAAGCAATCCGGCTGACCGGGCAGCTAGCGCAATTTGCGATGGTACGCTGAGTGCCGCGCCCCGGCTCGCCCCGATTATAGCGGCGGCGCCTTGACCGGTGCTGCGCAAGTGCGCGCCAGGACGCCCCAGCCGAAGCAACAGCGAGGCAACATCGGTAATCCCATGGTCCTTATTGTCTGGCAGGCCACCGGCTTGACGTGATTTGGGCTGCGACATGGACGGCTCCACTGGAAGGTAGGGGAAGATCAGGGCAACTGCGCAATTCACGTCACGTCAACAGGCATCGATCTGCCATCGCCCGGCCCGCACACAACGCTCCAGCAGATCAAGAATGCGATCGAAGGTCGGGTCGTCGCGACGTTCCTCGACCATCCGGCAAGCATGAGCCGCGGTGGTACGGTCGCGGCCATAGAGTTGTGCCGCACGGCCATACGTCAGTCCGCAGGCCACATGCGCGAGGTACATGGCGACCTGTCTCGCAAACGCAACCTCGGCTCCGCCACGGCAAACATGCCTGAGTGCGATCGCATGAGAAGGCCTGCGCGCCAGGACAGATCCGGGCGGTGCTAGCCCCACCGCAACTGTACGATCAATCAAGGCGCGTAGTCGCGAAGCCACGACCGGATCACCCAGAGCAAAGGGGTGGCGCGCCGGGAAATCCGGCAGCTTCGCCGGCTTGGCCTTCGCATTGCGACCTGATGTTGCCTCGTTTTGGCCGCCGGAACGTCTCATTCCAACCATATTTACCATGCGCCTGGAAGTAGGATTTACTTGTGTTTACTACGTGGACAGCCGTATTTCATGAAAGGTAGCATGAGAGATGCTGCTCGATCGATTTTTTTTACTTATACCGTAAATATATCGCCGAAGGAGTTGGGGAAATTTCGTCACGAACCGGTGTAATGCGGGACGGCGTGCAACCGTCGACGATTGAATAGGAACATGGTGAGTAGATTGTCACGAAAAGGCACGTCGACACGCATACGCGAATTCCGGAAACTTCGCGGCATGACGTTGAATTACTTAGCACAACTGGTCGGCACCACACCGCAAACCATTCAACGGCTGGAAACCGGCAACATGACGGTTTCACTGGATTGGCTGACCAAGATCGCCAGTGCGTTTGGTACGTCTGCCGCGGCGCTTCTCGTCACCGACGCAACGGCTAGCGTGCCGGTAATCGGAGAACTCATGGGCAATGGCAATGTTTCGCCGCTCAGCGACACACAGACCTTATCGATGGTGGTTGCGGCGCCAAATCCTGTTGCTGTCCGCGTCACCGAGCCGATATCTAATTTTGACGTCGATACGATGCTGCTCGGTAACCGAATCGAATTCGATCCTGACCTGCTGTTCGACGAACGCAATTGCCTTGTCGGGTTTCGCTCCGGGCGCGTCGTATTCCGACGTGTAACGATCAACACAGACGGTGTCGTACTTGGATCGTTTGCGGTCCGTGGTTTCAGCGAAGATGCCGTCGACGAGATCGAGTGGGTGGCCCCCGTATTGATGGCCGTAGTATACTTTTAAGCCAATCCAGCTTGAGGGTTTGTGGCGTTAACCGCATAATGACGGGAAACTGACGATTCTATCCCCGTCAGCGCGGCTGGTGGGATGATTGCTCGATGCAATCCTCCCACTCACAAGCCAGATTTGCCCCACCGTCAGGTGCACCCGCCCAGGCGGGTGCTTACGATCGGCAGCGGGATCTGCCGCTTTTACTACCATTGTGGCCAGAAGATCTGGCCGTTACCAGTATACCCGCGCTTCAATCACTAGTGGATTTGTTGCACAACGTGCTGAGGCGGGAGCGCCAAAGGGGTCTCGCCGGCGACTGGTGCTACAGCCTTGCGCGACACCAGCAACTGCTCATCGCTTACCGTGCAGAAAGATCGCTACTCGACAAGGTCATACCCAAGAAACGCTAGCGCACCGAATAAATATTAAAAAGTCATTTCTCGCGGCGCGTCCCTAGCCCCATTTTTTTGGCCAATTGCGAGCGTGCCTCAGCATAGTTGGGTGCGACCATTGGGTAATCGAGCGGTAGGCCCCATTTCTCGCGATATTCTTCGGGCGAAAGGTTGTAGTGCGAACGAAGATGACGCTTAAGCGATTTGAATTTCTTTCCATCCTCGAGGCAAACGATATAATCCGCGGTGATCGAGCGCTTCACTGCGACGGCCGGTCGAGGATCGTCCCGCAACGGCACTTCCGCCAAAGCCGTGACTGTCGTCAACGTTGAATAGACTTGTCGGATCAATGGAGCCAGGTCGGGGGTCGAGACGGTATGGTTGCCCACATAAGCCGCGACGATCGACGCCGTCAGTTCAAGTAGTTCAGGCTTTGGATGTGGATTGGTCATCAGAACCTCTGTACGGCGACGCCAATCAGCGGCCCCACCCAGCCGCCGCGCCTGAGTCGTCTCAATTACGTATTACGTAAATATATTAAGTAGTTCAATTACCGACTAAAGACAACCGCAAACACAATATTCAACTCTGATTGTTACTGAGATGATTTATTAAAAGTAAATAATTGCGGCTCAACTACTTAATCTTTGCACAGTTGTATTGCGAAGGCATCGGGCCAGTTCCTGCAACACTACCGACAGTTGAATTATATTGCACCGGGCAGATGGACGCCCCATATCTGCGGTCTGCAAAGGAGGTTCCTCATGTCGTCCAAGCCCAACCCGCTGACCGATGCTGCGGTCGGAGTCCAGAAACTGGTCAAGTCCGACGCCGAATGGAAGGCTCAACTGAGCCCGCTCGCCTACGAGGTCGCCCGCAAACACGCGACCGAGCGGCCGTTTTCCAGCCCACTCGATCACGAACTCCGCCCCGGCACCTACACCTGCGTTTGTTGCGGCGAACCGGTATTCGTCTCCGACAGCAAGTTCGACAGCGGTTGCGGCTGGCCGAGTTTTACGTCGCCCGCCGAGCCTTCTGCCATTGAGACCGAGGTCGACGAGTCGCACGGCATGCGGAGAACGGAAGTCCATTGCTCCAAATGCAACGCGCATCTGGGCCACGTGTTTCCCGACGGCCCCGGCCCGACCGGTTTGCGCTATTGCATCAACGGGGCGGCGCTGGGTTTCGCAAGCACCGACGCGTCGAAGAAATAATCGACGGCTGCACCGGCGGGGTGGGCGAACCGGTGTCGGTGCCACCCAGTCACTTTGCCGTTTCCATTCGGCATGCAGTTATTTCATTGTCTCAACAATAGCTCTGGTAGCCATCCCCGATGACCTCCCCTCTTTCGATCGCGCCTCCGCATGCGCCAAAAAAGCCGCTGACCACTGTGCATCACGGCATCACGCTGACGGATGACTATGGCTGGCTGCGCGCCGCCAAGTGGCAGGAGGTGATGCGCGATCCCGCCGTTCTGGATGCCGACATCCGCCGTCATCTCGAAGCCGAGAACGCTTATACCGACGCAGCGCTCGGCGACACGGCAGAGCTGCAGGCCCGTCTGTTCGAAGAAATGAAGGGCCGCATCAAGCAGGACGACAGCTCGGTGCCCTCGCCGGATGGTCCATGGTGCTATTCCAGCAGCTACATAACTGGTGGGCAGTATCCGAGATTGGTTCGCATGCCACGCGACGGCGGCCCGGAAAACATCCTGCTCGACGGCAACGCGGAGGCAGCCGGCAAGGATTACTGGCAATTGGGCGCCGCCACGCATTCACCAGACCACCGTCTGCTTGCTTATGCGGTCGACGACAAGGGCTCGGAACTTTACACGTTACGCATCCGCGACATGGCCACCGGCAAGGATTTGGTCGATGAAATCCCCGACACTCGCTCAGCCGTGTGGGCGGCCAATAGCCAGACGCTGTTTTACGTCCGCATGGACGAGAACCACCGCCCCCTCACCGTCTGGCGTCATGCGCTCGGCACGGCTGTTGCCGACGATGTGCTGGTGTACGAAGAACACGACAAGGGGTTCTACGTCGGTATCGGCAAGACGCAGTCCGCCCGCTTCATCCTGATCGATGTGCACGACCATCAGACCAACGAAGCCTATCTGATTGACGCCGAAGCCCCGCTGACTGAGCCTCGCCTGATTACCCCTCGCCGTTTCGGTCACGAATACGGCGTCGAACATCATTGCGGCGCCGCCGCTGATCTCCTGGTCATCACGACGAATTCCGGCGGCGCCGAAGATTTCCGCATTGTCACAGCACCCGTCACCGACCCCGGCGAACGCAACTGGACGGAGTTGATCCCGCACAAGCCTGGGCGGCTTATTCTTGAGGCTGTCGCCTTCAAGGACCACCTCGTTCGCCTCGAGCGTGAGGACAGCCTGCCACGCATCGTCATCCGCGCCTGGGCCACCGGCGAGGAACACGCCATCGGCTTCGACGAGGACGCCTACAGCCTCGGCATGAGCAGCGGCTACGAATTCGACACCACCACTCTCCGTTTCAATTATTCTTCGATGACGACGCCGTCGGAGACCTACGATTACGAAATGCTCACACGCCAGCGCACGCTGCGCAAACGCCAGGAAGTGCCAAGCGGCCACGATGCAAGCGCTTACGTGACGCGGCGCGTGCTGGCCCCGGCGAAAGATGGTGAATTGATACCCGTCTCGTTGCTATATCGCCGCGACACGCCGCTTGATGGTTCAGCCCCGCTTTTTCTATACGGCTACGGCAGCTACGGTATTTCGATCCCTGCCTCCTTTTCCACCACCAGGTTGTCGCTTGTCGATCGTGGCTTCATTTTCGCCATCGCTCACATCCGCGGCGGGAAGGACAAGGGCTATCGCTGGTACACAGGAGGGAAGAAGGAAACCAAGCTCAACACCTTCACCGACTTCATTGCGGCCGGCGAATACCTTGTCGCACAGGGTCTCACGCGTCGTGGTCGCATCGTCGCCAATGGCGGCTCGGCCGGCGGCATGCTGATGGGTGTAATCGCAAACATGGCACCCGATCTGTTCCTCGGCATCATTGCCGACGTGCCCTTCGTGGACGTGCTCAATACCATGCTCGATGCATCACTGCCGCTGACGCCGCCGGAGTGGCCCGAATGGGGCGATCCCATTACGTCGAAATCGGAATTCGAATTGATCCGCAGCTACTCGCCTTACGAAAACGTCGCACCCAAAGCCTACCCGCACATCTTCGCCTATGGCGGGCTTACCGATCCGCGCGTCACCTACTGGGAACCAGCCAAGTGGGTCGCCCGATTACGCGAACTCAACACCAGCGACAAGCTGGTGCTGCTCAAGATCAACATGGCCGGCGGCCACGGCGGTGCGTCCGGTAGGTTCGAGCAATTGCACGAAATCGCGTTGGACTATGCGTTCGCGCTGAAGATTGCCGATAAGGCATCCGTTTAGGGCGGCAGCTGCACTGACATTGCACGCCGAATAAGATGAGCGTCGCGATCGCAGCTCAGCGGTAAAACACGTTTCATCCGCAGCATCAAAGCGCACCGTCGAAATCGTTCATCGCCGCCGCATTTTTCAGATCGACCGCCGGCGCGGTTTTCGCCACGCCGCGTATCGACCTGGCACAGCTGTTCGTGTCAAAAATGCTGCAGCATCGAGCAATAGCTCTCACCTTAAGACTTCACCCGTTGGGAGACTAAAACATGCGTTGGTTTAGATTGGCGGCGACTGCTTTGGCCACTTCGATGTCTGTCAGTCTACCGGCCGCCGCGCAGGACAAGTCTATCATTGTTGCCTCAACGACATCGACCGAAGACAGCGGCCTGTTTGGTCACATCCTGCCGCTGTTCAAGGCCAACTCCGGCATCGAGGTAAAGGTCGTCGCCCAAGGCACCGGCCAGGCACTCGATACCGGCAGGCGCGGCGACGCCGACGTAGTGTTTGTGCATGCCAAACCGCAAGAGGAGAAATTTGTTGCGGACGGCTTCGGCGTGCAACGGTACGACGTGATGTATAACGATTTCGTGCTGATCGGACCGAAGGAGGATCCGGCCAAGATCAAAGACAGCAAGGATATCCTCGCAGCCCTCAAGACGATCAACGCAAGCGGCGCGGCGTTTGTATCCCGCGGCGACAAGAGCGGTACGCACGCAGCCGAACTGGCGCTGTGGAGAGCGGCCGGCCTCAGCCCCCAGGATAAAAAACCCGGCTGGTACCGAGAAATAGGACAGGGCATGGGAGCGGCTTTGAACACGGCGACAGCAATGCAGGCGTATGTTTTGGCTGATCGCGGCACGTGGATCAGCTTCAAGAACAAGGCGGCGCTGGAGATTGCGGTCGAAGGCGACAAGGCATTGTTCAATCAATACGGGATAATGCTCGTCAATCCCGCGAAATTTCCCAGCGTCAAAAAAGTATGGGGCCAGGCCTTTATCGATTGGACCACATCCGCAGAAGGCCAGAATGCGATCAGCGACTACAAGATCGATGGTCAACAGTTGTTCTTCCCGAACTTCGAAGGCAAAGAACTCAAGAAGGCGGGTTGAGCGTTAGCCGGACTACCTCCAACCTCGGCAGTTCAGGTTATCCGGAGCAAACAGGAGAATAGTTTGGCGCACGACATTAGACCAAAGATCGCTCTTGCGATGGGTGATCCGTGTGGCATCAGTCCGGAATTGACGGCCCACTTGATGGCGTCGCCGGCTATCCGCGAGGCGATGCACCTGATCGTCATCGGTGATGTTCGCGTTCTCAGCGATGGGGCCGACATTGCGAAAGTCGCTCCTACCTTCGAAGCTGTGCAGACTGTCGACGCGATCCCGCAGCGCGCGGAAAACCATCTGTTCGTCGACCTCGGCACACTTGATCCGGCGACGATCACGCGCGGCAGCGCCAGTCAGGCCGGCGGGCCGTTTGCGTTGGCCAATTTCCGCGCCGCGCTCGACCTCGCAAAGTCGGGCCGCGTCTCCGCCGTCACCTTTACGCCTTTCAACAAAGCGGCCATGCGCATGGCCGATCCCGCCTACGATGACGAAATTTCCTTCGTCGCGCGCGCCTGCGGCACCACCGCGCCGGCCAGCGAGTTCAACATTCTCGACGGACTATGGAACGCCCGGGTGACATCGCACATCGCCCTCAAGGACGTAGCCGAACGTATCACTACCGAGGCAGTGCTGCGTGGATTGCAACTGACCGACGCCTCAATGAGGCAAGCTGGCTATTCAACCCCGCGCATCGCGCTGGCAGCGCTCAATCCGCACGGCGGCGACAATGGCAACTTTGGACGCGAAGAGATCGACATTCTGGAACCGGCGGTCGCGGCAGCCAAGCGCGGCGGCCTCGCGGTCGAAGGACCATTTCCCGCCGACACCGTATTCGTGCGCGCCAAGGCCGGGCAATTCGACGCCGTGCTCACTTTGTATCATGACCAAGGGCAGATCGCCATGAAGCTGATGGGCTTTGATCGCGGCGTAACCCTGCTCGGCGGCTTCCCATTTCCAATCTGCACGCCCGCGCACGGCACGGCTTATGAGATTGCGGGCAAGGGCATTGCGAACACGGGCGCGGCATGTGCGGCGCTGCTGCTCGCAGCCAGACTCGCGTCCCATCGCGCGCGCGCCGCCACTTGAGCACGCGCGCGTTCAGCCCGTCAGCACGATCTTGCCGAAGTGCGCGTTGGCTTTCATGTGCGCCAGCGCCACCGCTGCTTCATCGAGCGGAAAGGCGCGGTCGATGGGCAACTTGAGCGCGCCGGCTTCAACTGCGGGCCACAAATCGGCGCGCATCCGGCGATTGATCTCGCGGATTTCCTCGACGCTGCGGGTGCGGAAGGTGACGCCGATATAATCGATCCGCTTCAGGGCATGGAGATCGAAGTCGAACTCGCCTTTGTTGCCGCCGAGCCGACCGACGTTGACGATGCGCCCGCGCACGGCCGCTGCCTTCAGATTCTGATTGGCGACGCTCGCTGAGATCTGGTCGACGATAAGTTCAACGCCCTTTTGATCGGTCGCTTGCAACGCGGCATCGGGCCATCCTACATCCTGCGTGTCGAGCACCACATCGGCGCCGAATTCTTTCAGCCGCTCACGGCGCATCGCGTTCGTCGAGGTGCCAATCACCAATCGCGCGCCTTTGAACTTGGCAATCTGCAGTCCCATCAGACCGACGCCGGTACTGGCACCTTGGATCATGACCGTTTCGCCCTCTTGCAGGCGCCCGTTTGTGACTACGGCGTCGTGCATGGTCTGCAGCGCCACCGGCATGGTCGCCGCGGTCTCCCAGCTCATGTTGTTGGACGGGATCAGCGAGATTCGGCCCCAATCTGCCACCGCATACTCGGCATACCCGCCCATGCCTGAGCACATAACGCGGTCGCCGGCCTTGAAGCCTTTGACGGCACTGCCGACATCGACAACTTCGCCGGCCCATTCAAGCCCGAGGATCGTGCCGGGCCCGCCGGCATTGCCGTGGCGGTGGCCGCCGAACATGATGAGGTCGGCGCGGTTCAATCCGGCGGCGCGGACGCGCACCAGCACTTGCTCGGTCGTTGGGACAGGACGCGCGACGTCGCGGATTTCGATACTGTCGGCAGTGAGTACGGCGGCTTTCATGAACTTGCTTCCTATTCGATGACGACCAATTGGCCGGGTTCCAGGGTCAGCCAAGTCACACTGCCGACGTCGAAGACATCGGATGGACGCGCTGCAATCTTCAAGCGCAGATCCGAGGCATCGGCGGCAAATTCATAGTCCCAATGCTCGCCCAGGAATGTCCGGTCGACGACGCGCCCCTGGATATGCACGGCGCCAGTGCTATCGGTTGGCCGCACAGAGTTGAGCGCGAGACTTTGCGGCCGGATCGACGCCGTTACCTTGCTGGCGTGCGTCTCTAGTCCCTCAAGCAATGCAGCATCGACGGAGAAGCCATTGAAGTGAACCTGACGTCCCTCGCGGCGGCCTTCGATAAAATTCGTGCGTCCGATAAAGCCGGCGACAAAACGCGTGCGGGGCCGGGTGTAGAGCACATAGGGCGCGTCTACCTGTTCGACGCGCCCCCTGTTCATGACCGCGATACGGTCCGACGTGGCCATGGCCTCCGCCTGATCGTGGGTGACGTAGACGGTGGTGATGCCAAACGCCAAATGCAGACGCCGGATTTCGGCACGCATGTCTTCGCGCAGGTTGGCGTCCAGATTGGACAGCGGTTCATCGAGCAACAACACGCTCGGCTGCACCACGATGGCCCGCGCCAGCGCCACCCGCTGCTGCTGCCCACCCGACAGCTCCGCCGGGTAACGATGAGCGAGCGTGCCGAGTTGCACGACGTCGAGCACGTCGCCGACACGCTTTTTGATTTCCGCTGACGGCAGCTTGCGCAGATTCAGGCCAAACGCGACATTCTCGGCAACCGTCATGTTCGGCCAGATGGCGTAGCTCTGGAAAATCATCGACATGCCCCGTCGCTCCGGCGGCACCGAGCCCGCCGCCGACGACAGCACCCGGCCGTCGATCTCGATGGTGCCGTCGCTCGGATCGATGAACCCCGCGATCATCCGCAACGTCGTCGTCTTACCGCAGCCGGACGGCCCGAGTAGCGACAGAAATTCACCATCCCTGATATCAAGATCGACGCGATCAACCGCGCGGATCGGCCCGTAGGCGCGCGTGAGGTTGCGCAGGCGCAAAGTCGGCATCAGGTTCTCCGCAGCATGAAGTCGCGACCGACGATGCGGAAGCCGAGAATGACAATGGCCACCGTGATGACCAGCAGCACGCCGCCCAACGCGGAAAGCTGTTCAAGCCGCCCCTCCTCGCTGAAATCGAGCATCACCATCGACATCACGCGCGTGTTGGGGCCGGTCAGAAAAATCGCCGTCGAAAGTTCCTGGCAGGCCGGAATGAACACCAGGATCCAGGCGCCCACCAGCGGGCGTTTCAGCAGCGGCGCAACGACCCGGCGAATAGCAGTCGCACGCGTGCCACCAAGAATACGCACCGCTTCCTCCATCTCCGGATGAATACTGGCAATGCCGGCCGCCGAATTTTGATAGGCGATCGGCAACAGCCGCGTAGTGAAGGCGAGAATGACGATTGCCGCGGTACCTGCCAACGAAAATGGCGGCGTGGTGTAAGCCGCGTAGAACCCGACCGCCAGCACAAGTCCCGGAATCACGAACGGCGTCATGCACAGAAATGCCAGGAACTGCGCCCCGCGCATGACGTGACGCTTGACCATGTAGGCAATGCACAACGCCAAGGCCAGCGACGCCATTGCTGCGGTGCCGCCGTAGACGATGCTGTTGATGATCGCCTTCTGCGCCTGGGCATGCTCGAACAACACGAAATGAAAATTCTGCAGCGTCAGATTATCCCATGCAAAGCCGCGTCCCCAGGCTTTGGAGAGTGAGGCCTGCACGAGAACAACCAGCGGCATCAACACCGACAACGCCATGACAAAAAGCGCGTAGGCAAACATCGGCCAACGCCAGACGCCAAGCCGTACGATACGGCGCTCGCCACCCTTGCCGGCAATTGTCGCATAACCGCGGCCGGCAAGCAGATGCCGTTGCAGGGCCAGCAATGCCAACGTGATGCCGAGCAGCGGCAATGCGTAAGCTGCCGCCACCTCGGCCCTGACCGGCGACTCGAAGAATTGCCAGAGTTGCGTCGTCACCACCGGATAGCGCGCGGGAATGGCAATCAACGCCGGCACGCCGAACAACGCGATTGCCTGCAGGAAGACGACGATGAGCCCACCCAGGATCGCCGGATAAACCAGCGGCAGCGTGATCTTCATGGCTGTTTTAAGCGCGTTGGCGCCGAGCATGTTGGCCGCGTCCTCCATCTCCGACGAGATAAGTTCGAGCGCCGTCGACGTAAATACGAAGATGAAGAAATAGAGATTTCCGGCCATGATCAGGATGAGGCCGCCGAGGCTGAAGATATTTAACAAACCGGTGTCGCTGCCGCTTGCCGCCATCCAAATCTTATTGAGCCAACCGGCATTCGGGCCGGCCAGCAAGATCCAACCGACCGCACCGAGGTAGGGCGGCGTGATAAAGGCGGCCAGTACGCCGAGACGGACGAAGCCACGCCCCGGCATGTCGGTGCGTACAGTCGCCCAGGCGAGCGGCACCGCAAACAGTCCCGCCAGCAGCGACACGCCCGTCGCCATGACGAGCGTATTGAGCAACGCTTGCACATGCCGCCAACGGCCGAAAGCTGCGAGGTAGTTGTCGAAGGTGTAGCCGGTGCCATCGATCACCTCGAAGCTAGCCAACACGAGCCGCGCGACGGGGTTGACGACGATGAATGCCAGAATGCCGGCACAGATGATCCACAGCAGCGGGGTGACATCCCAACGTTGCCGGAAAGGCCTTGTACCATTTCTTCGCCCCGCCAGCGTTGCTCCTGCGCGCGCGTTGCGGCCGACATCGTCTGGCGGCAGTGAATTTAGGGCCATATATACCTCGGCTTTCTGAGGAAAAATTTATCAGATGCCGAATGTGTCCCGCCACTTCTCCTTGATTTCCGGGATGCCTTTCACCAGCGCTTCGGGTTTCGCCACGATCGCCTTCAGTTCTTGAAATGGCTTGGCGCCTTTGGGCGTGGTTCCAGGATGGATGCCATCCTGCTGGCCGGTGAGTGAGACGACGCTCGCATCCGGACTGGAAAAATATTCGAGCAGCAAACGCGCCGCATTCGGATGCTTACAGCCCTTCGGAATGGCCGACGGCGCGATGACGATGATCGTGCCATCGTCGGGATAGACGATGTCGATGGGCTCGCCGCGCAGCTTGGCTTCGAGCGCCGTTTGGGTCGCGCCAGCGGCGACGCTGCGTTCACCGGCGCGCAACATCGTCAATGTGTCCTGGATTGAGCGGCCGATCTGCGGATTTATCGCCTTGAGCTTCTCGAAATAATCCCACCCGTAAAGCCGGTTCATTTCATAGGCCCAGATACCGACGTAGCCGGAAAACGCGGGATGACCCACAGAGACCTGGTTCTTCCAGCGTGCATCCAGCAAGTCCGGCCATTTTTTGGGAACCTCGCCGGGCTGCACCTTCGACGAATTGTAGGTGATGCCGACAATGCCGATCGACGTGGTGTGAAAAAAGCCATCTGGATCGACATTCTGCAACGATGGGATCAACGTCGTGGCATTCCCCGGCACAAACTTGTCCAGCAGCCCCTTGCTTTTCAATTCGACGCAATGCCCAATATCAGTCGTTTGGAACAGGTCGACCTGGGGCCCGCCGGATTTGATTTCCTGCGTCAGGCGCTGATAGGCGACCTGCGCCGTAGTACGGACTACGTTGACTTTTACGCCCGGGTATTTAGCCGTAAAAGCCGCGCCGAAGCGCTCCGCCAGGTCGGCCGCATAATGGGCCGTGTAGAGCGTCACCTCGCCCTCTTTGAGGGCCGCCGCATACAGTTCCTTTTCAGCCTCCGGCGCCAGCGCCGCAATACCCGCCGAACTACCGCCGATAGCCAATGAACCCAGTCCGACAGCGAATGAACGCCTGGAAATAGGATTGGTCAGAATGGGCATGAACTTCCTCCCACCGCTATTTTCTGTCGCTCTCTGACGAGGCGTGCCGATCGCGGCTATCGGGCACGCTGCAGCCTAGCATTGGTGGGGCGGTAATCAATCGGATCGTCGAGGCTCCTGTATCGGGGCGGGGATGCGGTCGCGCCCGGCAGCCGTGGCGGCACCTCGGCAATTCGTGCACCAAGCGACAATGCGTTTTGCCGATGAGCGCCGTTCGATTTGAATTGGCTTGATTTTTACGGGCACGCCATTAGCCTGGGAGCGAGGCAGGTTGCGGCCCCTCGATGGCTGATGTGTGCTGCATAACTTGCCGAGCGTGCTGACGAACTGCCCCTATTTAACCCTATTGTGGTTGCTGTTTGCCCTTTGTTTGGGGTCACCGATCAAGGCAATCGATTGTGATCTCGACCCATCTGTCCCCGCTCCCTTTGTCGGTGGTATGATCCAGATATGACCACGCCGATCCATTTCCGTCCGGGCCCGCCCCCCATCGTCTTGCCGGCACCACAACGCCTGTTCGAGCGCAAGGTCCGGCTTTCCAAGCTGGCTTTGGTCTTGGAAGCCGTGTGGCCTCGCATCTGGCTGCTGATCGGGCTGGCGATGCTGTTCATCGGTGCATCGCTTCTGGGCGTGTGGGCCGTACTGCCGGAACTGGCACATATGTCCGTGCTGGCCGGCTTTGCGATCGCGGTGCTGGCGGTACTCGTCTGCATGGTTCGCATCCGCATTCCCGATCGTGAAACCGCCCTGCGGCGACTTGAGCAACGGTCCGGCGTCGCTCACCGTCCCGCCTCCGCCTACGAAGATACTGTGGCAGCCGCCAACGATGATCCCGTCGCCGCTCATATTTGGAACACGCACAAGTCGCGGCTGGCCGAAGCGATCACGCGCCTGCGCGTCGGTTCCCCGTCGCCACGCACAGACCGCCGCGACCCATTCGCGCTGCGGACGCTGGCGATGCTGGGCGTCATCACCCTGACCGCCCTGGCTGGCGATGCCGCGAGCGATCGGCTGGCCGCGGCGTTTCGTTTCGGTCCGCTCGCCAAGGCCTCGGACGCCCGCCTTGACGCCTGGGTCACGCCCCCCGCCTACACCGGCAAAGCACCTGTTATGCTGGCGGATGGCGCCCGCGGCCTCGCCGGGCTTAAAATCCAAGGCGCCGGTCCGTCCGAAGTCCCGGCCAACAGTGTGCTGTTAGTGCGCACTTCCGGCGGCATCAAGAACCTCGCTCTCGAAATCCTGACCGATGTGCCGACCGGCGCGCCAGCGACAAAACCAGTCCGCGTAGAATTGCCGAAGCCGGAAACACCGCAGCCAGCTACAAAAGGCGCGACTGCTGCGCCACTTCCGTCTACCGAAAGCGACACCAGCGAGCTCAAAACCGAGTTGAAAGCCAGCGGAACCGTTCGCGTGCTCTCAGGCAGCAGTGAACTTGCCCGCTGGGCTTTCGCCGTTACGCCGGACTATCCGCCCAAGGTGTCGTTCACGCGCGAGCCCGAGCGGACGCTGCGCGGCTCGCTGCGCATCCCCTACAAGGCCGAAGACGATTATGGCGTGGCCTCGCTCGAGGGGCATATCGCGCGCATCCGGGAAAAGACCGATACGTCGGCGAATGCCTGGGCGCGCAGCGAAAAGGTCAAGGGGCCGCGACCGCCGCTGGAGCGCCCGCCACAACTTACCATCCGCCTGCCGCAGAGTTACGCCAAGGAAGCCGTCGGCGTCAGCCTGCACGAAGTGGGCGATCATATCTGGGCGGGATTGCCGGTAACGCTGACACTGGTGGCCAAGGATCTCGCCAACCAAACCGGCAAATCCGAGGCGCGCAAGATGGTGTTGCCGGCGCGACAATTCTCCAAGCCGCTGGCGCGCGCCGTGGTCGAGCAGCGGCGCGCGCTGGTCGATGATCCGCGTCAGCGCCCGCAAGTCTTGCGAGCGCTTGATGCCATCACATTGGCACCCGAGACCGGCATTCGCGACTTGAACGTCTACCTTGGTCTGCGCTCGGTCTACTGGCGGCTGAAGAATGACAACTCCCGCGCCGTCCGCAATAGCGCCATTGGTCAACTCTGGCAGATTGCCCTGCGGATTGAGGACGGCGCACTGTCGGATGCCGAGCGCGCGTTGAAGGCTGCGCAGGACAAGCTCTCGAAGGCCCTCGAAGACGGCGCTACCGACGAGGAAATCAAGCAGCTGATGCAGGAACTGCGGCAGGCCATGGCCAAGTTCCTGGAGGAACTGTCCAAGCAAGCCGAAGGCCGGCCGCCGCAGGACATGCAGGGCATGGATCAGAACCAGACATTGAGCCAGCGCGACCTCGAGCAAATGATGCAAAACCTCGAAAACATGGCGCGTTCGGGCAATCGCGATCAGGCTCAGCAGATGCTGTCCGAACTGCGCGACCTAATGGACCGCTTGCAGTCCGGGCGCATGGCCAATCAGCAGGGCCAGGGCCAGGGCGAAGGGCAACAGCTGATGAACGAGCTCGGTGAATTGCTGGGCAAGGAGCAACAGCTGCTCGACGACACGTTCCGCCAACAGAACCAAGGCGAACAAGGCGATCAGGGCGAGCAAGGCCAGCAGGGGCAACAAGGGCAGGGGCAGCAAGGCCAACAGGGTCAAGGTCAGGGCCAGGGGCAGCGGGGCCAACGTGGTCAACGCGGCCAACAGGGACAACCCGGACAGCAGGGGCAGCAAGGCCAACCCGGTCAGCGCGGCCAACAAGGCCAGCAGGGACAAGGGCAGGGCCAAGGCCAGCAACCCGGAACCGGTCAGGGTCAGGCGCAAGGCCAAGGCTTAGGTGACCGCCAGCAGGCGCTGCGTGACATGCTCGGTCGATTGCAGAACGGCATGGGGCGGCAGGGCATCGATCCGCCGAGCCAGTTTGGCGAGGCCGGCAAGGCCATGCAGGACGCTGAGAAAGCACTGCGAAACGGCGATCTCGACGGCGCCGCTGAAGCGGAAGGTCGAGCGCTTGACCAACTGCGGCAGGGCGCGCGCTCCATGGCTGAGCAGATGATGCGCCAGCGCAATCAGCAGATGGGACAAGGCCGCGGCGGCAACCAAGGCGGCCCTCGCGCACCACTCGACCCACTCGGCCGCGCCCCGAGCGCCACCGACGGTTCCGATCCCGGGACCGGCGTCAAGGTGCCCGATCAGATCGACGTGCAACGCGCCCGCGAAATCCTCGAGGAACTCCGCCGCCGTCTCGGTGAAAACACCCGCCCCACGTTCGAACTTGAATATCTGGAACGCCTGCTCAAACAGTTTTAGGCGCGTTCGCGCAACAAAAAGTGAGTTATATCGGCGCGAGACCTCTCTGCGCTGCCACACATGCCGTCATGGCCGCGCCGGTGCAGAGCACCGCTCCGCGGTGACGGCGACCACCCAGGCAACTATCCGCATTCTTTTTGGTGACGCCGTGCGCAATCCGGGGGGACTTGCCGTTTGTTTTCAGTGTTGCGCACTTTGAAGCTGGCTTGGGTGGCCGCCTGCGCGGCCATGACGGACTAGTGGAGATGGCGCAGATTGAAGGGTTGCGATTGCAGCCGCCGTCACTTGCGCTCGCCGCGCAATATTTTCCCGCCTTGCCTCAGCGTCAGTGCCGCTACGTTGCCGTCGCCGTCGCGCGCAAACTTGAATTCGGCCCCGACGCGCTCGGCAACGAATGCATCTTTTTCCACTGCCACGACTTCGATCGCGGCCTGTTTGGTGCCTTGAACAAACAGCTTCGCTTCCATCGAAAAGACGCGCAGCGCAAAGGCCGGCGACAGCGGATAGTTGCCCTCATACTCCTTGATTTCAGCTTCGGTAGGCGTCCATTTTCCTACGCCAGCTGCCGCGCTATCGACGCGCGCGGCCTCAAACCGACCGCCGGATTGAAACCATGTCAAAGCATATGTGCCGTCGGATCTGCGCTGCGGCCGGAGCACTGCGTCGAACTGCAGCGGGTAGAAATCGCTCGCACTGTCGTAACCCATTTCGAATTCCGGTTGTCCGTCGGCTTGAATGGTCAGCACGTTTCCTTTGCGCCTCAGTTGCGCGCGCAGGCCGCTGTCCAATTGATACGTGCCGACCAGTGCATCAACCAGCTTGCTGTCCGCGGCGGCAACTTTCCGTGCAGGTCCGACAAGGACCGCAGGCTCCAGCAGATGCCGCCCGAGCACACTGAAATCTCCGATGGAGGTTTGCGAAGTATCGCTCAACAAGACGACGGCACGCTTAGCCGCGCGATCGAAAGCGACGAACGATGAGTAACCACCGGTGCCGCCTTCGTGCGCGACGATGGTACGGTCCTTCACGCCAGACAGCATCCAGGTCATCGCCATCGCGTGGCCGTCGACGCGGGCGACCTGCCGTTGCGTCTGCGCCAACGCTGGCGTGATGGCGCTATCGCGCGTACCGAGCTCGGCCTCAAGATAGCGTACCATGTCCGGCAAAGTCGCGCGCACGCCGCCGACACCGGCCATGTCGGGAGGGAAATCCCACGGAACCGCTGGCGTGGCGTTCGAAAGGTGCCCTTGCGTCAATCGAACCTGCGGTGGTCGCTTGGTCACGTAGGTATTGTTCATGCCGAGCGGAACCAGCAGACGTTCTCGCAACAGTGTTTCGTAGTCGGTGCCGCTCCGCTTGGCGAGCGCGTAGGACAGCACCATCATTGCAAAATTCGAATACTCCCACTTGGACCCCGGCGCGCGTGTCAGTTGGGTTGCGGCCAAGGCGCCTAACATATCGGCTTCGGTTATTCCAGCATACGGATTGCTGATATTGCTCAGGCGCCATTGTTCCGGGATCGACGGCAGCCCCGAGGTATGCGTGACGATGTCGCCAATGGTGATCTGGCGATCCCCGAACGCCGGCACGCGCGTTCCTTTTGGCAACAACTTGGCGAGCGGATCGTCGAGCGTGACGTCGCCCCGGGCTATGAATTCAGCCAGCAAGGCGGCGGTCATCGTCTTGGTGACGGAGCCAATTTCGAACGCCGTATGTTCATCGTACGGGCGCTGCGATTTCGAATCAGCGCAGACATAAGTGCTCACCGTCACGCCGTCGTCGATCACCGCGGCGGCGACGCAAGCACCGGTCCGATCGTCTTTGAACCTCTGCTCAAGCGCCGCTCGCAGATCGCTGTCGCTCATGGCCAAGGCCGCCGGAGGGAAGAGCGCGACGGCACAAGCAATGAGATGCAGTTTTCGCATGGCCGATCCTCATCATCGCTCAAAATCCGGGACGGAACAGCAACACTGCACCCGCAACGACCGTGCATGACAAGGCGCCGCAAGCGGCATCTATTCGAGCCGCCGCCAAGCCTGAAGATACGTCCGCACGGCCATCTCCACGACGCGATCGACCAACGCCTCGTCCGGTTGCACCATCACATTGAACAGCATCGGCTTGAAGATCAGCGACGCACAACTATCGATAAATTGTGCAGCGGCCACTTCGGTATCGTGTGGCTGCAGCACACCTCGATCAACCTGGGAATCGAGATAACTCTGCAACTTGCGTATCCCGACGACTGGCCCGCTTTGATAGAACTGTTCCCCGATCATCGGCATCCGATTAGCTATGGCAATCACTGTCCTGAGGCAGGACAGTCCATCGGGTTGCGTCAAAAAATGAATGAAATCCCTGCCGAGCCGGCGGAGCGCCGTTTCGATATTTTCGACCGTATCGAACGTGAATATTTGCCGCGCCTGCTGGATCCGCTTTTCCTCGACGATGGCGCCGAACAATTCTTCCTTGCTCTTGAAGTAGACGTACAGCGTTCCCTTTGACACGCCCGCCTGCTGCGCGATGGCGCCCATGCTGGCTGCATCGAAGCCCAACTTCAGAAAGACCTCGTTGGCCCCTTCGAGGATCTGCCGCCGTTTGGCCCTGTCCAACCGGGGATCACCGGTACTTCCTGCTTGCTCTGCATCAGAGGGCAGCACGGGATCCAAATCGGCCTCTCCGACTTTAGGCGATGGCAATTCGTTTTGCATAATCATCGGCTTGCGATCCCAAGGCTCGAACGATCACGCTTTTTTGACCGAACCGTTCAGTCATTGACATAAGCGAACAGTTTGATTATGTCAATGCTGACTGAACGGTCCGGTCATTCTCCGGCCCCTTCTTTTTCCATTGGAATACACTCATGCTCGACGACGCCCCAGCCCCTGACGCCAAGCTTGAGTCGCGGCCATCGACCCAACTCGACAACGAAATCAAGCCCGCGTCGAGACCCCCGGCGCAGTCTAAATTGCCTGCTTCGCCAGGTGCCGCCACTCCGCGTCGTCGACAGGCGATCGGACTCGTCGTTCTCGTCGCCCTTGCGGCGTGCGCCTACTTTGGCGCCAGTTGGTGGACGGTCGGCCGGTATCTCGTGACCACTGATGACGCCTATGTCGGCGCGCGGGCCGCCAATATCTCACCGAAGGTCGGGGGCTACGTGACCGAGGTTGCTGTTGCCGACAATGCCTCGATCAAGACTGGCGATGTCATCGCCCGCATCGACGCTGGCGACTATCAACTGGCGTTGCGTTCCGCCCGCGACCAGAGCGAGACGCAACGCTCCACCATCGCTCGCATTGAAAAGCAGACCGCTGCGCAGCAATCGATGGTCGATCAGGCGCGTGCGCAAGCAGCGTCCGCCAAAGCCGCCGCGGTCAAGGCGGAACTCGACTTCAAACGGCAATCCGACCTCGCTGCGCGCCAGATCAATAGCGTCCAAGCCTTCGACCAAGCGAAGGCGGCGCGTGATCAGGCCGTGGCAGGCGTTGCCGCGGCGGAAGCCTCGGTTGCGGCGGCCATCGCCAATGTTTCGGTGCTCTCCGCTCAACGCGTCGAGGCCGCGAACCTGCTCAAGCAAAATGAAACTGCCGTCGCCAAAGCAGAGCGTGATCTGACGTTTACCGAAATTCGCGCGCCGTTCGATGGCGTGTTCGGTAATCGCGCGGTGCAGGTGGGCGACTACGTCCAACCAGCCCAACGTCTCGCCAGCCTCGTGCCGTTGAAGGACGTCTATATCGATGCGAATTTCAAGGAAACACAGTTGTCGCGGGTGCAGGTCGACCAGAAGGTGAAAATCACGGTCGACGCCTTGGGCAGCCGCGTGATCGACGGCCGCGTCGTGAGTGTGGCGCCAGCATCGGGTTCCGTATTCTCGCTGCTTCCTCCCGACAATGCGACCGGCAATTTCACCAAAGTCGTCCAACGCATTACTGTCCGCATCGCCGTTCCCGGCGAGACCGCCGCCCAATTACTGCTGCGGCCCGGCATGAGTGTCATCGTCAGCGTCGATACCAAGCCCGGCAAAGACGCACCTGCCCAGACCGCGCGCAATAATTGACGGGCGAGGCAGGAAGTTCAACCGATGGCAAATGCATCTGCAGCCCAATCTCCCATCGACGTCCCGCGCGCGGACGACCGGATTGATCGCCGCAAGCTGTTGACGTTCATGCTGATGGTGTTCGGCATGTTCATGGCGATCCTCGACATCCAGATCGTTTCCGCATCGCTGGCGGAAATCCAAGCCGGCCTTTCTGCCAGCTCCAGCGAAATCACCTGGGTCCAGACGTCCTATCTGATCGCCGAAGTGATCATGATCCCGCTGTCCGGCTTCCTGTCGCGCGCCATGGGGACCCGCTACCTGTTTGCCCTATCTGCTGGCGGTTTCACTTTTGCCAGCCTCATGTGCGGCCTCAGCACGTCGATCGGCAGCATGATTTTCTGGCGCGCGGTACAAGGCTTCATCGGCGGCGGTATGATCCCCACCGTTTTCGCCACCTCGTACACGATCTTTCCGAAATCGAAGATCCCTGTCATTTCGCCGATGATCGGCCTTGTTGCCACGCTCGCACCCACCATCGGGCCGACCGTCGGTGGTTACCTCACCGATGCGCTTTCGTGGCACTGGCTGTTTTTCATCAACGTCATTCCAGGGATCATCGTCACGGTGGCCGCTTTCACGCGCATTGATTTTGACCAACCAAATTGGGCCCTCCTTGATCGCTTCGACTGGACGGGACTGTTGTCGATGGCCGGGTTCCTCGGCGCACTTGAATATGTGCTCGAGGAAGGTCCCCGCAACGATTGGTTCAACGATAGTTCGGTGTTCTGGCTGACAGGGGTTTCGGCCATTTCGGCGGTCGTATTTTTTGCCCGCGTGCTGACCGCCGACCAGCCCATCGTCGATATTCGCGCTTTCGCCAATCGCAATTTTGCGCTCGGATCGCTGTTCTCTTTCACGGTTGGCATCGGGCTTTATGGCCTCACATACCTTTATCCGGTCTATCTCGGTCAGATCCGCGGTTACAACGCGCTGATGATCGGCGAGGCGCTGTTCGTCACCGGTGCGACGCAATTCATCACAGCGCCGATCGCCGGCAAGCTGATGAGCAAGATTGATCCGCGGTGGATGATGTTCATTGGGTTGCTCTCCCTTGGCCTGAGCAGTTACCTGATGACCGGCATGACGCGCGACTGGGACTTCTGGGAGATCTTCTGGCCTCAAGTTCTGAGAGGCTTCGGGCTGATGTTTGCCATGATCCCGGTAAACAACATGGCCCTTGGTTCACTGCCGCCTGAACGGCTCAAGAACGCGGCCGGGCTGTTCAATCTCACCCGCAACCTCGGTGGTGCCGTGGGGCTCGCCATGCTCGCCACCATGCTTAACGAACGTACCGATCTCCATCTTGCCCGGCTGCACGAACGCTTTACGGCGGCACATGGCCCTGCCGCCGAGGCGCTGGCCAATTTGACCAAGGGAATGGCTGCGTTTGGCTCTAGTGCCCAGGACATGGCCCTTAAGCAACTTTCGGGCATCGTCCACAGGCAGGGGGTAGTGATGGCGTTTGCCGACGTCTTCTTGGTGTTGGCGATCCTCTACGGCAGCTTAGCTTTTACCGTCTGTCTGATGAGGCGCCCAGCCGCAGCACAACCCTCCGGACCCGCAGCGGGACACTGAGCTAAACTGATGCATGTCTGCCAATACCCCGGAAAATGAGCACACCAATGCTTGACTCGTTTCGCGGCAGATGTGGTACCGTCAACGCTCTAGTCAGAACCGCGTGTGTAGGTCATGCCAGCAACAATGCGAGAAGCGAAGTTTCGGCTCGGCGATGTGGTGCGCCACCGCATCTATCCGTTCCGCGGCATTATTTACGACATCGATCCGGTGTTCAACTCCACCGAAGAGTGGTGGTCGTCGATCCCGGCCGAGATCCGGCCGCGCAAAGACCAGCCGTTCTATCATCTGCTGGCTGAGAACTCCGAGACGGAGTACGTGGCGTACGTGTCCGAGCAGAACCTGCTTCCCGATACCAGCGGCAAGGCTTTGCGCCACCCTCAAGTCAGCGAACTGTTCGTGAAGGAAAAGGGCAATTACCGCGCAACGTTCCTGAACGCCCACTGACGGCCATCGCCATGATGCTCCTGCGGCGAGCGGCCCTAGTCATTTTGGCGCTCGTGCTGTTGGGCGGCGCTGCGGCAATCGTCGCGGCACGCAGCCCCGCTGCCATCGCCTATCTCGTCGAACGCCAGATCCGCGCGCGGCTCAGTCAGCCGCTGGACAAGACGGAGCTGTTCGACGCCAAGGCCCTCCGCGTGATCCTATGCGGAACATCGTCGCCCTTACCTGATCCCAATCGCGCGAAATCCTGCACACTCGTTATCGCTGGCGGTCGCGTTTTCGTCGTCGATACCGGACCGGATTCGTGGAAGGTTCTGGCACTGATGGGCATTCCCGGCGAGCGCGTCGCGGGAATTTTCCTGACGCACTTTCATTCCGATCATTTCGGCGACCTCGGCGAATTCCGCTTCCAGACCTGGGCAGCCGGACGCAAGCACCCGCTGCCGGTGTTCGGCGGTCCGGGCGTCGAGCGGATCACGGCCGGCATCAACGAGGCCTACGCGCTTGACGACGGCTACCGGGCCGCCCACCACGGTCGCGACATCACGCCGATCGAGGCGGCGCCCTTGCTCGCGCGGCCGTTTCACGTCGGCATGTCCACAGCGCGGGATGAAGCGGAAGTCATTCTGGACAGCGACGGCCTGAAGATCACCGCGTTCGACGTCAACCATCCACCCATTAAACCCGCCGTCGGCTACCGCTTCGACTACCGAGGCCGTTCCGTCGTGATCAGCGGCGACACCACTAAATGGCGCAACGTCGTCACCAACGCCAAGGGCGCCGACGTACTCGTGCACGAAGCGCAATCACAGCGCATGCGCCAGATCATCGCCGACGTGGCGCTGCAGCAGGGCAATCCCGTCATTGCCAAGATCTTCAGCGATATCGAGAACTATCACGCGAGCCCGGTCGACGCTGCCGAAGTCGCCAACCAGGCCGGCGTCCGGTTACTGGTCTTGACCCATTTCTCGCCGCCGTTACCGACGAGTTGGCTCAATCCGCTCTACTTCGAAGGCATGTCGGCGCACAGGCCGGATGCCGCTTGGGTGGCTGGCTTTGATGGCCTGCGCATCGATTTACCGGTCGGCAGTTCCGAGATCATCCAGAGCAAAATGCCCATGGGTATCTTTCGCTGAGAGGGACCCTCTGCACGCCCATGCCGTTAAGACGGCACCACGACCATTGGCTTGGCCTGCTCCCGCCCCGTCCTCCACAACTGCACCTGATGGGCAACTACCGGCACGGCCAGCAATAGTCCAACAATGGTCGCCGTGCGGTTCGGACTGATGACCATTACCGAAGCCACGAACAGCAGCAGACGCTCCCACGTCCGCATAAACGCCAGGCCATAGCCGGTCAAAGCCGCCGCCAGCAACACGATGCCGACAACGCAGCCGGCCGTCGTCTCAACAAAGATTGGCCAGGTGAACTCTTTGGTGACCAGCAGCATGGCCGGTGAATAGACAAATACGAACGGTACCAGCGCCTTGGCCATGGCCAGGCGGAACGCGGTATTGCCGGTTTTGAACGGGTCGGCGCCGGCCATGCTCGCGCCCGCGTATGCGGCTAGTGCGACCGGTGGGGTGATGTCGGCCAGCACACCGTAGTAGAATACGAAGAAATGCGAGACCAGGGGCGCAACGCCGAGCATGCCGAGTGCCGGCTGCGCAATCGTGACCATGATGATGTAGGTCGGTGTTGTCGGCACACCGGCGCCCAGCATCAGACAGACGATCGCCGTCAGCACCAGCGTGAAGAACAAGGTCAATCCCGGCGCGTCGAACAGCCATACCGGCAGGACGCTGCCGAACCCATTGGCCAGCAGTCCCGATGCCGTTGTGATGATGACCGACAGCTTGAAACCGATACCCGTCAGCGTGACGATGCCGACGATGATGCCGACCGTCGCCGCCGCCCCGCCGACGCTGATCGCGTACTTGGCGCCGAGCACGAACGCGTCGGCCATTTGGATCAGCCGTTCACGACCTTCGAGCTTGTCGGCAATGGTCCACCAGACGCTGACGGCGATGCAGGCCCCGATGATCAAAAGTAATCCCGACCATTCGTTGAGGACCCCCAACAGAATGGCTGCGCCCAGCACCAACACCATGCCAACGGCGACCAACGCATTGCGATTGGTCAGCCCAATCGTGATGCAGGTGGTGATGCCCCAGAACGCCGCCAGATAAGGCGTGTAGTTGGAGAACAGCACCATCAACAGCACCAGCAGTGGTGCGGCAACCGGCCAATCCCGCTTCAACACGGTCCGCCATTCCGGCAATTCGGCGACGGGAATGCCTTGCATGCCAAGCTTCTTGGCCTCGAAATGCACCTGGCAGAACACGCCGAAGAAATGCATGCAGGCCGGCACGATCGCCGCCAGAATGATGGTCTGGTAGGGCAACCCGAGATACTCGACCATCAGGAACGCGGCTGCACCCATGATCGGCGGCGTGATCTGCCCACCTGTTGCAGCGGTCGATTCGACGGCTGCCGCGAAATGCCGGGGATAGCCGATGCGGATCATCATCGGAATCGTCAGCGAGCCGACAGTCACCGTATTGGCGATGGACGAGCCGGAGATCATGCCGAACAAGCCGGAGGCGAAAATCGACACTTTCGCCGGTCCGCCGGAGAACCGTCCCGCGACTGCAGTCGCAATATCGATGAACAAGCGGCCGAGCCCGATGCGCGTCGCCAACACGCCGAACAGCACGTAGTGGAAGACGTAAGTCGCCACCACGCCCAACGCGATGCCGTAGATGCCGACGCTGGTGAGATAGAGGTGATTGACGACGCTCTTCCAGGTATTTCCGGGATGCGCAAACACGCCCGGCAAATATGGCCCATACAGCGCGTAGATCATCAAGCAAGTGGCAATGATCGGCAGTGCAATCCCGACGGCGCGACGAGTCGCTTCAAGCAACACCACAATCATGATCGTGCCCATGATCCAGTCGGCGGGATCGGGATTGCCGATACGGAAGACAAGATCTTGATACACCCACGGCACATAGAGCGAGGATACCACCGCGCCGATGGCGAGCAGCCAGTCGACGATCGAGATTCCCAGCGGATACAGCAGGCTCGACTTCGGCAGTTCCGATGCCTTCATGCGCCGGAACGGGAACACCAGGAAGATCAGTCCCAACACAAAAGCCAGGTGGATGCCGCGATGCGTCACTTCCGGCAACAGACCGAAGCCGGCGGTGTAATAGTGGAAGCACGACAACACGAACAACAATCCCGCCACCAGCCATCCGGCATGCACGCCGAGCGGGCGGAACTGCATTTCCGGATCGAGCTCCGCTTCGAGCTTGGCCAGTTCGGCAGCTGATTTTTCCGCGTCGAGCAGGCTCATACGGTCCCTTTGTCCGGAAACAGTTGTCAAGGCAGAGCGGCCACAGGCAATGCGAGCCGCACCATCGTGGAGCGGCTCGCGAATACAAATCAAACGCGATGCTTTCGGGCGCGCTTTACTTCAGCAATCCGGCTTCCTTGTAGAACCTCTCGGCGCCGGGATGCAGCGGGACGCCGAGGCCAGACAACGCCGTCGCTTTCTGGATTGCCTTGCCTTTGCCGTGGCCGTTATCCAACACCGTGCGGGTCGTGTCGCTCCATAGTCCCTTCGTCACTTGATAGACGAGTTCCGCGTCCATTTTCGAACTGGTCACCCATTGTGCGCCGACGGACAGCGTCTTGACTCCCGCCACGCCCTTGTACGTCCCTTCCGGGATCTCGTCGGCGGCGAAGAACTTGAACTGCTCGCGCAATTTGGCGGCCTCGGCGCCGTCGATGGCGAGCAATTCAAAGCCGTTGGTCGATGCCAGCTCCGTCAAAGTACCCTGCGGGAAGCCCGTGGTCTGGAAAAACGCATCAAGCGTGCCATCCTTGAATTTGTCGGACGCCTGCTGCTGCTTGAGATATTCCGGTTTGATGTCTTTTTCAGTCACGCCATAGGCGCCCAGCAAAGCCTTGGCATTGACCAGCGTTCCCGATCCCGGCTCGTCGAGCGAGATGCGCTTGCCCTTGAGATCGGCGATGGTTTTGATACCGGCGCCCTTCTTGACGACGATGTGCACCGTTTCGGGATAGAGGTTGGCGATGGCGCGCAATTCCTCCACCTTCGGCTTGCCTTCATAAATGCCCGTGCCAGTGTAGGCCCACGACGCCACGTCGGCCTGCGAAAACCCTGATTCCATGGCGCCGCCGACGATGCCGTTGACGTTCGCCACCGAACCGTTGGTCGCGACCGCACTTGCGTTCAACGCATCCGTCGAGATCGCGTTGGCGATCAAGCCGCCGATCGGATAATACGTGCCGCCGGTCCCGCCAGTCCCGATGCGGAAAAATTTCGCCTGCGCCATCGCCGCGCGGCTCGCGCTGAGCGCAGCCAGCGCGCTGGCGCCTAACAACGCCTCACGTCGTGTCAGTTTCATCATTACGCAGTTCCTTTTTGATCATGCTCTTTTTGACTGATGGCGGCGAACGTCCGCATCAAAGCCCCCGTGTCCGCAATAGACGGGACCTGTCGCGCTGCGTCAAGATCGCCGTATTTCCCAACCCCGAAGACACGAAAAAAGGCAGTCCTTGCGAACTGCCCCTCGGTATTTTCGAACAAAATAAAGTCCGGATCAGCGCGAATAGAACTCGACCACCAGGTTCGGTTCCATGGTGACGGGGAACGGTACGTCCGACAACACGGGAATGCGGTTGAATTTCGCCGTCATTTTGTTGTGGTCGACCTCGATGTAGTCGGGCACGTCGCGTTCCGAGCTCTTGACCGCTTCGAGAACCGTCGTCAGCTGGCGCGACTTTTCCTTCAATTCGATGACATCGCCGACCCGGCAACGGAACGACGCCACGTTCACCTTGCGGCCGTTGACGGTGATGTGTCCGTGGCTGATGATCTGGCGCGCCGCGAAAACGGTCGGCACAAATTTCGAGCGGTAGACGACCGCGTCAAGCCGACGCTCCAGCAAACCGATCAGCTGCTCGGAAGTCGAGCCTTTCAGGCGCGACGCTTCCTTGTAGATGCTGTTGAACTGACGTTCGCCGATATTGCCGTAATAGCCTTTCAGCTTCTGCTTGGCGCGCAGCTGCTGGCCGTAATCGCTGAGCTTGCCGGCGCGGCGCTCGCCATGCTGGCCGGGGCGCGATTCGCGCTTGTTGAGCGGGCTCTTGGAGCGACCCCAGATGTTCTGGCCGAGGCGGCGGTCGATCTTGTGCTTGGCACGAATGCGCTTCGTCATGGCAGGCTCCGTCTTTCGTTATACACGGGGGTTAGCCGCGCGAGACATCCCGCCGGCTTCGATCGCCTCCTCCTCTGTCGTCCGCACGGACGACCGACAGGCGCCAAAGCACGTCCCAAACAGGGCGCAATGCCGGACACCACGGTGGCGAATAGGAAAGGGCTCAGCCGGAAGGCCAAGCCCTTACTTGCGGTGGCTTATCGCGGATCACAAGCGCTGCGTCAACCCCTCCAACCCCGAGTTGACACAAGTTGCAGCCACCCTATTTTTTCGCCGGTTCGGCTTCCAGGTAGGCCTTGATCTGTTCGCCCACTTTCTGGCGTTCGGTGTCGCTGCAGGTCGGCACGGGCTTGGCGGCCGCTTCAGCCTTGGCCTTTTCGTCCACGACGACTGTCTTGTCCTCGCCTTCGCTGGAAACGACGGCGACCTTGCCGGTCAACATCATGACCGTCAGCAGATGCAGCTGGCTGATGAACAGGAGCTGCTGATCGGACCATTTGCCGTTGGCCTGCTCCCGCGCCATCAGCGTCTGATAGTTGGCGCCCTGCTCCTCGCGCAGCCCGCAGATCTGCGCGTTGGCCGACAGCCGCCCCACCCGGATGACGTTGCGCGCCGTGTCGAGCGGGACCATCGCGCTGGCGCGATTGGTCAGATCGACGACGATTTCCTTGCCGCTCGGCAACGTGAATTTTGCGGGCGTGATCGCCCAGGCGTAATCCATCAATGTATTGATTGACTTGTCACTTAGATCCTTGCCCTGCGCATAGGCACGATCCGGGCCTGCGACAAATCCAGTTGCACCCGACACCACGATCGCCGCGGCCAGTAGTTTTGCCGTCACGCGTTTCATAATGTGCCCTTTGATAACTGCGCCCATGCGCTTAACCCCTCCGCGCGGCTGTTCCCGCCGTGAACCAAATGACCGTTTCCCAGCCGAACGTGTCGGCGGCGGTCGCGACTGCTCTCTGCCCAACTTGAATCTCTGCCGCAGACCAGCTTCCGAGGCGATCCTCTTGGACGACCGCAACGTCTGCTTCGGCCCGAACGCTACCCTGCGACCATGCCCGCTAAGCCTTATCGACGCAGCGAAGCACATGACTACCACTGCCAGCCGTCATAGGTGACCGCTGGGTCCGAGACTTTAACCAATCATGCGCGCGGCATCGCTCGTCCGCAATCGAGGCAAGTTTATGGCAGCGCCGTCATTGTCCACGTTGCCGCGATCCTTTTCCGTGGACCAGTGCTTTAACGATCCCACGCAGCGTCCGCACTTCCTGTTGTGTGGCCTCCATGCGCGTGAACATCGACCGCAGGTTTTGCACCATCGTGGGGCGTTTTTCGGGCGGATTGAAAAATCCTCGCTCCGCCAGTTCCGCCTCCAGATGATCGAAAAAACCCTGCACTTCCGCCTTGGTAGCGGGAGCGAAGCCACGATTGTTCATGCCGGCAGCGATCGCTGTCTCGTAGGTCGTGACGCGGCCGAGCGAGCCCAGCCCAGATTGTTTCATCCACTCATAGGCAATCAGCAGCACCGATTGCGCCAGATTGAGCGACGCAAACGTCTTGTCGACCGGCGCCATGACGATGGCATCGGCGCGAGCAATTTCTGACGTTTCCAGCCCGTTGCGCTCGCGCCCGAACACGATGCCGCAGCGCTGCCCGTGCGCGGTTCTTTGCCGCAACTCGGCAACCGCCTGCTCCGGCGTCAACACGGGCTTGGCCAGATCCCGTTGCCGCGCCGTTGTGGCCACCACGTAGCTGCAATCGGCCAGCGCGGCGTCAAAATCCGGATACCACTGTGCGTCGTCGATGATGAAGGTGGCGCCGGACGCAGCAATCCGCGCCTTCTCGTTTGGCCAACCATCGCGCGGCTTGACCAACCGCAATTCACTTAAGCCGAAATTGGCCATCGCACGACCGACCATGCCGATATTGTCGGCCAACTGCGGCTCGACGAGGATGATCGCGGGACCAGCGTCGCGCATGGCGCCATCGGGGCGCTTGCCTTGTGTATTGCGGATGCCATAGCGCAACTTTCGCAGCACCCGCCTGGCCTGGAACCAGAGTTCTTCGCCGGCCCAGGTCTTGCTGAGTTGATCGAGCGAAGACACCGTCAGCACGTTGCTGCCCGCGCCGCTCAAGTGCACGTGACCATCGGCGGTGACAATCGAACGATGCTGCGCCACAAAGTCATCGAACGTCTGCAACCCCGCTTGCATTGTTCGTCGCCGGCACCCCGGGCACGAGGCCTGGTCCGCCGCGCACTGCTGGGCGGCGCAATAAGCAAGCAGAGGCTCGAGCGTGGTTCGGTCGAGCCCCGGAATTGATAAGCGTAAAAGCCCGTCGTTAAGCGGTTCGGCATGTACCGCAGTAACGATGTCGCCGACTGACTTGTCTGTGCCGGCAAGCATGGGCACCGCGTGTCCGCCGCGCTGGTCGATCGTGATTGACAATGAATTCGCGCTCATGAAACAGGCGACACTGGAAGCGAAAGGCATCCTCACCTGCCCTTCGGACATCCTCTCCCCAGGGAGAGAGGACCCAAGACCTCGATCACCGAGGTTGTGGCTTTCGCCCTTGGAGAATTTATACCCGAAGGGTGAAAGTGGCCGCCCGGCGCGGAGGCGCCAAGGATTAAGGCCGGATGAGGCGGCCTTGGGCTGCGCGCCCTTAGGCCGCGTTGTAGCCGAGCACCGACTTGACCTCCAGATATTCGTCGAAGCCGAACTTGCCCCACTCGCGGCCATTGCCCGACTGCTTCATGCCGCCGAATGGCGCCTTGCCGTCGGCGAAGGCCATGTTGATGTGGACCATGCCCGCCTTGATCTCACGCGCGACGCGAACGGCGTGTTCGCGGTCACCAGATTCGACATAAGCAGCCAGCCCGAACGGAGTATCGTTGGCGATCTTGATGGCGTCGGCCTCATCTTTGTAAGGGATGATCACCAGTACCGGCCCGAAGATCTCCTCCTGCGCAATCGTCATCTTGTTGTCCACGTCGGCGAAAATCGTCGGGCGCACATAGTAACCTTTAGTCAGCCCCTCGGGACGACCGGGACCGCCCGCGGCCAACGTTGCGCCGCCCTCGATGCCCTTGGCGATCAGGCCCTGAATTTTCTGCCACTGGGCTGCCGAAACGACAGGTCCGAGATCGATACCGTCCGCATTGGGATCGCCCACCTTCAGGCTCTCGGCCGCTGCCTTGGCGATGCCAGCCACTTCCTTCATGCGTGCCGCCGGCACCAGCATGCGCGTCGGCGCATTGCAGGATTGGCCGGAATTGCGCATGCAGGCTTGCACGCCCGCCGTCACCATTTTGGGGAAATCGCAATCGTCGAGCAGGATGTTCGGCGACTTGCCGCCCAGCTCTTGCGACACGCGTTTGACAGTCGGTGCCGCGCGGATCGCCACTTCGACGCCGGCGCGCGTCGAACCGGTAAACGACATGATATCGATGCCCGGATGCGCCGCCATCGCCGAGCCGACGCCTGGCCCGTCGCCGTTGACGAGGTTGAACACGCCCTTCGGTACACCGGCTTCATGCAGGATTTCGGCAATCAGGATCGCATTGTAGGGCGCGATCTCCGACGGCTTCAGCACCATCGTGCAGCCCGTGGCCAACGCCGGCGCGATCTTGCAGGTGATCTGGTTGGCCGGCCAGTTCCAGGGCGTGATCATGCCGGCGACGCCGATCGGCTCACGCAGAATTTCTGTGCTGCCCCAGTTCTCGGCGAACTTGAAGTCCTTGAGGATGGCGAGCGCGGTCATGAAGTGGCCCATGCCGGCGCCGGCCTGCATCTTGACCGCCATGGCCAACGGCGCACCCATCTCCGCGCTGATCACCGCGCCCATCTCATTGAAGCGCTTTTTGTACCCGGCAATGATTTTTTCGAGCAGCGCCATCCGCTCTTCGCGGGTGGTTTTCGAATAGCCGGGGAACGCCGCGCGTGCCGCAGCAACCGCCAGATCCACATCCTTGGCGGAACCGATCGACACTTGTCCGAGCACCGCCTCGGTCGCCGGATTGATCACATCCACAGTGCGCGGTTCTACGGGATCCACCCAGGCACCATTGATGTAAAATTTCAGGGCATTGGCGGGAACCATGACGAACTCCTTGGCGTGTGTTTGGGGGGCACTGTTGTTCTGCATTTAGCGGTAAGCCCGCCGGGCCGACCGGTCAAGCTGGCACCAAGTCCGGCAGGCGAATGAAGCCGAAGCGACCTCACGCGGGCAAGGTGAAGCCTGCGGCGATGGCGTCCTGCCGAAATATCTTCACGGTCTCGAGCGAATAGGCATCGAGATCTTTCCCGAACAGAGGAAGGCGATTGATGATGTCGTTGGTGGCCGTGATGATATGACAACCGATGTCGTGGGCCTGCATGACGTTGTAGGGCTCGCGCGGACTTGCCCAGATCATCTCCAGATTTTTGTGCGGCGCCATTTCAGCGAGCATTTTCTGTAACATGGGCAGCGGATCGATGCCGGCATCGGCGATCCGACCGGCAAAGACCGAGATGCAGGCCGGCGCCAGTCCCCCCAGCGCGGCGACGGCCTTGGTCACCTGATCATTGGTGAAGAGCGCCGTGAGGTTGACCTGCGTGCCCGCCTCTGAAAGCCGCCGGATCATCGCGTAGGTCGTCTCGCCCTTGGTATTGGAGACGGGGATCTTCACGTAGACGTTCTTGCCCCAGGTCTTGATCAGATTGGCCTGCCGTTCCATCTCATCGAGATCGTCCGAGAATACCTCAAACGACAGGTGACGGTCAGGAATGGCTGCAACAAGTTGCTTGGCGAACGCCTGGTAATCGCTCACACCCGCCTTGCGCATCAGGCTCGGATTGGTGGTGAAGCCGCGCACCAATGGATTTTTGTACATCTGCAGCATGGCGGCTTTGTCGGCGCCGTCGGCGAATACCTTGACCTTCAGTTTATCGGCAGTGATGGCGGTCTTAGCCATGTCAGTTCCTTCGGATAGTAGAGTTATGTGGATTTTTCGCGGCGCTACAGGATGCGCCTAACCAGTCGTACGCCACAGCGTTGCCGCCATGCTTACAGAGAAAATCGCCGCCAGCACAACAACGATGGCCGGCCCCCCCGGGATGTCGGCGGAGTAGGATATCAGCAGGCCCAGCGCCGCCGATAGCAACGCGAAGATGGTGGCGAAAAATGCCATTTGCTCCGGCGTTTCCGAAAATGGACGCGCCGCGGCAGCAGGAATGATCAGGAAAGCGATCGTCACGAGGGCACCGACGATCTTCAGGGCGATGGCGACGACGAAGGCCAGCACCAGGATGAAGGCTGCCGTCGTCTGGGCGACCGGCACGCCTTCCGCTGCCGCCATGTCTTCGTGGACGGATGCAGCCAGCAGCGGTCGCCACAGGTAGAACAGCGCCGCTAGCGCGCACGCGCCGCCGATATAGATCCAGCGCAGATCGGCTGCCGTAACCGAAAATACATCGCCGAAAAGAATCGACATCAGCAGGTCGTTGCGAGTCGAACTGACCTGCGCTGTCGCGATTACGCCGACCGCCAACGCTGTGTGTGCCAGCACCCCCAGGATGGAGTCGATCGGCACTTTGTCTTGGCGTCCCAGCAACAGCAGCAGCAACGAGACAGCCACCGACACTACCAGCACGCTCAGCGTGGTATTGATCGACAGTCCGATCCCAAGCGCAACGCCGATCAGACCGGTCTGCGATACCGTCTCGCCGAAATAAGCCATCCGCCGCCAGACGACGAAGCAGCCGAGCGGGGCCGCAATCAAGGCCAGTCCGAGCCCCGCCGCCAACGCACGCAGCATGAAAGGTTCGTTCATGGATTGAGTTTGTCCCGGGTGGTCGGTTGCTTTGATGTCTCGGCTTCGCCGGACAGGCCATGGCGATGATCGTGAACATGAGTATAGAGGCCGAGCGCGCGCGCAGCCTGCGGGCCGAACAAGCGCGCATATTCGGGATGCTGCGCCACCGAGTCGGGCACGCCCGAGCAACAGACGTGTCGGTTGAGACAAATGACTTTGTCGCTCTGTGCCATCACCACGTGCAGATCGTGACTGACCAGCAGCACGCCCATGCCGCGATCGGTGCGCAATTTTGAGATCAGCATGTAGAGTTCGGCTTCGCCCGCGAAATCAACGCCGCGCACCGGCTCGTCCAGGACTAGCAACCTCGGATTGCGCAGCAGCGCCCGCGCAATCAGAATTCGCTGCAGTTCGCCGCCTGAAAGTTCGCTGAATTGACGATCGCCTAGCTGTGGCGCGCCGACGTCGACGAGCGCCTGCGCACGCGCATCCGCGTCGCGCATCTCGCTCGACAGCATCAAAAAGCGCTCCACCGTCATCGGTATGGCCCGATCGAGATCGAACCGTTGCGGCACATAGCCGACAACCAGTCCCGGCTGCCGCTGGATGAGCCCCGAATTCGGTTGCTCGATGGCGAGCAGCAAACGCACGAGCGACGTCTTGCCCGCACCATTCGGGCCGATCAGAGTGACGATCTCGCCGGGCATGATATCGATATCGACATGATCCAGGATATTTCGTGACCCCTTGCGGAAAGTGAGGCCACGCGCACTGACCAACGCGTCGCTGCGGTGAGGTAACGGCGGGCCTGAATGATCATGGGCGCCGTCTTCACCGTGTTCGTGAAGGTGGCCATCGACGAAGCCGCTCGATTGATGCACGGCGCGCGTGAATTTTGGACTCCTCACGACGATCTGCCCTCGGTGCTTGCATGGGTGGGCGACGCTTGGCACGTGGCACACACACCGAATGCTTCAGCAACTGCCGATCGCAGTTCGAACCCCTGCGTTCGGCAGGCGGCTTCGATCGTCGCATGAAGCGATGAAACGGCCACTTCGGTTACCCCCGCGCATGTTTCGCAGACCAATGCCATGTGTCGCTGCCGGCTGGTATGGGGGGCGTGACAGGCAAAATAGGCATTGCGGCTTTCCAACCGATGCACCAGACCCGCTTGCTGCAACGCGTCAATCGCACGATAGACCGAGATGGGCGCCATCCGGCCGCCCGACTTCTGCGACAACCGCTCCAGGACATCGTAGGCGCCCATCGCATCGTGCGAGGCCGCAATCTCCTCGAGGACACGCAGACGCAGTGACGTCAGCTTCATGCCCTTCTCGTCGAATGAGCGGCGAGCGCGGTTGAGCAGCGTTTCGACGCAAACGCCATGATCGTGGGCTGCAGGATCGTTGCCGCCGACGGTGGCGAGGATGTCAACCGCTTCGGCAGCCATCGGTGATCGTCCCATCGGTTATTCCGAACTGAAGGAGTTGCAGGATTGGTGCGGCCGGGCCACGTCAATGCAACATTATATCAGCAATGCCTGCGCGAAACCACCCGGTTCCGACCTTACGTCAGCGCCGCCGGGTCAACGTGACGATGGCCTCAACATGGGGTGACCACAAGAACTGGTCGATGCCGTGCACGGCGCCGAGTTCGAAACCTGCGTCGACCAGGATCCGGCAATCGCGCGCCAGGGTACCGGGATTGCAGGAGACCGCGACGACAGTGCCGATTTTAGATCGGGCTATCATCTCGCATTGCGCCTTGGCGCCGGCGCGGGGTGGATCGAACACCACCGCGTCGACTTCGGCGAGTTCCAGCGGCGAGAGCGGCTCGGCGGCGAGATCGCGCATGCGGGCTTCAATCGGTTTCAGGTTGCTGGCGAAGCGGGCGCCGTGCGTCAGGGCGGCCAATGCCGCTTTGTCGCTATCGATGGCCGTCACCCGGGCGCGGCGGGCGAGGGGCAGGCTAAAGGTGCCGGTGCCGCAGTAGAGATCCGCAACCCGCTTTGATTTGCCGATACCAGCGGTGATCAACTGAGCCATATGCGCCTCGGCGGCGGCGACGGCTTGGAAGAACGCACCGGGCGGCGGCACGATGGCGCCAGCCTCGGTGATCAATTGCGGATCGCGTTCGGCACAGACCGTCAACCCTTCGATCGTCAGCCTCGCGAAGCCTGCGCGGCGTGCAATAATGGCCAATTGCGCCGCGGCCTGCATGGTCGGCGGCGCGCCGCTACCGTGTACCGCCACATCGAGCCCGCCGGCGAGATCGGCCACCTCGATGCGCAGCTCGACCGGCTTGCCCGGCTTCGCCGCCCCGGCGCCGATGTAGACAGCCAGTTCGCGCAATGCGGGAAATTTAACCGTGATCGGGTCGGTGAGCACCGGGCATTCGCCAAGGTCCACCAAGCTGTGGCTACGACGCTCGTGATAGCCCAATCTTACTTTGCCACCGTTGACGCGGCCGGTCAGCGCTGCCCGCCGGCGCGACCGCGGCTCGGCGAAATACATTGACGCGAGTTCGATCTCCAGGCCTTGGGTACGAAATCCCGCGCGGATCAACCCTTCTTTCCAGCTCCGATAGAGGGCTGGCGCCATGTGCTGGGCCGCACATCCCCCGCATATGCCGAAATGCCGGCACGGCGGCGCAACACGATCCGGTGACGGCACGCCGAGGCGCTCACCCGCCCCGTCAGCCGTGTCCCGATACCGCTCGCCCGGCAGCGCCAATGGTATGAAGATAGGGCCATTGGCGGTATCGGCGCAGCCGTCACCGTCGCGCCCGAGACGCGCAATCGTCAGTTCGGCTGGTTCAATGGTTCTATCACTCATGCCAGCACCTTAGCCGCTTTACGGGCGCCGATCAAAATTTCCTGGTTGCCGTCGCCCCCGCTGATCGGCGAGGCGACGGTTCCCGTGACCGGCCAACCCCGAGATGCGAGCCAGTCGCCGATACGGTCGACCGCGGCAACGCGCGCCACCGCATCACGGACGATGCCACCTTTGCCGACATGATCGCGGCCAACTTCAAACTGCGGCTTGACGAGCGCCACCAGCCAGGCCCCTGGTGCTGCCAAATTGCGAATGACCGGCAGCGCTTTCTGCAGCGAAATAAAGCTGACATCGGCGGTCACCGCCGTCGGTGCTGTGGCGAAATCCTCGGCCTTAAGCCCGCGGGCGTCGCGACCTTCAAGGACCGTAACGCGTGGGTCTGAGCGGAGACTCGGATGCAACTGCGCCCGGCCGACGTCGACGGCCACGACACTTTTAGCAGCACGCGCCAGCAGCACTTCTGTAAAACCGCCTGTGGACGCACCAATGTCCACGGCGTGCCCGCTCTGCACGTCGAAGCCGAACGCATCGAGCGCCGCGATCAGTTTTTCGGCGCCGCGCGAGACATGGCGCGGGGCCTCCGCGGCAAGTGCGATATCGACATCGGCAGCGACTTCATGGCCGGCCTTGGTGACGACGATGCCACGAACCCGAACGAAGCCGCGGCGGATCAGATCCAAGGCGCGCGATCGTGTCGGCACCAGCCCGCGGTCGACCAGTGCGATGTCCAACCGCATGCGCTAACCCCGCTCGGGATCAGGATGCAGCGAGCCGTCGGGCGCGCGCACGCTGCCGTCCGGCTCAAGATAGTTCGGCAGAATGGGCACTTTCGCCACCCCACCAGGGATATCCAATACGTAGAGCGGCTGTGCGAGACCCGACAAGCGGCCGCGCAGGTCACGCATGAGGGACTGTCCGTCGGCGATGCTGGTGCGGAAATGACGCGTACCCGGCGCCTTATCCATGTGATGGAGATAATAGGGTTTAATTCTTAGGGAGACGAGCGCGCGCATCAAGTCGGCCATCACGGCGGCGCTATCGTTGATGCCGGCCAGCAGCACCGTCTGGCTCAGCATGACGATGCCGCCGTCGATGAGTCGAGCGACGACCGCGCGCGCCGCCGCAGTCAGTTCGCGGGCATGATTGGTGTGCAGCATGACGAACACTGCCTTGCCCCCGCCCCGCAACGCTTCGACCATTTCAGCTGTGACCCGTTCGGGCGCAACGACGGGCACCCGGCTATGCCAACGCAGCACCTGCACATGCGGGATTGCCGCCAGCCGACGCGATATCTCGGCAATCCGACGCGGCGCCAGCATCAGCGGATCGCCGCCCGTGAGGATCACTTCGAAGATGCCGGGATCGGCGGCGATGTAGTCGAGCGCGCGGACGAGGGCTGGCTCATCCAGCATCTGCGCGCCGCCCGGCCCCACCATCTCGCGACGAAAGCAGAAGCGGCAGTAGACCGGGCAGACGTGCGTCAGCTTCAACAACACGCGGTCGGGATAACGGTGCACAAGGCCCGGCACCTTTTCGTGGCGGCCATCGCCGATCGGATCGGCACGTTCACCGGGGCTGCTGTCGAGTTCAGCCGACGTCGGCAGGAATTGGCGACCGATCGGATCGGCGGGATCGTCGGCATCGATCAACGCGGCCATGGCGGGCGTCACCGCAATCGCATAGCGGCGCGCAACCTCGCCAAGCGCACCGGCATCGGCAGGCGGCACGAATCCAGCATCAACCAGATCCGCGATACTTTTCAGCGTGCGCCCTATCGCTCTATTTTCACTAATATTTCGTGCCATAACGGCGATGTAGAGCGGTTTAGGGGAAGTGTGAAGCGGTTCACCGTGAATAACCGCTGCGCAATCAAAAATGGCGCACAAAAGGTGCGAGCAGGTTCGGGATGGTGCCGGGATCGCGCAGGCCGCGGCCGAGATAGAGATTGAGGGTCAGCAGCGGCTGGCCGGCATGCAGAATGTCGACCGGGGCGAGCCGTTCGATGGTGTTGAAATAGATGCCGAGCGCGGTGCGGACGTCGGCTTCGGCAAGAGCGGAACCAGCGATGATGGCGTCCTGTCCGAGCAGCGCGCGATTGTCGTAAAGAATGCCATAGCCGCGCGGATCGGTGCACAAACAGCGAACCTGCAGCACGCGCGCCAAGGCCGTGTCGATGCGCGCGGCCTCATGCCATTTGAGGCCGGCGACAAAGGTATTGGGACGGCTCAGCAACCCCCGCTCCGTCAGCGCTTCATGCAATGGCCGCCAGGATTGAGTCTCGATCAGCGGGTAGGGGACGGCCTTGCCGCCGGGCAGGGCGATGGTCGGCCAAGGCAGGCGTACGAGGGCAATGACGGACGCGAACAGCAATACCAGTGACAGCGTGGAACCGACGAGCCACAGGCGCGCCGTGCGGTCGCCATCGGCCAGATCGCGGGCGAGGTCACGACCCAACAGGATGCAGCCGAAAAGATAACCAGGGGCGGCCCAATGAAACAGCGTCCGGGTGCCACCAAGCGAGATCAGTGTGAAACCGGCGATGGGCAGAACCGCGAGGCAGAACAGCAACCAGTCGCGGGCGCAACGGGGACCCGCCCAGGCCGCGCGACCGAGACTGATCATCAGGGCGACCCATACCCACGGCAATAGAAATGCCGCCTGTCCGCCGAGCGCCACGAAGGGACCTGTCAGGTCCAGCCGCGAGGAGCGCGCACGCCCGGCCTGGAAGGCAAAGGAAATCCAGTCGTGTTCGGCATTCCAGATCAGCACGGGGCTGAAAAGCGCCAGCGTTACCAACGCGGCGAGATACGGCCACGGGCTGCGCAGCCAGTGCCGATGCGCTGCTGATGTGAGAATGAAAAGACCTGTGCCGGCCAACAAGACAGCGCCATGCAGCTTGGAGAGGCAGGCGAGACCCGTGGCAAGGCCCGCCAGCAGCCACCAAACCGGCGCCACGCGCAAATCGCCGAACAGGGCGCGCGCCAGGCAACACAAGGCCGCCAGCATCGCCGCTAACAGCGGGCCATCAGGCAACACCATGCTGCCGCTGGTCCACGCAAGTACAGGCGCGAGGTTGAGGGCGACAGCTGCGAACAACCCGGCGCGGGCAGAGTAGAGATAGCGCGTCGCGTCGAAGGCCAGCCACGTGCTGAGCGCGCACAGTAGAATGAAGGGCAGGCGCACGGCGAGCGGCGCCTCGGTGCCGCACAGGGTTGCCGCGCCATGGGCGAGCCACCAGGCCAGCGGCGGATGATCGAAGGTGGCGAGCGCCCACGTACGCGCGGTTGCGACAGTGTAGGATTCGTCGATGCCGAGCCCGATACTCGAGGCCAGCACGAGCCGCGCGATGCCAGTGACGACGATCAGCAGCAGCAGCCATCGCAGCGCCCAGCCGTCTCCCGTCGGTGCGCGCACAGCAGCGCTAGCGCTCATTTGCGCCACAGCAGCTGGTTCGACAGCGTGAAATTCCACACCGCGCCGATCACCGAACCGATCAGCGCCGGCACGATCCAGCGGGGATAGTGGAGATAAAGCCAGTTGGCGACGCCGATGTTGCTCAGCGTGCCGATGCCGCAGATGACATAGAATGCGAGCAGCGCCTTGAGTGCCGCAATCCCGCTGAGGCGGCGATCGCGATAGGTGGTGGCGTTGTTGAGGAAGAAATTCGAGGTCATGGCGACAAGCGTCGCGCCGGTCTGCGCCTCGCCGAAGGAGAAGCCCAACGGCTTGAGCACGGCGAGGGCCGCGAGATGGACGAGAATGCCGGCCGAACCGATCAGCGCGAAACTCAGGAAGCGAACGGGGACGACACCCTGCGTCACCTTGGTGATGATCAGCCCGAGGAAATCGAGAATGTTCTGGGTGTCGAATTTCGACGCGCCCTCCTGCCGTGCCGCGAATGAATAGGTGACTTCCTCGATCTTGAGGCCACCGTGCGCGGTGGCGAGGATATCGAACAGGATCTTGAAACCTTCCGAGGCGAGATCGGGTGCCAACGGCACGAAGGCTGTGCGGCGGATCATGAAAAAGCCGCTCATCGGATCGGTCACTGCGACGCCGGTCGCAAAGCGCGCCAGCGCCGTTGACAGGCGACTGGCGAAGCGCCGGAATGCCGAGAAACCCTCAGTTGCCGACCCACCCTCGCTGTAACGGCTGGCAATCACGAGATCAGCGGACGTTGTGCGCAGGCGCTCAAGCATGCGGGCCAGGAGTGTTGCGTCGTGCTGCAGGTCGGCGTCCATCACGGCCATGATTGGAGCGGACGTGGCCAGGAACCCTTCGATGCAGGCGCCGGCAAGCCCGCGCCGACCGATGCGATTGAGGCAGCGTACGCGCCCGTCCTCAAGGCCTATTTCGGCGGCCAGTGCCGCTGTCCCGTCCGGCGAGGCATCGTCGACGAAGATCAACTCCCAGCGGACATCGCCAAGCGACGCCGCCACTTGACGCACGACTTCACGCAGATTGCCGCGCTCGTTGAACGTGGGCACGATCAGCGCGAGTTCAGGGCCGGCGGCACGGGGCGCCGCACGTCCGCCATCGGCCAACATATTAAGCTTCGCATCCATAGGCGATGTCATATCCCCAGCGCCGGGTACGCGCCATTGCGGGCGGCGGCGGCCTCGATGCCTCTACTAAAGCGATGCGTGGCTTAGCGCAAATGGGCACCGACAGCTTGACATTCGGTGGCGTCCAAGCGCGACCGAAGCCCCCATTGCCGGCACGTATTGCATTTGCCCCGCCGACCGCTATCGTGCCGCCATCAGCCAGAGCCGGAGCCCGCCCATGTCCTCCCCGATGTCCGTCGTCACCTCAGCCCGCCACGGTGTAGTCGCCGTCATTTCGATCAACTCGCCGCCGGTCAATGCCCTGAGCCATGCCGTCAGAGCCGGCATCGCCGAGCAACTGGCCAAGATCAAGGCCGAGGGCGGCGCCAAGGCCATCGTGCTGATCTGCGAGGGCCGCACGTTCGTGGCCGGCGCCGATATCACCGAGTTCGGCAAGCCGCCGCAGACGCCGGGCCTGGGCGAAGTCATCGCCGCGCTCGAGACGAGCCCCATCCCGACGATCGCGGCCATCCATGGCACGGCGCTCGGAGGCGGATTGGAACTGGCGCTCGGCTGTCACTATCGGGTCGCCTCGCCGGACGCGAAATGGGGACTGCCGGAAGTGAAGCTCGGGCTGCTGCCGGGCGCGGGCGGCACGCAGCGGCTGCCCCGTGCAATCGGCCCGGAAGCGGCGTTGCGCGTGATCGTCACCGGTGCGCATCAGCCGGCCAAACTCGGCCATGAGCTCGGCTTGATCGCGGAAATCATTCCCGGCGATCTGAAGGTGGGCGCCATCGCGTTCGCCGAAAAGGTGGCGGCCTCGGGCAAGAAACATCCGAGCTTGCGCGAAGACACCTCGAAGCTGACGGCCACACGCGCCGACCGCAGTAAGTTCGATGCGCTGGTCACCGAATTGCTATCGAAATCGCGCGGACTGGAGGCGCCGGTGGCTTGCGCCGAAGCGGTCAAGTTGTCGATCGATACGCCGCTCGATGAAGCGTTGAAACAGGAGCGCGCCTATTTCCTCAAGCTGGTGGCCGGCGAGCAATCGAAGGCGCAACGGCATCTGTTCTTCGCCGAACGGGAGGCAGCGCGCGTGCCCGGCGTCGGCCCCGACGTCAAGCCGCGCAAGATCGAGCGGGTAGCCGTCCTTGGCGCCGGCACCATGGGCGGCGGCATCACCATGAGCTTCGCCAGCGCCGGCATTCCCGTGACCATCATCGAGCAGAGCGAAGAGAACCTGCAGCGCGGGATGGGGATCATCCGCAAAAACTATGAGGCCACCGCCCGCCGGCAGGGCCAGGACCCGGCCAGCGTCGACAAGGTGATGGCGCTGATTACGCCGAAGGTGGGCCTCGAGCATGTCAAGGACGCCGACATGATCGTGGAAGCCGTGTTCGAAGAAATGGCGCTGAAGAAGACGGTATTCGCAGCGCTCGACAAATTCGCCAAGCCCGGCGCGGTGATCGCGTCCAACACGTCGTATCTCAACATTGACGAAATGGCGGCGGCGACCAAGCGGCCCGGCGATGTTCTGGGCATGCATTTTTTCTCGCCGGCGAATGTGATGAAGCTGTTGGAAATTGTCCGCGCGACCAACACCGCGCCCGATGCGCTGGCCACTGCCATGGCCGTTGGCCGTCGCATCAACAAGGTGCCGGTCGTGGTCGGGCTGTGCCATGGCTTCGTCGGCAACCGCATGCTGTCGCAACGCTCCAAGCAATCGGAGTTGCTGCTGCTGGAAGGCGCGATGCCGCATGAGGTGGACGCGGTGGTGACCGGCTTCGGCTTCCCGATGGGGCCGTTCGCGATGGGCGATCTGGCCGGCCTCGACGTCGGCTTCCGCAGCCGCAAGGACCGCGGCGTGCGCGCCGAAATCGCGGACTCGATTTGCGAGGCCGGACGCTTCGGCCAGAAGACCAACAAGGGTTACTATCGCTACGAGGAAGGCCGCCGCACACCGATCCGCGATCCGGAAGTGGAAGCCATCATCGTCGCCGCATCGAAGAAACTCGGCTACACGAGGCGCACCATCACCGAGCAGGAAATCCTCGGTCGTATGCTCTATCCGATGATCAATGAAGGCGCGCGCATCCTGGAGGAAGGCGTCGCCGCTCGCGCAAGCGACATCGATATCGTGTGGATCAACGGCTACGGCTTCCCGATGGGCCGCGGCGGTCCGATGCATTACGCCGACACCGTCGGGCTCGCCAAAATCCGCGACGATCTCAGCCAGTTCGCCAAGCTGACCAACGACAAGACGCTGGAACCGGCACCGCTACTGGTCAAGCTGGCAGCCGAAGGCAAGGGGTTTGCTTCCTACAAACCCGGCAAGGCGTGAGACCGACATGAAAGGGGCGACACACGCGACAGCGGACGGCTGGGTGGAAACGCGCTGGTGGTGGGTGCGGCATGCGCCCGTGCCGGACGGCGGTCGCATCTATGGGCAGCGCGACCTCGATTGCGATTGCTCCGACGACAGGGTGTTCCGAGCTGTGGCGGGGGTGCTGCCGCGCGACGCAGTGTGGGTGACGAGCGACCTCAAGCGGGCCAAGCAGACGGCGGCGGCGATCCATGCCGCGTCCGGCGGCAAGCACGCGCCCACCGAGATGCCGGCGCATAAAGCGTTCAACGAACAGCATCTGGGCGACTGGCAGGGCTATGACCGCCTGCAATTCCGCCGCGACCGCGGGCATACGCCGAAGACGCTGTGGCTGACCACGGGCGATGAACGAGCGCCGGGCGACGGTGGTGAAAGCTATCCCGATCTCGTTGCGCGCGTCATTCCGCTGATCGGCGAACTCAATGCGAAATTTGCCGGTCGCCAGATCGTTACGGTGACACACGGCGGCACGATCCGGGCGGCGATCGGGCTGGCGCTCGGCGGACCGCACGAGATCTCGCACGCCTTCACCATCGACAACGTTTCGGTGACGGTGCTCGAACATGTGCATCCGCGACATCGCCCGGAAGCGGGGGTATGGCGCATCGCGACTGTCAACCATCGGCCTTGGCTCACGCCGGGACAGGCGGCCAGCGCAGCCGTGCTGGCGTGATTGTGCGCTGCAGTCGGATCAGAAATCGATCCGCCGCTTGACCTCGAAAATTTCCATGACCTTGGCGCCCTTGTGTGGACCGTCGCACACGAACTCCCACTTACCGCCGCTGTAGGTGTCGCAAAGCTTGACGCCCTTGACCAAAACCCAGTGGCCTTCCTTGCCCTTGTGGACGGCCAGAATGTAGTACGACCACGCATTGCGCGGCCGCTGCATCCAAGTCCACAACGACGGGCGCTCCTTGCGCGGCAAATCCAAATAATTTGCGATCGCCTTCATGGCATAGCCGTAGTTGGCCAAAGCGGCGGCGACATCCTCGGTGGTGGTGCCCTTGACGGCCTGCTCGGCGGCATCGGCGGCGACATTGCCTTCATGCACGACAGGCGTGCGAAAGGCGCGGATCTCGTCCTCGATGCGCGAAATCGGATAACCGGTGATCGCTGAGACGACGTAGGGACCGCAGAACGCGGTGCGCCCGGTGTCGTTGATCGCATCGTTACGACCGGAGGCGATAGGCGGAATTGTCAGCGGAAGCTGGGCCGGCATGAGCGCATGTGCTCTTCGTTGGTGTGGCCTATAGTGAACGGACTTTAATGCTTTCACGACAGGGTAAAAAAAGTGTTGCCATGACGCCGGTCGCGCATTCGATTCGGTTTTGCGCGAGGCGGGCGCATAGCAGGCATGAGCGCGTGCGCGTTGGCGAATGCTCGCGTCCGACCTAGCGTTCGATCAGCACTTCCTGACACTGCCGAGGATCCGATCATGGCCGAGCAATCGCCATTCGAGCTGCACAATAGCCAACCGCCGTTGAAGGCTTATTGGCAACCGGGCTGCACGAGCTGCCTCCGCATGAAGGAATTCCTGACGCGCCATGGCGTGCCTTTCGTCTCGGTCAATGTGCTGGAAAGCGAGACGGCGCGGGATGAGTTGGCAGCGCTCGGAGTGCGGACGGTGCCGATCCTGGCGCGCGGCAACGATTGGGCGAACGGGCAGGTGCTGGGCGATGTGGCACGTGTCGCGGGGATCACGTTGGAAGTCGCGCCGTTGCTGCCGCCACCAGAACTTTATCGCCGGCTGACGCTGATCCAAAGCGCGGCGCAGCGCCACTTCAGCCAGATTTCGGGCACCGATATCGGCAAGCACTTGCCCGGTCGCCCACGCTCATATGCGGATCTGACGTTCCACATCTTCCACATCGCCGAGCTATTCGTCGCCCACATGACATTGGGTCGGCAGTTGGTGGAGGGCGACTATAATCGCAAGCCGCCGGCCATCTGGACAAGCAAAGGCTCCATCCTGGCCTACGGCCGGGACGTCCAGACGCAACTGCATACGTGGTGGGAGGAGCGTGGCAGGAATACCGATTTCGCGGTGCCGGCGCGGGTGTATTACGGCAAGCAGTCCGTGCACGAATTCTTCGAGCGCACGACGTGGCACTCCGGACAGCACGCACGCCAGCTCGCTTTGGTGCTGGAAAAACTTGGCATAGTGGCGGATCGGCCGCTCGGGCCGGAGATCTGGCAGGGCTTGCCGATGCCGCAGAAAATCTGGGATGATGACGCCATGAAATTCTAGGAAGCCGAGTGCCGCGTATCTGGGGACAGGCGTATCTGGGGCGTATCTGGGGACAGCCACCAAACTGCCGCGCTGGCACGGGCACTTCCACCGACGACACTTGCTGGTGGCTGTCCCCACGCGCTCCGTGCCCACGCGCTCCACACGTGCTGGACATTTATCGCCGACGCGTGATCAACTCGACATCAGGCGGTTAGATGCCGGCAGCACCACGACGGGGATGACAATACAATGACCGTGATGGAAGCACTCAAGAGCAAGCAGACAAAGTCGCCGTCCGAGCATTTCGACGTGTTGATCGTCGGCGCGGGGATCTCCGGCGTCGGCGGCGCATATCATCTGGGCAAACAATGCCCCGACACGACCTACGTGGTGCTGGAAGCGCAAGAGAGCTACGGCGGCACGTGGCTGACGCATCGCTATCCCGGTATCCGCTCGGACAGCGACCTCTATACGTTCGGTTATCGCTTCAAACCGTGGGTGGGGCCGCCAATCGCGACGGCGCAGGAAATCCTCACCTACATGGGCGACGTCATCGCCGAGAACGAGCTGGCCAAGAACATCCGCTATCACCACAAGATTGTGCGCGCGACGTGGTCGAGCGAAGCCAAGCTGTGGACAATCGATGCCGTCGAAACGACAACCGGCGCGACACACCGCTTCACCGCCAACCTGCTGTGGATGTGCCAGGGCTACTACCGGCATGACGAAGGCTATACGCCGGATTGGTCGGGCATGGACAAATTCAAGGGCCGCATCGTGCATCCGCAGACGTGGCCACGGGACCTCGAGACAAAGGGCAAACGCGTCGTCGTCATCGGCTCCGGCGCGACGGCTGCCACGCTGATCCCAAACATGCCCGACGATTGCGCGAGCATAACAATGCTGCAGCGCTCTCCGACCTATTTCCGTACCGGGCGCAACGCCGTCGAGTTGGCCGACACACTCAGGCAGCTGCAGGTCAACGAGGACTGGATCCACGAAATCGTTCGGAGGAAGCTATTGTTCGACCAGGACATGTTCACACGCATGTCGTTCAACGAGCCCGAGAAGGTGAAACAGGAATTGCTGGCGGGCGTGGGCGCCTACCTCAGTCCCGAAGACGTGGCAGAGCATTTTACGCCGCGTTACCGGCCGTGGCGGCAGCGCATCGCTTTCATTCCCGACGGCGATCTGTTCGCCGGCATCAAAGCGGGCAAGGCGTCGGTCGTTACCGACGAAATCGAAACGTTTACCGAGACCGGCCTCCAGCTCAAATCTGGAAAAACGCTGGACGCCGACATCATCGTGACGGCGACCGGCTTCCATCTCAATGTGCTCGGCGATATCGACTTCGTCATCGACGGCAAGCCCCTGGTGTTCGGCGATACCATCACCTATCGCGGCATGATGTTCACGGGCGTGCCCAATATGGTGTGGGTGTTCGGCTATTTTCGCGCCAGCTGGACGCTGCGCGCCGATCTGGTGGCCGACTTCGTGTGCCAGCTGATCACGCATATGAAGCGAAAGGGCGTTTCGCAGGTGACACCGCAACTGCGCGCCGAAGACAAGGATATGCTGCTATTGCCGTGGATCGATCCGGAAGATTTCAATCCCGGCTATCTCATGCGTGGAATGCATCTGCTGCCCAAGCGCGGCGACAAACCGGAATGGCAGCACTCGCAGAACTACTGGCGCGAAAAGGACGAGCTGCCCAAGATCGACCTCGACGACAGCGCGTTCGTGTATCGTTGAGGGCGAGGCGGGCGTATTACAGTGCGGCGCCAGCCACGAAGTCGTGGTGGCGGCACATCGAGCGAGACAAGCCGCCGGATTATTGGCTTTTATGGTGACTGTTGCCACATACCATTTTCCCAATTACCTTTCGAATACTGAGGAATAAATGGCTCTTCAAATAGCACTATTACGTCGTTCACTTGCAGCTATTTCGCTGGTGTTCGTGTTCGCTCTTGCAGCTAAATCTGCACTGGCTCAATCAGAACCCATCTCAATATTTTTCGACGCGCGAGGTTCAGCAGTCAATGAGTCCGCTTTGCAAATCGTTGCCGTTGTCAAAGACGTGCTTAAGCCAAACGTCAAACTTACTATTGTTGGATATTGTGACACCGCCGAGCCAGACGCGATGAAGCTATCGTATGCTCGCGCGCTTGCGGTCGCGAAGGCATTCATCGATATTGGTGTTCCCGCGGGTGCCCAGATAACGATAACGGGCAAGGGTGCGACCAATCTCCGGAAGAAAACGGGCCCGGACGTGCCGGAACCTGTGAACCGTTACACCGCAATCACCGTCAGTTATTGACCCGCTTCAGCCGTTTACGTACTAATTGCTGCGCCATGTTGCCTTTGTCGACTAAAATGCTGTCCGGCAGGGCACAAATCAATGGTGTTAGCCTGGAGATCGTAGCAGGAGCTTAGCTTCAGATCCCGTTGGCGGAGATTTTGGATCCAAAGTGACTGTGGGCATTTACCAGAAACACACGCATTAATTGCATTTATGCATGACCTCCCGCACTCTCGCACTACCTTGTTGGATCGGGGCGGGTCTAGAACCGTCTGGAACTGCTGACTTGGTGTTGTGCAGCGCGTATCAATCATGGAGTGACGGCGTCGCTTCAGATACGCCTCGTCGAGGCCCCGCCGCTGAAAGAGCAGCGCGGTTGCAAACCCGATCATAGGGCGTCGAGAGTAAAACAAACGCAACGCAGAGCGCGGTCGAAACCGCAACAAGCTCACACTCGAGGTGAGCACCTCCCGCCCGGCGTGGCGGGTTCGCAGAATTTGTGGCTTCGGCCGCGCTCTGCTCCCCGGATTGCTCCGGGTCTCATGTCATCAACGGCACGGTGCGAACCGGGGCCGGTGAAGGTGTTTCAATCGCCGACTTCCCGGGCAAGCGCAGCGCGACCCGGGTTCTTGCTCGGTCATTGGCTGGGAAAGATCCCGGCTCTCCTCGGCCTCGATGCGGAGCATCGTTCCGCGATGTGTGGCGCTGCGGCCGGGAGAACGGCGAATGGGGTGGGGCGTTGTGGCTGGGGACAGCCACCAGGTCGCGGTGGCCAATGAAATTGTCCGATACAGCGACGCAGTCTGGTGGCGCGCCCCAACTCTTCCCAACCCTGCGCTTGTCCCAACCCTGCGCTTCAGCCGACGACGACTTCGCCCGCGTATTCGTCTTCGATGGGGCCGGTCATGATGATGTGGTCGTCGGCCTTCCATTCGATTTCCAACGGGCCACCGGGAACGTGCACGGTGACACGGCGCCCGGTCAGTCGCTTGCGCGCGGCAGAAACGGCGGCGGCGCAGGCGGCCGAACCACAGGCGCGCGTGAGGCCGGCGCCACGCTCCCAAGTCTTGAGGCGGATTTCCGTGGGGCTCATGACAACCGCCAGCGAGATATTGGCGCGTTCGGGAAACAGGCGGTGATGCTCCAGCATCGGCCCGACCTTGCCGAGATCGACGATGTCGAGCCGGTCGACCCAAAAGATCGCGTGGGGGTTGCCGATGTTGACGACGGATGGCGAATGGATCAGTGGCGCGTCGATAGGGCCGACCTGCAGTTCGACGGCGCGCGTGTCGTGGAACGGCTCGACCAACGGAATATCGGCCCAGGCGAAGCGCGGCTTTCCCATGTCGACGCTGATGCGGTCGCGGCCGTCGACTACCACATCGAGAACGCCGCCGATGGTCTCGAACTTGAGCGCCGACCTGCCGAGTTGCTCGGCCACCAGCCAGCCAATGCAGCGCGTGCCGTTGCCGCAGGCCTGCGCCTCCGAACCATCGGTATTGTAGATGCGGACGTAGGCTTCGGTGCCGGCGGTGCGCGGCGGGTGGAGCACCATCATCTGATCAAAGTGCGAGCGCGGTGCGGCGGCGATGGCCGCCGCTTGCTGTGCCGTGAAGGGCTGCTCGCCGGCACGCAAATCCACAACGACGATCTCGTTGCCGAGGCCGTTCATTTTACGAAAGGGAATCGTGCGCGTACTCATGGGGTCGACAACCGGAGATTGGAGCTTCACTGACATCAGCAAGAACGTTCGTCGCGGAACTCAAAACGCATAGGAGGCGTTCTACCGCCGTCTTCATCACAACCAAGGAATTTCGTCATGAGTAGCACAACCGACAAGATCAAGGGTGTAGCGAACGAAGCCATCGGCAATGTCAAACAGGGCGTCGGCAAGGTCATCGACTCCGATAAAATGCAGGTGGAAGGCAAAGCCCAGGAGATCAAGGGCGAAGCACAAAAAGCCACGGGCGATGCCAAGGATGCCATCAAGAAGGCGACCGATAAGACTGCCGATGCCATCAAAAGCAAGCTGTAAGACGCGGCGACAGGACATCGACGATTTGGATAGCAAGTGCACGCGGAAAGTTCCGCGTGCACTTTTCCGTTGTGAACGGAGCAATCGCGGGTCACAACTGCAGATCGCGCATGGTTGTTGGTCGTCGAGCAATTGAGTCTTTCATGAATATCGTAACGATCATTTCTAGTCTGCTCACGCCGGCCGTGGTGGGGCGCATTGCCACCGCGTTGGGGATCGATCCACGGCTCGCGCAGATGGCTGTCACCGCAGCGCTGCCGGCAATCCTCGCAGCCATTTCGCGTAAGGTCGCGCAGCCAGCGGGTGCGGGCTTATTGACTGGCCTGCTCGGCCAGCAGAGCCTCGTTGAGGCGATCGAGACGCTCGATGCAGCGACACTGCGTAACCGTGGCATGAGCCAGCTTCATACGCTATTCGGGCAAGCGCCTGTTGAGGCGTTATCCAGTGCCATCGGAAAATTCACCGGCGTGCCGCAATCGGCGAGCGCCGCAGTGCTCGGCAGCATAACACCATTGGTGCTGGGTAGCCTCGCCAAAGAGCAGCGCACCGCTTCGATCGACGGCACGGACCTGACGGCGCTGCTGGCCGGGCAAAAAGACAACATTGCCGCCGCCATGCCCAAGGGATTTGCCGAGCTGCTGGCTGCAACCGGATTGCTTGGTGCGGCGCCTGAAGTGGCGGTCGCAGCGCAACCGGCAACCGCATCATCGGCCAACGTCGCGAGACCGGCGACCGTAGAGCCCGCGCCGGCACAAGAGGCAACGACCGCGCCAAGTGCTGCGAGCGTGGCGACTGCCGAACATGGTGCGGGTGCGCCGGCGCCGAGCATAGTGCCAGTCAAAACCGACCCTTCGCCTGCGATCACACCGACGGTCACGACGGCTGCAGCACCCAAACCGCTAGCGTCTGCCGCGGTTCGCGCCGAGCCTGCCGCAACAGCCCCGAAGACGCCAGTGCCGCCGCCATCGGCCGTGATGCCGCCGCGTGCCACTCCGCAGCTGGGTCCGGCGCAAGTTGGTGGCAACCTGCGCCGCTGGCTGCCGGTGCTGGCCGGTGCACTCTTGGTCCTGGCGGCGTGGCAAATAGTGGCCAAGCGCGGCTCTGACGCCGGTGTTTCGCTCGTCTACAACAACGTCGATATCGGCAAACGCATGGCGGGCATCTACGCAGGCCTGAAGACGACGGTCGGCAACATCCGAGACGAAGCAACAGCGTCGGCCAACCTGCCGAAGTTGCGCGGGTATTCATCCGCTTTGTTGGATCTTCGCGAGACTGCCGAAAAAATGCCGGCCTCTGGCCGCAAAGACCTCGGCGCCTTGGTGACGCCGATGCTGCCAGGGCTCGATGCGCTCGTTACGACCGCGATCAAAGCACCGGGCGCGGAAACTATAGTCAGGCCAGTGCTGGAACAAATCAGCGAACGTATGCGGATGCTGGCCAAAGGCTAGCGCTGCTGCGTGGGCGATGAGCCCAGATTGCGCACATGGTCGAGATCATCAATAAAGGGTGCAGCGACCGCGGAGCGCTGGACCGTTCTGCTTCGTCGATCGCCGTATGCCCGCCTGCGGAACCCCGACCATGCCAACACAGACTTTCACAACGGCAGCACCCCGGATGCAATCGCATCTGACGCGGGCCGTGCTGTGGATGGGGCTGGCGCTTGTCTCGTTCTCGGTCATGGCGGTGGCTGGCCGCGAAGCCGGGCGCACCATGCCGACCAACGAGTTGATTTTCTGGCGGTCGGCATTCGGCGTCATCGTACTAAGCGGGATATATTGTTGGCGGAGTCAGGGCATTGGCAACGCGGGGACAACGGTGCTGCCACTGCATCTGGCGCGCGCCTTGGTGCACTATGGCGCGCAATATTCCTGGCTCTTTGCCCTGACACTGATCCCGCTGACGGAATTGTTCGCGTTGGAGTTCACCGCGCCGCTATGGCTGGCGCTACTGGCGCCGCTGCTGCTCGGTGAAAAACTGAGCGGCTGGCGCATGCTGGCTGCCGCGATCGGCTTCGTCGGTGCGATTGTCGTCATAGAGCCTGGAATATTTGCCGGCCAACTGCAAATGACCGCATCGACCGGCACGTTGTTCGCGGCCGCGTCGGGGCTTGGCTTTGCCTGCTCGATGATCTTGACCAAACGGCTCACCCGCGTCGACCCGCCGCTGCGCATCCTGTTCTGGATGCAGGTCCTGCAGGTTGGCATTGCCACGGCCTTGCTGGCGGCGGGCGGGGTTCAAAACGGCCACTGGCCGCTGGTCGCCGGTGGCACAACGCCGCTCCAGACCTGGCTGTGGATCGGTGTGCTCGGGCTGTCCGGTCTCGGCGCGCATTTCGGGCTCACCCGAGCGTTCTCGCTGGCCGACGCGATCATAGTGGCGCCGATGGATTTCCTCCGCTTGCCGCTGATCGCCACGATAGGCATGCTGCTGTATGGTGAAAACCTGCGCCCGGGCGTGATGGCCGGCGCAGCCATTGTCGTGATCGGCAATACGATCAATATCTGGGCTGAGCGGCGCGCGAAGCAGACATCTGCGCCGACTGCACGTGCGCAAGTGCGCAGACCGGCTTAGGCCCTCCGTGACGAACGTTGCCAAGACCTTCCAGACAAACGAGACCTATCACCGAACGAGCACCCCTGGCATGGCGCCGCATTTTTCCACCGTTGCCCTGATCGTCGCCGCCGGACGCGGTACACGCGCTGGCGACAGCGGAGCGGGCCCCAAGCAATATGCCGCTTTGGGATCGCTCACTGTGCTTGCCCACGCACTGATGCCGTTCCTGAAGCATCCCGGTATCAGCCACGCCGTGGTGGTTATTCACCGCGACGATCGCGCCCACTACGCTGCTGCAGTCGCCGATCTTGGGAGCGGCCGCAGCAAGCTGCTGGAGCCCATAGTCGGGAGCGCCACGCGACAGCTCTCGGTGCTGGCTGGTTTGCAAGCTCTGGCCAAGTGCAGCCCGGGACGCGTGTTGATCCACGATGCGGCGCGCCCCTTCGTCTCGACGGCGATCATTGATCGCGTACTGGCCGCCCTCGACCGAGCCCCCGGCGCCATCGCCGCGTTGCCGCTCGGTGATACGTTGAAGCGGGCCGCTGCAGATGGCGGGATTGCTGCGACCGTGCCGCGTGACGGCTTGTGGCGCGCGCAGACACCGCAGGGGTTTTGCTTCGCCGATATCTATGCCGCCCATCAGGCCGCGCGGGCCGCCGACCGCGCCGACTTCACCGATGACGCGGCGATTGCCGAATGGCATGGCCTCAGGGTGCAATTAGTCCCAGGCGAGGCAGCCAACATCAAACTCACCACAGCTGAGGATATGCTTATGGCCGCGGCCACCCCGAACGGCTCGTCGCTGGATATTCGCACCGGCCAGGGCTTCGACGTGCATCGCTTCAAGGACGGCGACCATGTCTGGCTGTGCGGCATGCGCGTGCCCCACACGCATGGCGTGGAAGCACACAGCGACGGCGATGTGGGGCTGCACGCGCTCACCGACGCCTTGCTTGGCGCCATCGCCGACGGCGACATCGGGCAGCACTTCCGCAATACCGATCCACGCTGGCGCGGCGCTTCATCGGACCAATTCCTGGCGGATGCGGTGCGTCGGGTGGCTGAGCGCGGCGGCCGCATCAGCAATGTCGACGTTACCGTACTGTGCGAAGCGCCGACCATCGCCCCGCATCGAGAGGCCATGCGGGCGCGGATGGCGGAAATCCTGCACATCGATATCGGCCGGGTGGCGCTACAGGCGACGACGACGGAGCAACTCGGCTTCGCCGGTCGCCGCGAAGGCCTGGCTGCGATGGCCATTGCGACAGTGGTGTTCTAGGATTGTTTCAGCGTTAGCTGAATCATGGAAACTCCGAAGCCGAACCGATCGTAGCCGTTGGCTGATCGCGACGGTAGACCTCCATCCACACGTCCATCGGATAGCGGCCTCGCGCACTCCAAACGTAGCCGGCCGCTACGGCGATCCCGTGCGCATACCGTTCGACCCGGTCGAGAAAGGCGCCAACGTCGTCCATACGGGTCAGGCGATGAGGCTCCAATGCAAAATAGAACTCGGCGGCTGTAAAACTGCGGGGGGGAGGCGCGGTTTTGAACATGGCTCCAACCTTGGGCTACGATGGCGGATCGGCTTTAACGCACGTTGAAAGGCTGCCAAACGGAGCGTGGCCAAGACACGTGACTTTCAACATTGCGACTGTACCGACCTTCAATATTAGCAAAGCGCGTGCCATCACGCTTTTAGAGCAGCTTGATTTTTCATTTAGGGAATTTTGATTTTTGCAGTAGCTTTGCTACAAACCCTTGGCGCACCGAAGTTTCCACGGAGCACTCTGTGACCTTCGAATTCGAGACCTTCACCCTCGATGTCGGCTGCCGCGAGTTGCGGCGGGATGGCAAGCTGCGGCCGCTGGAGCCGCAAGTCTTCGACTTGCTGTCGTGCCTGATCCAGAATAGCCACCGGATCGTCACCCTTGACGAGGTCCTGCAGGACGTCTGGCGGGGTCGCAGCGTTTCGGATTCGACGGTGCATACCCGTCTTCATGCCGCCCGTGTCGCGCTCAACGACACCGGCACTTTGCAGCGTCTCATTCAGACGGTACGCGGTCGCGGATTTCGCTTCATCGGTGCCGTGCGCGAACGTGAAGCTGCGCCGCGGTACATGCCGCAAGCGAATCCGGGGACTTCGCCTATGCGGTTCGAGCGACTGGTGCCTTCGACCTGGCCGGGCCTTGTCGTGTTACCGTTTGCCGATCTCGGCGGCGACCTTGGGACAGGCAGTGTCGCAGCATTTGATGAGGACGCACGCACGACACTATCGCGCCTGGACGGTCTTTCGGTTATCGCGGCGCAGTCGGCAAAGGTCTTGGCCGGAAGAAGATTGACGGCGCGCCAAATTGCGCAAGAGATTGGTGCCGGATACGTTCTTAGCGGCGGCGTGCGGCGCGCGGACAACCGGATTTGCGTGACGGCGCAACTGGTCGATGGGCTGACGGACCGCAACATCTGGGCCGACCGTTACGTGCGCAACGCGACATCGCTCGATGAAGTGCAGGAAGGCCTGATTGGCGAACTTGCTGCGACGGTCAGCCGTCAGTTGCTGGCTTTCGAGCTGCAGCGTATCCGAGACGTGCCAAAGGCCGATCAGCAGTCGTGGGAAAGCCTGTTACTTGCGCTGTCGCTCATCAACAGCCGCGACAAAGCCCGCGTTGCCGATGCGGAAGCTCTCATGCGGCGGACAATCGGCTCCGATCCGCACTCGTCCAAGGCGCACAGCCTGTTGTCGTTCATTCAGACCTTGCGTGTGCACCAGGGGTGGCAAACGCGTGCGCTGCAGATCCCGCTGGCATTGCAAGCGGCGCAAGATGCTTTGGATTTAAACCCGGACGAGGCCTGGGCGCATCTGGCGCTCGGCTATGCGATGATCTGGGTTCACCCGACTGACGCTGTTGTCGCATTGCAGAAGGCCATCGAACTCAACCGTCATCTGGCCTTCGGGCATTACCTGCTCGGACTTGCTACGGCGTGGTCGGGGTTCGGCGAGCTGGCGCTCCAACAGGCTGACTTGGCCGAGCTCAATGGGCCAACCGATCTGTTGTCACGCGGCAACGCGGGTACGGTCGATAGCGTGCGCGCCACCGCGTGCTTCGCCGTCGCGCGCTATGACGACGGCATTCGCTTTGCAAAACGTGCGATTGCAGACAGTCCGGCAATGCCCAGCGCTCATCGTGCGCTGCTGATGAATTGTGCCCACGCCGGGGAGACCAATGAGGCAGTGTCCACACTTAAGCGCATCGTGCAATTGTCGCCGGGTTTTTCGCTGGCGTGGATCAAGGAAAATACCGTCTGGACCAGGCAAGAGGACCGGACGGCGTATACCGAAGCATTCAGGATTGCGGGCTTGCGCCACTGACCGTGGCGACCGGCACGACTTATTGCGGCGGCGGGCTGAAGATCAACACCGCATTGAGACCGCCGAACGCGAACGAATTCGACATCACGTGGCGCAATTTTTTCTCGCGACCAACGTTCGGGACGTAATCGAGATCGCACTCGGGATCGGGCTCACTGAGGCCGATCGTGGGCGGCAGGAAACCCTCTTCCAGCGCCTTGATTGAAACCACCGCTTCGATTCCACCGCCGGCGCCGAGGGGATGGCCATGCATGGACTTGGTCGATGAGACCGCCAGCTTGTAAGCGTAATCGCCGAAGACTTCTTTGATCGCCTTGGTTTCGTTGCGATCATTATCGGCGGTGGCGGTGCCGTGGGCATTGAGATAGTCGATGTCGGTGGGCGACAGACGCGCATTCGTCAGCGCCATCCGCATCGCCTCGCGCGGGCCTTCGACGGACGGCTTGACCATGTCGCTGCTGTCGGAGCTGGTACCGTAACCACTCAATTCGGCGAAGATTTTTGCGCCGCGCGCCTTGGCATGCTCATAGCTTTCCAGAACCAGCACACCTGCGCCTTCGCCAAGCACGGTGCCATTGCGATTTTTGGAAAATGGGAAGCAACCCTCCGGCGACAGCACGTGTAATGCCTGCCAAGCCTTCATAGTCCCGTAACTGATGACGCTTTCCGAGGCGCCGGCAATAGCCACGTCGACGACGCCGTTCTGGATATAATCTTTGGCCATGCCGATCGCATGGGTCGCTGTGGAACAAGCGCTACAGGTGGCAAAAGTCGGGCCCTTGACGCCGAACTCGATGCCCACGTGCGCTGCGCCGGACGAGCCGATGATGCGCAGCAAGGTAAGCGGGTGCGTCGCCTTCTTTTTCTGAATGAAGAGGTCGCGATAGGCGGTTTCTAGGGTCGTGAGACCGCCAGCGCCGGAGCCGATGATGCAAGCCGTGCGATAGGGGTCGACGAAGGGGACTTCGAGGCCACTCATTTTGACGGCTTCATCAGCAGCCATCGCGGCGAACCAGGAATAACGGTCGCCCATTGTCACCAGTTTGTCGCGCTTCCAATGGCGAAGTCGGGCCTTGTGATCAACCGCCTTGATCTGCGCGGCGATCATGATTTTGAGGTCCTGCTCCGGAATTCCCTCCAACACGGTAACGCCACACGTCCCGGATCTGATGTTGGACCAGAAATCCGGTACGGTAAGGCCGATCGGCGTGACGACGCCCATTCCGGTTACGACGACACGACGCTTTTCGCTGGTATTCGACATGGTTCCGATCCGCAACTATGGGTACAAGCTGCACCACGCCGCCCCGACCGACCGGTGAACTATCCTGATTAGGTGAAGTCACAAATAACACGCCCGCATCAATCCGACCGGGCGCAAAGATAGTCCGCAGGTGCTTGACGAACCGCACGCCCCGCCAAGTTCAGGCCTTGGCCTTTTCGGCAACCAGGCTGCGCACCTTTTCGACGACGGAACCGACAGTTTTGAAATCACCGGCCTCGCCTTCGTTGGCGTTGTAAGGAATTTCAATCCCAAAGCTGTCTTCGATGTCGAAAACAATCATGGCGAGATCGAGCGACTCTATTTTAAGATCCGTCAACGCCGTATCGTTGCCGATATCGTCGCGCGGCTCTTTCATGTGCTTTTTAAGGATGTCGACGATCTTGGTTGCGACTTCGTCCATTGCTCTCTCCAAACGGCGTCAACACGCATCACCAGCCGAGGCGCCTACGACGTGCCCGGGCACGTCGATCAAAAGCGCTGTGCGCAGAATAGTTTGCGCGGCGGGCACGCGTCCATGCAAGTGCTACTGCAGCCGGTCTCCCGCCGCAAGCGTCGGCGTGCCATATACGTAAACGGCAGCCAAGTCCAGCCAACCCACGGGCCCCCTGGACCGGCCCACATCCAGGGGTTGGGAGTGAATAGGTGGCTGGCGATGTTCCCAGGGAGCCTCTAATGGCTTCTGGCGTTCGATAGCCAAACCGTGTTGTAATGCGGTTATAACGGCTGAGTGCAACCAGCCTACGCCCCCGGGAGACCACCATGACTGCCGTGTCTGCAACCGCGCCGCCCAGCCTGGCGCCCTGGCTCACACATTACCCGCAAAACGTTGATTGGAATGAGGCTTTTGTTGCCAAACCGGTCTACGCCCTGCTCGATGCGACCGTTGCGAAATACCCGACCAAGACCGCGACCAGCTTTCTTGGCAGCACGCTCAGCTATGGCGAAATCGGTCGCATGGCGGATCGGGCGGCAAAGGGGCTGCAAGCTATCGGCGTAACCAAAGGGACAAAAGTCGGCCTGTTTCTGCCGAACTGCCCGACCTTTATTGTCTACTACTATGCAATCCTCAAAGCCGGCGGAACAGTCGTTAACTACAATCCGCTCTATACTGTCGAGGAGCTGGCCTATCAGATCCGCGACAGCGACACCGAAATAATGGTGACGCTGGATCTGAAGCTCTTGTTCGAGAAGGTCGAGGCCCTACTCGACAAAGGCGCCCTCAAACGCGCCGTCGTGGGATCGTTTCCGGCGCTGCTGCCAGCCACCAAATCGATCCTGTTCAAACTGTTCAAGGGACGTGAACTCTCGCGCATAGCGGCCTCGCCGAACGCGGCCCAAATCGTACTCGAAAGTACCTTGGTCGACAACGACGGCAAGTTCAGTCCCGTGGCCGTCGATCCGATGGAAGACATCGCCGTGCTGCAATATACCGGCGGCACCACTGGCACGCCCAAGGGTGCCATGCTGACCCACGCCAACCTGACCATCAACGTGCAGCAGTCGATCGCCTGGACACGGAACATGACAAGAACCGGCGCCGAGAAAATTCTCGGAATCCTGCCGTTTTTCCACGTTTTCGCCATGAGCGGGATCATGAACTTCGGGGTTGCCGAGGCTTACGAAATCATCATCATGCCGCGCTTCGTGCTGGACGATACCATGAAGCTGATAGACAAGGCCAAGCCGACGATCATGCCGGGCGTGCCGACCATCTTCGGCGCGATCATGAACCACAAGGACGCCAAGAAGCTTGATCTGAGTTCGCTCAAGATCTGCCTGTCGGGCGGGGCGCCGTTGCCGGCAGAAATCAAGAAAGGGTTCGAAGCCCTGACGGGCGCACAAGTGGTCGAAGCCTATGGTTTGTCGGAGACCTCGCCCGGCGCCACCGTCAATCCGCTCGATGGACGCGCCAAGGCCGGATCGATCGGCCAACCGTTGCCGGGCACCATCATTTCCATCCGCGAAGTCGGCAAACCCGAGCAGGAAGTCCCTTTGGGTCAGCCCGGCGAAATCTGCATCAAAGGCCCGCAGGTCATGAAGGGCTATTACAAGCAACCGCAGGAAACGGCAGACACCTTCGTCGGTGATTTTTTCCGCACCGGTGACGTCGGCTACATGGATCCGCAAGGCTTCATTTTCATCGTCGACCGTATCAAGGACATGATCATCTGTTCCGGCTTCAAGGTGTATCCACGCCATCTCGAGGAGAAAATCTACGAACATCCGGCGGTCGAGGAAGTCACTGTAATTGGCATCAAGGATCAATATCGCGGGGAGGCACCCAAAGCGTTCATCAAGCTTAAAGCCGGCCAGACAGCGACGGCGGACGACATTCGCAAACATCTGGAGACGCGCCTATCCAAGATCGAGATGCCTTCGGAAATCGAGTTCAGGGCCGAGCTGCCCAAAACGATGATCGGCAAACTGTCGAAAAAGGAACTCAAGGCAGAAGAGGTCGCAAAACTGATAACGGCGTGACGGGCAAACGCTCCGTTCGTCCTGCAATAGAAATGACCAGCGCAGACCATGAGAGACCACCCCCGTCCGCTTCGGCGCCCCGTCACCGATGCGGCGCTGCTCGACCCGGACGCACCCGACCGCCATTTTACCATCGGCGAGCTCGCCGAGGCATTCGGCCTGACCACGCGCGCGATACGGTTTTATGAGAGCAAGGGCCTGATCTCGCCACCACGGAAGGGACGGGCGCGCAGTTATTCGCGACGCGAGCGGGCACGGCTCAAGTTGATCACGCAGGGCAAGAACCTTGGTTTCAGTCTGGAAGAAATCCGCGATTGGTTGGAGCTCTATGACGCCGATCCCAACCATGTGACCCAGGCCAAGGTGTTGGTCGCCAAGGTCGACACCGTCATCGAGGACATGGCCCGGAAACGTGCCGACATAGAGCGTGCGCTGAAGGACCTGCGCGAAATCCGGCTGATCGCCATCAATCACCTCAAGGCGCATGCGGGTTAGCCGGTGAAGATAATTTCTGCTGACTTGGCCTGGCGCAATCTAAGACTGGCCACGGCGCGGCGACAACAGGCCGGCCATGCGCATCTTGAGCGCAAAAATGTACGGCGCCAGCGCACGTTTGATGCGCGCCTTGATCATGCGTCCATAGCGCCAGGCCCAACTCTGCCGGATTGCGGCATGCAGCGCGTGCAGTCGCGGCAGCACCACTTCGAGCCCACGGCGTACCCACGCGATCTGCATGAGTTGCGGCTCGGTCAGATTATACAGCCTGGCGACGATGGCGGTGCCCAACACCTTGGCACCGATGAACAGTGCCGTCGCACTTACGGCATGGCCGTTGGCAATCAGGTAGAGTGCTAGCAGCTTCAGCGGCACAAGCAGAAGTGCCGGCAGCGCAAAAGTCACCAGGGCGGCGTAGGGTGGCAAGCGCTGGATCAGGCGCTCCAGGGCGGCAATCGGCGCCAGTTGTGCGATCGTACCCAGCGCTGCGGCGAGGGGACGCCAACCCCACTGCTCGAACAATACAACGAGCGCTAACCCGATACCGAACGTCCGCGTGACGCCAATCCACGCCAAGCGAACCGTGGCTCCGCCCAGCATGCCAAGGCCAAGCCACGTCATGGCGAGACCGCGGCGCAGTTGGCTGCGCAAAACGGTCACGTCAGGTGGCTGGTGTGGCATGAACATGTCTGCTGGTCCTGCAATCACCAACAACGGCCGGGGCCGTATATCGGTTTGGATGCGCGTTGTGCACGTCCAACGATCACGCTAGCTCAGCAAGGTTGCCAAAACCTAAGCGTAAATATGGCAACCATTTGTTATTTATTGATAATGTCAATATCGATGAGCTTCCAAGAGAGCCCCTCCAGAGCCAGGATCGTGACGATCCGGCTGTTGGGCAATTTCGGGTTCACCGCTTCGACGCGAAACCGCGTGGGACTTTCGAAGAACGCCCAGCGCACCCGCTTCGGCGGCACGGGATCGTCTGGATCTTCCGCCGGATCGTTTGCATCGGACGGGCCGGGCTTATCGGTCGCGGGTTTGTTGGCTCCCGGCTTCAGCAAAAACGCACGACCGGCCAGAATGCGGCTGAGATTGTTCGGTGTCACAAACGTATCGATGGCTGTATTGGACAGTACGGAGCCAAGCGCGCGCTTGACGGCACCGCCGATCGGACCGCTTTTGTCGGCGCTATCGGTGATCGCATCGGCAACGCGCGGTTTCAGGTTGGCACGCAGCAATGGCCAATCGACACGCGCCTCCAGCAATGCGACGTCGCGCGTGCGCATCGCCTGCCGCAATTGCCATCCCGCCCATAACGGGCCGGCAGCATAGACCAGCATGAGCAGAACCAGCACGCCGCCACCGATCTTCAATATCCCGCGCATCAACCCCCCGCTGTCATGCATGGAAATCAGCACTGGCGTGGCGCAGTTGTCAACCGAGGTGACGGACACCGAAGCCACGGCATGTCGCCTCTAGCCCCTACACCCTCCGTCGCCGCCACAATTCGCACTCGTTGGGCCCATTCCCGACCGCATGCGTCGCGAGATTTGATGCGAGCAGCAGACTTAATGCGTGTGCAGGAGCATCCGGCGCTGCACGCTACAGCAAGCCGCGCCTGGCGGCAGAAGGAGCTAGCCGCAGCGCCTTGGGGCTGGCGTGTTTTGCTCGCTTCTGGTGTCGTTTGCCCTCAGTCAGGTGGAGTGCTTTACTTGACCCTGATTGATACTTCAGGGGACGGATTGCGCTCATGAACTTGGGTTGGCCGGTTCGAATTTTCGCAGCGGCTTTGGCTACCGCGCTGTCAATAGGTGGACTTATGTTTGCCCAAGGTGTCGTTGCTCAGACGGTGCCAGGTCAGGCCAAGCCGCCCGACACAGATACGCTCGTCGCAATATTCGCTCGGTGGATGAAGCACTACGAAGCTGGAGAGTTTCAAGCGGCGTCGACACTGGCTGACCAATTACTGCAGCGGGCGAAGGTCGAAAAGGGCGAAGAAAGCTACGACTTTGCCGAGGCGTTGAACCGACGTGGCCTGACGGACGCCAAGCTTGGTGATCTGGACGCGGCGAACAAAATTATGCATCGAGCGATCGTTGTGTGCGACAGAAATTGGCCATGCGACTGGGATGACTCGTACCGTATGCGCCGAAATTTGATTGATGAGCTGGAACGTGGCGGACGCCAGAGTGATGCAGACGCCATTTGGGATGGAGCACTTGAGTTCTACGCTGGAAGCGCCGGCAACTACACGAAACCGTACCTGCGGACGGCACGGGAAAGGATCGTGCGCTTGCGGACACTGGAGCGCCACGCAGAGGCCGCGGCGCTGGCGCGCAAGGTCGTCGATCAGCTCGACCTTCGCCGGCAGGTTGACAAGTCGGAATTGGCCACGAGCCTGAACGATCTCGGGCGCAGCCTGTTGGCGGGGAAGAAACTTGCCGATGCCGAACATGAGTTCCGCCGCGCAATCGACATCGCCGTGGAGCAATTTGGGCGAAATGCGATCGAAAGTGCACCCTATCTGAACAATCTCATTGTGACCTTGCACGGCCAAGGGCGCCACGGTGACGCGCTGCCGCTGATCGAGCGCCTGATTGCGATGCATGAGAAGGTGCGCCCCGTTGCGCACTCCGATCTCGCCGCCACGCTCGTTTTGCTGGCTACAAACCATTATGCCCGCAAACGATATGCCGACGCCGTCAGTGCTTTCCAGCGTGCATTGCCGATGCTGGAGAAAGCTTACGGTGTCGACGGTCCGCGTCTGATCGCGCCGTTGTTCGGCTACGCCCTCTACCTCGATGTGGCCGGCAAGTTCGACGACGCGCTTCCAGTACTAAGCCGGCTGCAGGCGCAGTTGGGGCGCCTTGCGAAGCGGACGCGCCGCGACAGTACGAACTTCGCACTCGCGTTCGAGCGCGAGGCTGATGTCCTGGTCAAACTCAGGCGTTTCGAAGAGGCAGCAACCAAATTTGATAGAGCTATTGGGATCGTGGACGTTGAAGTTAGTACGACAGATCCGGCGCTTATTTCGTTACTCCAATCGGCTGTCGTCAACCTGTCAGAACTGCGCCGGTTCACCGCAGCCGCAGGCTTTATGCAGCGCGCCCTGGGGCTTCGCCAAGCCGAGTCCGGCGTTGACAGTATTGAAATGGCAGTGACGCTGAGCTTTCAGCGATATCTGCTGAACGCGCAAAACTTGTTCGCTGACGCGGAGGCAGTGTCACGACGCATCATTGCCATTCGGGAAGCGAAGCTTGGAGCCGATCACCCCAGCATAGGGGTCGAATTGAGTGCTCTAGGTCACCGACTCATTAAATCGCATCCAGATGCGAACTGCAGCAAGTTTCACCGACGCCAGGAAGTTGGCGTCGTGTTTGTCATAGCGTGTGGCAA